>NZ_JBJGYW010000018.1:0-118073 GCF_054050215.1 Geodermatophilus sp. SYSU D01186 | reverse complement strand
AACGGCGCCAGCTCCTCACCGACCACGGCGTCGAGCACCGACGGCAAGCCGTCCACGACACCTCCCGCCGCCTTCGATCACGCGTTCGAAGTGTATCGCCACGAGAGGGCTCCGACCACCCGAATCCGCAGGTCAGAAGGCTGTCCACAGATCGGTAGGGGGTCTTGCCGACGCGAGGAGCCGGGTCCATGACCCCCCGCAGGGGCTGCTGCCCATGGAGCGCCGACGGAGCTCGTCGGCGAGACGCGTCTCAGCGACCGGGGGCCGCGAGGGGCTGCTCCAGGCGGCTCGAGTCGCCGGCCGCGGTCGGGACGGAGGTCAGGCGGCGGCCGCGAGGCGCTCGTCGAGGAGCGCGTCGACCGATGCCCGGGCTTCCTCGACCAGCCGGGTGTTCTGCGCCGACGGGCAGTACGCCTCCGCGCTGCGGGCCACGCCGAGGGCGATGTAGGCGACGGCGATCTCCAGGTCGAGGTCGTCGAGGTTGGTGACGGTGCGGGTCATGGTGACCTCCCCTGGGACTCGCTCCCGTGCCGGGACGCCTCGCACGCTAGGCCGGGGGTACGACAGGAACCGCACCCCCGACCCGGCGTGCGCGGCTCACGCCGTGCGGCTCTCCCGGTCGTAGTTCTTGCCCAGGAACGCCGGCACCCGCGCCCAGCGGAACGCGAAGATCATCACCAGCAGGGTCGCCACGTAGGGCACCACGAGCAGCACCTGGCTCGGGATGCCGACGTCGCCGACCTCGGCCCGCAGGGCGATGACGTCCATCGCGGCGAAGAACAGCGCGCCCGCGGCGATGAACTGCGGCCGCCACCCGCCGAAGAAGGTCAGCGCGATCGCCAGCCACCCGCGGCCGCCGACAATGCCCTCGGTGAACGTGCCGGTGTAGACCATGGGCAGGTAGGCCCCTGCGATGGCCATGAGCGCGCCGCCGGCCGTCGCCGTCCAGATGCGGGTCCGGGCGACCGGGATGCCGAGACTGTCGGCCGCCTTCGGGTTCTCCCCCACCGCGCGCAGGTCCAGGCCGGCCCGCGTGCGGTACAGGAAGAAGTACAGCCCGACCGCCACGAGCGCGGCGAAGTAGACCAGCAGGTTGTTCGAGAACAGCACGGTGCCGAGCACCGGGATGTCGCTGAGCAGCGGGATCTCCACCCGCGGCAGGGTCTGGATCAGCGGCTGCGTGCCCGACTGCCCGACGACCACCCGGAACAGCAGCCCGGCCAGCCCGGTCGCGGCGAAGAACAGCGCCAGGCCGATGACGAACTGGTCCAGCCGCAGGGACGTCGTCGCCCAGCCGAGCACGAGGCCGAACAGCGCCCCCACGGCCGCGGCGCAGACGATGCCGACCGTGTTGCTGCCGACGCCGTAGCTGACGAGGAAGCCGACCGAGGCGCCCAGCACCATGACGCCCTCCTGCGAGACGCTGAAGACGCCGGCCAGCCCGCCGAGCATCGTGCCCAGCGAGGCCAGCAGGTAGGGCACCGTGGCGATCACGGTGAGCTGGGCCAGGGTCTCGAACTCGGTCATGCGTCCTCCTCGCTGGCGCTCGTCGGCCGCACGACCGCCGGTGCTCTGTCCATGGGTGAGCTCGCAAGCTCGCTCACGTCGCGGCCCTCCGCGCGAGTCGCCCGGCGATGACGTCGGACAGGAGCAGGAAGATCAGGATCAGGGCCTCGATGATGAGGACCATCTCGGCCGGCACCCCGACCGTGCGCTGCATCGAGCTGGCGCCGACCTCGAGGATCGAGATCCCGAAGGCGACCACCGGCACCCACAGCGCGTTCCCGCGGGCGATGAGCCCGACGATGATGCCGAGCAGCAGGTAGTTGGCCTGCATCCCCTCGATGGCCCGGCCGTGGACGCCGGCCACCTCGATGGCGCCGGCCAGCCCGGCCAGCGCCCCGCCGACGACGAGCGCGACGACCGCCACCCGCCCGACACGGATGCCGTTGATCGCCGCCGCCCGCGGGTTGGTCCCGGCGGCCCGCAGCTCGAAGCCGGCCGCCGTCCGCCGGGTGACGACGATGCTCGCCAGGCTCACCACCACCGCCAGCAGGATCCCGGCGTGCACGCCGGGGGGCCCGCCGAGGACCGGCAGCTCGGCCGACTCCCCCACCGTCCGGGTGGCCGCCACGCCGGCGGCGGGGTCGGCCCACACCTCGGTGGCGGCGTAGTCCAGCACCTGGAAGGAGACGAAGTTCAGCAGGACGGTGCTGAGGATCTCGTTCACCCCGAACCGCGCCATGAGCAGCGCGGCGATCCCCGCCCAGAGCAGCCCGGCGAGCACGCCGGCGAGCAGCACCAGCGGCAGCAGCACCGCCGTCGGCAGGTCGGCGTACACGATGCCGACGCCGGCCGCCGCGGTGCCGCCGACCAGCAGCTGGCCCTCGCCGCCGATGTTGAACCGGCCGACGGCCAGCGGGATGGTGAACGCCAGCGCCAGGAGGACGACGGTGACCCACTTGGTGAGGGTCTCGGTGAAGCCGAACGTCGTCTTGAACGACGTCGTCAGGATCGTGGTGAACGCGCCGAGGGCGTCGTACCCGAGCACCGCCATGACCACGCCGGAGACGAGGAAGGCGAGCACGAGGGCCAGCACGTAGGGCAGCAGGTCGCGCAGCACCCGCAGTCCACCGTGCAGCGGGACGTCCGGCACCTCGGTCTGCGCCGGTGCCGTGGGGGCGGTCATGCATCCTCCCGGACGCCGGCCATCAGCCGGCCCAGTGCGTAGGCGTCGAAGTCCCCGCGGGCGCGCTCCCCGACCACCCGGCCGGAGTAGAGGACCACCATGCGGTCGGCGAGCAGGCTCAGCTCGTCGAGGTCCTCGGAGATGAGCACGACGGCGCAGCCGCGGTCGCGGGCCTCCTCGACACGGTCGTAGACGAAGCGGGTGGAGCGCAGGTCCAGGCCGCGGGTGGGGTTCTGCAGCACGAGCACCGCGGGCTCGCGCTCGAACGCCCGGGCCAGCACCAGCCGCTGGATGTTGCCGCCGGAGAGGTTGGCGGCCGGGGCGTCGGGGCCCGGCGTCCGGATGGCGTAGCGCTCGATGGTGCGCCGGGCGTGCTCGCGCACGCCCCGCCAGTCGATCAACCCCGCCCGGCGGTGGGCGCGGTCGCGCTGGGAGCCGAGCAGCAGGTTGTCGGTGACCGACGCCGCGCCGAGGATGCCGTCGCGGTGGCGGTCCTCCGGCACGTAGGCGACCCCGGCGCCCAGCCACCGCAGCGTCGGCCGGCCGGCCAGCTCGGCGCCGTCGACGGCCACGCTGCCCGACCGCACCGGACGCACGCCGGACAGCGCCTCGGCGAGCTCCACCTGGCCGTTGCCGGCGACCCCGGCGACCCCCAGGACCTCCCCCGCCCGGACGGTGAGGCCCAGGCCGTGCAGCGCCGGCACGCCGTGGTCGTTGTCGACCTCGAGGTCCGTGACGGCCAGCCGCACCGCGGAGCCGGCGGTCGCGTGCTCCGGTGCCTCCGCCGCGACGGCTCCGACCTCGGCCAGGCCGAGCGCGGCGGCGACCTCGGTGGACTGCTCCGCCGCCAGCTCGCCGACCATCAGCCCGGCCACGCCCGCGGCGTCGGTCTCGTCGCGGCGGACCGTGGTGAGCCGGCGGCCGTCGCGCATGACGGAGATGCGGTCGCAGATGGCCAGCACCTCGCGCACCTTGTGCGAGATGAACACGACGCTGGTGCCCTCGGCGACGATCTCGCGCAGCGAGGCGAACAGCGCGTCGACCTCCTGCGGGGTCAGGTTGGTCGTCGGCTCGTCGAGGACGAGGATCCGCGCCCCGCGGTAGAGCACCTTGAGGATCTCCACCCGCTGGCGGGCGCCCACCGACAGCCGGTCGGTGCGCGCCCGCGGGTCGACGGCCAGGCCGAAGCGGTCGGAGAGCTCGGCGATCCGCCGTCCGGCCGCGCGCAGCCCGCCCGAGCCGCCGCTGGTGCCGACGACGACGTTCTCCACGACCGTGTACGCGGGCACCTGGAGCAGGTGCTGGTGCACCATGCCGATGCCCAGGCCGATCGCGTCGCGCGGCGACCGCACGTGCACCTCACGGCCGTCGACCCGGATGGTGCCCGCGTCGGGCCGGTACAGCCCGTACAGGACGTTCATCAGGGTGGTCTTGCCGGCGCCGTTGCCGCCGACCAGGCCGTGCACCTCGCCGGCGGCGAGCTCGAAGTCCGCGTCGACGAGCGCCTTGACCGGCCCGAAGGACTTGGTCACGCCGCTCATCGACAGCGGCACCCGCCCCGCGGGCGGAGGCGCTGCCTCCCCCGCCCGCGGCTGCTGCCCGGCCGTCACTCGACCGGGGTGACGTCGCGCTCGACCTCGATCTCGCCACTGGTGAGACCCGCGACGACCTCGTCGACCTGGTCGATGACGGCCTGGTCGACACCGGCCGGCGGCTGCAGCGAGATGCCCTGCTCGAAGGTCATGCCGAGGTAGCCGCCGGTCTCGCCGTCCTGCACCTGGCCCAGGATCTCGTCGAGCATGACCGAGAAGTCGTAGAGCACCGAGGTCAGGTAGTGGTCGGGGGCCAGGTCAGACTTGTCGGTGTACTTCGCGGTGATCCGGACGGCGCCCGCGGGCTCGGCCTTGACCGCCTCGAACGCGCCGACCATGCCGAGGTTGAGCGAGCCGAGGACGACGTCGGCGCCGCCGGCGATCAGCTGGCTGGTGAACTGCTGGCCGCGGGTGGGGTCGTTGAGGTCACCGGTCCACACGGGGGTCAGCGTCGCGGTGCTGCCGACGTCGGCCAGCGCCTGCTCGACCGCGTGCACCTCGGAGTAGCTGAACGGCAGGGTGGCCCCGCCCAGGTAGGCGATCTGCTGGCTCTGCGTGGTGGCCGCGGCCAGCACGCCCAGCGGGTAGAAGGCCAGGTGGAAGTTCCGGTCGAGCACCCACACGTTCTCGGGGACGTCGGCGGGTTGGGTGTCCTGCTCGGCGATGAAGACGACGTCCGGTGCCTCCTCGGCCACGGCGACGGTGGCGTCGTAGAACTGGCTGCCGTGGGTCCAGATGACGGTGTAGCCGTCGGCGACGTACTCGCGCAGGACCCGCTGCGCGTCGGGCACCGCCACGCTCTCGGAGTAGGTGGTCTCCGCGCCGTACTCGCTCTCGGCCGCCTGCAGCGCCTCGAGGCCGAGGAAGGTGTAGTCGGCGTCGGTGGTGGTGCCGGAGAAGACCGCGGCGACCCGCGGCGCCTCGCCGTCCCCACCACCTCCGCCGCCACCACCACCGCCGTCGCCGTCCCCGCCACAGGCGGTGGCCGTGAGGAGCAGCGCGGAGCAGAGGGCGGCGGAGCGGAGGAACATCCGGGTGGAGCGCATGAGCGGGCACCATCCTCGTCACGGGGTCGGGTTCGGGGAGCCTGTCAGCCCCGGGTTTCGGGGGCCGGTGCACCGGGACCAGTCGCAACCGAATCGATACCGACCACCGCGCGGCCGAACCGGTCCGCCCACTCGCGCAGGAGGTCCCGCAACTCAGGCGGCCCGACCACGGTGAACTCCGCCCCGAGCGACCCGAGGGCGAACGCGGGCCAGTCCAGGGCGTCGGTCTCCAGGTACACGCGGCTCGACCGCGGCCCCTCCTCCACCACCCGCGCCCAGCGGCCGATGCGGTCGCGGACCTGCTCCGCGGGCGCGGCCACCACCGCCTCGACCGCCACCGGCGTCGCTCGCGGTCCCATCGCCGCGCGCACGAAGGCCGCGGCGTCCTCGGCCGGCAGCCGCCGCGGCGCGAAGCGGGCGCCGGTGGGGCGCGGGGCGGTGACCCGGTCCAGCCGGAAGCTGCGCCAGTCGCCGCGGCCGAGGTCGTAGGCGACCAGGTACCAGCGGCGGCCGAGCGGGACCAGCCGGGCGGGCTCGACCTCCCGCTCGGTGGGGGCGCCGTCGGCCGCCGTGTAGCCGAACGCCAGGCGCTCGGTGTCGCGGCAGGCCTGCGCGACGGTGGTCAGCACCTCCGCGTCGATGTCCGCCGGGACCCCGCGCCAGCCGGCCGGCTCGGTGACCGCCCGCAGCGCGTCGGCCCGGCGGCGCAGCCGGGGCGGCAGCACCTGCACCACCTTGGTCAGCGCGCGCACCGACGACTCCGCCGTCCCGGCGATCGCGCTCTGCGCCGCCGCCTGCAGGCCGACGACGAGGGCGACGGCCTCCTCGTCGTCGAGGACCAGCGGCGGCAGCGCGGCACCGGGCGCGAGCCGGTAGCCGCCGTCGACCCCGGGCTGGGCCTCGACCGGGTAGCCGAGGTCGCGCAGCCGGTCGACGTCGCGCCGCAGCGTGCGCAGCGAGACGCCGAGCCGCTCGGCCAGCTCGGCACCGGCCCAGTGCCGCCGGTTCTGCATGAGGGAGAGCAGCCGCAGGGTGCGGTTCCCGGTGTCGCCCATGCGACCAGATTGTCGGGCATCGAGGACAGGAACTGGCACCAATGGCCCCTAGCGTCGTCCGTGACGGATCCACCGGGACACGGAGGGCGGAGACCATGACCACCACGACGAGCACCCTCACCGGGGAGCGGGCGGACCTGCTGGAGGCCCTCGCCGCCCACCGGTACTTCCTGCGGTACACCGTCCAGGGCCTGACCGACGAGCAGGCCCGGCAGCGGACGACGGCCAGCGAGCTGACCCTGGGTGGCCTGGTCAAGCACGTCGCCGCGCAGGAGGCCGGCTGGGTGCGGTTCATCCTGGAGGGCCCGGAGTCGATGCCCGGCCCGGACGACCCCGAGCAGATGGCGAAGTGGGCCGAGGAGTTCCGGATGGGGCCGGACGAGACGCTCGAGGGCGTCCTCGCCCGCTACGAGGAGGTCGCCGCCCGCACCGACGAGCTGGTGCGCACGCTGCCCGACCTCGACGCCTCGCACCCGCTGCCGGAGGCGCCCTGGTTCCAGCCGGGTGCGCGCCGGTCGGCCCGGCGGGTGTTCCTGCACATCGTCGCCGAGACCGCCCAGCACGCGGGGCACGCCGACATCCTGCGGGAGTCCCTCGACGGCCAGAAGACGATGGGCTGACGGCCGAGGGATCCCCCAGGCACAGGAAGCGACACCCACGTCGGCCGCCCGCTGACGTGGGTGTCGCTTCCTATGCCTCCTGGACCGCGGCGGCCACCTGCTCCAGCGCGGCGAGGCTGTGCCCGCTGACGAAGGCGTCGCACAGGGGCAGCGCCGCCGCCATCCCGCCCACCAGCGGGGCGTAGCCGGGCGCGGCCTTGCGGGGGTTGACCCACACGATGCGGTGGGCCAGCCGCCGCAGCCGCCGCATCGCCTCGGCGACGTCCTCGGGGTCGTCGGTGGCCCACCCGTCGGAGAGCACCACCACGACCGCGCCGCGGGCCAGGCCGCGGCGGCCGTGCGTGGCGACGAAGCCCCCGATCCCGGCGACCAGGCGGGTGCCGCCGGCCCAGCCGGACTCGGTCGCCGCGGCGCGGGCCAGCGCCCGGTCGGGGTCCCGGACGGCGAGCTGCCGGGTGAGCCGGGTCAGCCGGGTGGAGAAGACGAACGCCTCCGCCCGCGCCCCGGCCACCGCGCCCTGCAGCAGCGAGAGGTAGACGCGGGTGTAGGGCTCCATCGACCCGGAGACGTCGCACAGCAGCACCAGCCGGCGCGGCTGCGTCCGCCGGGCGGCGTGCACCAGTCGGACCGGGTCGCCGCCGGAGCGCTGCGCCGCCCGCACCGTCCGGCGCAGGTCGAGCCGGTCGGCGCGGCGCCGGCTGGGTCGCACCCGCCGGCTGCGCCGGTCCGGCGTGCTGAGCACGATCCGCCGGACCAGCTCGCGCACCCCGGCCAGCTCGTCGGGGGTCAGCTCGGCGAAGGAGGTGTGCCGCAGCCGCTCGTCGGCCGACGCCGCGGCCAGGACGGCGTCCCGCTCGCCACCCGCGCCGTCCCCGGGGAGCGAGACGCCGGATCCTGCCGGCGCCTCCCCGGGCGGACGGCGATCCGGCGGGGCGGGGCGCACCCGCGGCTCGGACCCCACGGGCGGGGGTGCGGTCGGGTCCCCGCGGGTGTCGGCCGGGTCGAGCCGACCGTCGAAGACGGCGGAGAAGACCGCGTCGAACACCGGCAGCTGGGCGCGGTGGGTGACCAGTGCGACCCGGCAGGTCCAGTAGAGAGCGGCGCGGTCCACCGGGGGCACCAGCTGCAGCGACCGCGCGAGCCCCGCGGCCCGCTCGGGGGTGGTGGGCAGCCCCGCCCGGTGCAGCGCGGTGGTCAGCCCGACGGCGAGCGGTCCGGGCGCGACCGGCCGGCGGTGAACCCCCGGCCGGCGGTCGGTCCCCGGCCGCGGTTCAGGCACCGGCCAGCCAGGCCGCACCCCGCGTGCGGGCCAGCTCCTGGTCGTCGCGGTTCTTGAGCACCGAGCCCCAGGTCGCCGCCACCGCCGGCGGGTCGAGGCGGTCGACGCCGAGCACGTCGAGGGCGGCGACCCAGTCGATGACCTCGGCGATGCCCGGCGGCTTGACCAGGTCCAGACCGCGCAGCCGCCCGACGGCCGACGCGGCGGCGACCGCCAGCGGCTCGCTGCTGCCCGGCACCCGCCGGCGGACGATCTCGGCCACCCGGTCCGGCGCCGGGAAGTCGATCCAGTGGTAGAGGCAGCGCCGGGTCAGCGCGTCGTGCAGGTCGCGGGTCCGGTTGGAGGTGAGGACGACGACCGGCGGGTGGGCCGCCCGCACGGTGCCGAGCTCGGGCACGGTGACCGCGGCCTCGGCCAGCACCTCGAAGGTGAACGCCTCGAACTCGGCGTCGGCCCGGTCGATCTCGTCCAGCAGCAGCACCGCCGGCCGCGGACCGGGGTGCTCGATGGCCTGCAGCAGCGGCCGCCGCAGCAGGTACTCGGGGCCGAAGAGGTCCTCCTCCCCCAGCGGCGCCCCGGCCGCCTCGGCCAGCCGGATCCCCAGCAGCTGCCGCGGGTGGTTCCACTCGTACAGCGCCTCGGCGGCGTCGATGCCCTCGTAGCACTGCAGCCGGTACAGCGGGGTGTCCAGCACGCGGGCCAGCGCCTTGGCCGCCTCGGTCTTGCCGACGCCCGGCTCGCCCTCCAGCAGCAGCGGCTGCGGCAGCCGGACGGCGAGGAACAGGGCCGTGGCCAGGCCGGGGTCGGCAAGGTAGTCGACGCCGTCGAGCGCGGCGGCCAGGGTCGCGACGTCCGGCACCCGGTCGCGGACCTCCTCCTCCGCCCCCGTCCGCGCCGATGACACGGCGTCAAGCGGGGGCATACCGGGCCGGGTCCGCGGTGAACGCCGTCCGGCAGCCGTCGCAGCAGAACCAGGTCGTGACCCCGTCGAGGGTGACGTGCGGGCTGGCGTCGACGGCGGCGACGCCCATCCCGCAGACCGGGTCCACCGCGCGGGCCGACGCCGGGAGCCGGGGCGAGGGCAGGCGGACCTCGGCGGCCCGCCGCTCGGCGACCACCTGACCCCAGATCGACAGCGCGATCTCCGCCGCGGTGCGGGCGCCGATGTCCAGGCCGGCCGGGCTGCGGACCCGGGACCGCTGCTCGTCGGTCACCTCGAGGGCGGCGAGCACGGCCGCGCCGCGGATCCGGCTGGCGACCAGCCCGACGTAGGGGACGCCGAGCCGCAGCGCCGCGGTGAGCGCGGGCTCCTCGCCCCGGCCGTGCGAGGCCACCACCAGCGCCGCGTCGTCGGCCGCGGGGGCGGCGTCCTCCCCCGGGACCCGCTCGACGGCGAACCCGAGCGGCCCGCCGAGGGCCGCCAGCGCCTCGGCGACCGGGCTGTCGCCGACCACCAGGACCCGAGGCGCCGGCACCCGCGGCTCGAGGAAGATCTCCACCGAGCCGCCGGACAGGCACGGGTTGGCGACGGTGACCGCGCCCTCCTCGGCCGGCCCCGGCCCGCCGCCGGGCACGATCCGCAGCAGCAGCGGCTCGTTGGTCGACAGCGTCATCAGCCCGTACTCGCGCACCGAGGACTCCGCGCAGGTGCCCCCGACGAACCCGTCGATGACACCGTCGGCGCGGATCAGCGCGGTGTCGCCGGCGTGCGCGCTGGCCGGGCGCTGCGCGCGCACCACGGTGGCCTGCACGAACGGCACCCGGCTGCGGACCAACTCGGCCGCCCGGTCGGTCACGGCCATCAGATCGGTGGGGTCGGCCGGCCCTGCATGGCCTCCCACACGCGGGCCGGGGTGCACGGCATGTCCACGTGCCGGACGCCGAACGGGGCGAGGGCGTCGACGACGGCGTTGACCACGGCCGGGGGCGAGCCGACGGTCGCGGACTCCCCGATCCCCTTGGCGCCGATCGGGTGGTGCGGCGAGGGCGTGACGGTGTGCCCGGTCTCCCAGTCCGGCACCTCCATCGCGGTGGGGATGAGGTAGTCCATGAACGAGCCGCCGAGGCAGTTGCCCTGCTCGTCGAAGCCGATGAACTCCATGAGCGCCATCCCGACGCCGTCGGTCAGGCCGCCGTGCACCTGGCCCTCGATGATCATCGGGTTGATCCGGGTGCCGCAGTCGTCCACGGCGACGAACCGGCGGACGTGCACCTTGCCGGTGCCCCGGTCGACGTCCACCACGCAGACGTAGGCGCCGAACGGGAAGGTGAGGTTGGGCGGGTCGTAGGTGACCTCGGCGTCGAGGTTGCCGTCGACGCCCTCGGGCAGCGCGACGGTGCCGTGGGCGCCGAGCGCGATCTCGGCGATCGTCTTCCCGGCGCCCGGGTCGCCCTTCACGTACCAGCGGCCCTTCTGCCACTCCAGGTCCTCGGGGCGGGTCTCGAGCATGGCCGCGGCGATCGCCCGCGCCTTGTCCCGGACCTTGCGGGCGGCCAGGGCCACCGCTCCCCCGCTGACCGGGGTGGAGCGGCTGCCGTAGGTGCCCAGTCCGAACGGGGTCTGGTCGGTGTCGCCGTGGACGACGTCGATGTCCTCCGGCGGGATGCCCAGCTCCTCGGCGAGGATCTGGGCGAACGTCGTCTCGTGGCCCTGGCCCTGGCTCTGCACCGACAGCCGGACGACGGCCTTGCCGGTGGGGTGCACCCGCACCTCGGCGCCGTCGGCCATGCCGAGCCCGACGATGTCCATGTGCTTGCGCGGGCCGGCGCCCACGGTCTCGGTGAAGAACGACAGCCCGATGCCCATGAGCTCGCCGCGGGACCGCTTCTCCGCCTGCTCGCGGCGCAGCTCCTCGTAGCCGGCCATCGTCAGCGCCTTGCGCATGGTCGGCTCGTAGTCGCCGGAGTCGTACTCCCACCCCGTCTTGTTCTGGTACGGGAACTGCTCGGGGCGGATGAAGTTGCGCAGCCGCAGCTCGGCGGGGTCCATCTCCAGCTCCGCGGCGAGGACGTCGACCATGCGCTCGACCAGGTACACCGCCTCGGTGACCCGGAACGAGCAGGCGTAGGCGACCCCGCCCGGCGCCTTGTTGGTGTAGACGCCGGTGACCGAGCAGTGCGCGGCCTGCAGGTCGTAGCTGCCGGTGAAGATGGAGAAGAAGCCGGCCGGGTACTTGGTCGGCTGGGCGGTGGCGTTGAACGCCCCGTGGTCGGCCAGCACCTGGGTGCGGACGGCGAGGATCTTCCCCTCGCGGGTGGCCGCCACCTCGCCGCGCATGACGTAGTCGCGGGCGAACGAGGTGGACATGAGGTTCTCCGAGCGGTCCTCCACCCACTTCACCGGCTTGCCGGTCACGATCGAGCCGACGACGGCGAGGACGTAGCCCGGGTAGATGCCGACCTTGTTGCCGAACCCGCCGCCGATGTCGGGGCTGACCACCCGGATCTTGTGCTCCGGGATGCCGGCCACCATCGCGAACAGGGTGCGGTGGGCGTGCGGGGCCTGGGTGGTCTCGTAGAGGGTGAGCTTGCCGTCGACCGGGTCGTAGTCGGCGACCGCGCCGCAGGTCTCCATCGGCGCCGGGTGCACCCGCGGGTAGACGACCTCCTCGCTGACCACGACCTCGGCGGAGGCGAAGACGGCGTCGGTCTCGGCCCGGTCGCCGGCCTCCCAGTCGAAGATGTGGTTGTCGGTCTGGCCCTCCTTGTCGTCGCGGATGACCGGGGCGCCGGGGTCCAGCGCGCGGCGGACGTCGACGACCGGCGGCAGCTCCTCGTACTCGACGTCGATCAGCTCGAGCGCGTCGCGGGCGGCGTACCGGTCGTCGGCGACGACGAAGGCCACCTCCTGCCCCTGGAAGCGCACCTTGTCGGTGGCCAGCACCGCCTGGACGTCGGCCGACAGCGTCGGGGCCCAGGCGAGGTTGAGCCCCTCGAGGTCCCGGCCGGTGATGACCGCGTGCACCTTGGGGTGGGCCAGCGCCTCGGTCGTGTCGATCGAGACCAGGCGGGCGTGCGCCAGCGGCGAGCGGAGGATGGCGCCGTGCAGCATCCCGGGCAGCACGATGTCGTCGACGTAGCGGCCGCGCCCGCGGATGAACCGGGGGTCCTCCTTGCGCTGGATGCGCCCGAACCCGATCGGCCGGTCGGCCGAGGTGGCCGCCGGGTTGGCCGGGTGGGCCGGGCGCTCCTCGACGGTGGTCATGCCCGCACCTCCTCGGCGGCGGGCGGGGCGGCCGGCTCGGGGATGACCGGGACCTCGGCGGCGGCCTGCGCCTCGGCGCGGGCGGCCCAGCGGATGGAACGGACGATCGTCGCGTAGCCGGTGCACCGGCAGATCTGCCCGGAGATCGCCTCGCGGATCGTCTGCTCGTCCGGGTCGGGGTCGCGGTCGAGCAGCGCGCGGGCGGTGAGCATCATCCCGGGGGTGCAGAACCCGCACTGCAGGCCGTGCTCCTCCATGAAGCCCTGCTGCACCGGGTCCAGCGTGGCGCCGTCGGCGAGCCCCTCGACGGTGCGCACCTCGTGGCCGGCGGTCATCGCGGCCAGCGCGGTGCACGACTTCACCGGCTGACCGTCGACCAGGACCACGCAGGTGCCGCAGTTGCTGGTGTCGCACCCCCAGTGGGTGCCGGTCAGGCCGAGCGTGTCGCGCAGGAAGTGCACGAGCAGCTGCCGGGGTTCGACGTCGCGGGTGACCTCGGCCCCGTTGACGGTCATGGTGACCTGCATGGTCAGCCTCCGGTGGTGGCGGTCAGGGCGCCGGCTCCGGCGCGCGTGGCGGCGGTGCGGAGCACCCGGCGGGTGAGCTCGTCGGCGAGGTGGCGCTTGTAGTCGACCGGGCCGCGCTGGTCCTCGACCGGGGAGCTGGCCGCGGCGGCCAGCCGCCCGGCCTCGGCGAAGGCCTCCTCGCTGGGGTGCGCGCCGAGCAGGACGGCGGCGGCGTCCACCGCGCAGCCCTCGAGGCCGAGCGCGGTGAGGCCGACGGTGGCGTCGGCGACGGTGCCGTCGTCGGCGAGCACCAGCTGGGCGCCCGCGGCGGCGACCGCCCAGTCGCCGACCCGGCGCTCGACCTTCTCGTAGGCGCTGCCCGCGCGCGGCCGGATCGGGAACCGCACCTCGGTGATCAGCTCGGACTGCTCGCAGGCGGTCTCGTAGGGGCCGCGGTGGAACTCGTCCATGCCGATGACCCGCTCGCCGCCGCGACCGGTGACGACGACGCGGGCACGCAGCACGTCGCACACGGTGGTGAGGTCCTCGGCGGGGTCGGCCTGCCCCAGCGAGCCGCCGATCGTGCCGCGGTTGCGGACCACGGGGTCGGCGATGACCCGCTCGGCGTCGTGCACGATCGGGAACAGCTCCCCCACCAGCGGCGAGGACAGCAGCGTGGCGTGCCGGGTGAGCGCCCCGACCCGCAGCCAGTCGCCGTCCCGGGTGACGTGGTCGAGCTCGGCCACCTCGTTGATGTCGATCAGCCACTCGGGGCGGGCCAGCCGCAGCTTCATCATCGGCAGCAGGCTGTGCCCGCCGGCGACGACGCGGGACTCGGGGCCGTGGCGTTCGAGGAGGTCCAGGGCGTCGGCGACGCTGGTCGCCCGCACGTAGTCGAAGGGGGCCGGCACCTGCACGGGGAACTCCTTCCCGTGGGGGCCTCGACGGTGGGGCCCCTGGTGGCGCAGGAGCTTGTGACGCGCGCCACAGAGCTGTCAAGATCGCGATAAGCGATCCCTTAGGACGGGTGCCGACCGTGACGTTCACGCAGCTCCGCGCCTTCGCCCTCGTGGCCGAGCTCGGCTCGCTGCGCGCCGCGGCGGCGGCACTGGGGGTGAGCGAGCCGGCGGTCTCCGCCGCGGTCGCGGCCCTGCGCGTGGACCTCGGCGACCCGCTGTTCGTGCGCGCCGCCGGCGGGATCGAGCTCACCGCCGGCGGCCGCGCGCTCGCCGTCCGGGCCCGCGAGCTCGTGCGGCTGGCCGAGCGCACCCGGCGGGAGGTGACCTCGGCGGGGACGACGGGCCGGCTGCGGGCGCTGGCCACCGCGGCGTGCGCCGAGCACGTCGCGGGCCCGCTGGTGGCCGCCTTCGCCCGGCGCTCGCCGCGCACCGAGGTGCTCCTGGACGTCGTCGGCGCCGAGCGCACCGCCGCGGTCCTGGCCGACGACGAGGCCGACATCGTGCTGGGCGCACGTCCGGTCCCGGCGGCCGGGCAGGCGCTCGTGGCGGTGCCGTTCCTGCGCTACCAGCGGGTGGTGGTGGCCGCGCCCGGGCACCCGCTGGCCGCCGAGCGGAGCCGCGTGCCAGTGGCCGAGCTCGGCCGGTACGCGTGGCTCGCCGGACCGGCCGGCATCGAGCCCGGCACCGAGGAGCGCCGGTGGGCCGGGCCGGCCGGGCACGCGCTGGTGCAGCGTCTGGCCACCGAGGCCGACGCGCTGGACGCAGCGCGCGACGGCGCCGGGGTGCTGCTCGCGCTCGGGCACGCCGTCCGCGACGACCTGCGGACCGGCCGGCTGGTGCGGCTGCCGGTGGAGGGCACGCCGGTGACCGGGATGTGGTGGGCGGGGGTCCCCGGCGAGGGGCGCGCGGCCGCAGGGGCCGCCGCGCTGCAGCGCTTCCTCACCACCCCCGACGCGACCAGCGCCCTGCTGGCCCGGCCGGCCCCGCGGGACCGGGCGCGGCCGACCGTCCGCGTCGGGATCTGGAGCTAGTGCTGTGACCGCGGACATCCGGCCTGCGGCGCGGGTCGTGCACTCATCGTGGCGTCGGGCTCCGCCAGGGCACGATGAGTGCACAACCCGCGCGGGATGGGCTTCACCGGCAACCCTCGTGGGGAGCTGACTCAGCCCTCCGGCCCGCCGGCCACCCGGTCCGACGCGCGGGCACCCTGCTGGGACTGCGCGCCGCCGGAGACGCCCTCGGGTGCGGCCGGCCCGGCGCCGGTGCCCCCGCCCGGGGTGCCCTCGCCGAGCACGACCTGCCCCTCGGTCATCTCGGGGTCACCCGCGCTGCGCTCGACCGGGGCGGTGCCGGTCGTCGCCGCCGTCCCCTGGTCGTGCACCTCCTGGACCGAGCTGCCGCGCTCGGCGACCTCGATCGCCTCGGCGACGTCGGCGCCGCTGCGGGAGTCGTCGGGCGAGGTGCCCTCGGTGGCCGGTTCCTCGTTCACGGGCGGACCTTCCCGTCGGCGGCGTGGGTGGGGCGCAGTCTCGGCCCCCGGCGGCGCCACGGCAAGGGCCGGGTCAGCCGTCGCCCTCCAGCTCGGTGACGTGCTCGAGGGCCCGGTCGCGGGCGGCGGCGGCCTCGGTCGCCCGGCGCTCGGCGGTGCGTCGGTGTCGCTCGGCGCTCTTCAGCTCCTCCGCGGTCTCCGCCGCCTCGCGCTCGACGCGGGCCAGTTCGTCGGCGAGCTCCTCGACCCGTGCCTGCAGGTCGGTCCGGCGGGCGTCGAGGTCGTCGACGCGGTGCCGCTGCTCCTCGGCGGCGGCCCGGGTCTCGGCGGCGACGGCAGCGGCCTCCGCCGCGGCCCGCCGGGCGTCCTCGAGCTGCTCGCGGCGCCGCTCCTCCTCGGCCCGGCGCGCCTCCTCCTCGCGACGGCGGGCCTCCTCCTCGCGCTGCCGCCGGCGCTCGGCGGCGTCCGCCCCGCGCGGCCGGGCGGGCGCCGCCGGCTGCTCCGGGCGGGCCGGCGGCACCAGCCGCAGCGCCGGGCGCACCCCGGTCGTCCCCATGCCGCTGTAGGACATCGGGGAGGTGAGGCGACCGGACAGCAGCGCCTCCCCGGCCTCGGGGTCGGCCATGGCCGCGCGCAGCGTGTCCTCGACCTGCCCCTCCACCGAGCTGCTCACCCGGTGGCCGCGCTCGCGGGCGAGCGCGGCGGCCTGCCGGCTCAGAGCGGCGAGCAGCTGGGAGCGCTGCCGGTTCAGCGCCTTGAGCGAGTCGCCGGCGAGGCTCTCCTGCGCCTCGCGGAGCAGCCCGCCGAGCTCGACGAGGCCCTCGATCTCCTCGCGGTGCTCCCTCACGAGCAGGTTGCACACCCACGCGGCCGCCGACGGCTTGGGCAGCGCGCCGATCGCCTTGGCCAGCGGCCGGTCGCCGCCGTCCCTCGCCCGGTCCTGGCGCTCCTTGCGCCGCGCGGTGAACTCCTCGGGCGGCACCTCGTAGAGCTCGTCGGCCACCTCGTCGAGATCCACGGGGCGACCCTGCCACGACCCCGGAACGGTCAGCAGCAGGTGGCGACGCAGGCGCCGTCCTCACCCGGCACGCAGCAGCTGTCGTTCCCGCCGACGGCGGAGAGCTCGAGGGACGTCTCCCCCTCGAGGTCCGGGCGGGCGTCGCCGGTGACCGTGTAGACCTCCCACGGCTCTCCACCGGGACCGGTCACCCACACCTTGTCCTGGACCGCGTAGCAGCAGGTCGTCTGCTCCTCGACGCGCGTGGCCAGGCCGGCGCCGGCCAGCCGCGCGGTGGCCGCGGACACCTCGCCGCGGGAGGGGACCTCGACGCCGAGGTGGTCCATGCGGGTGGGCTCCCCGGCGGCACCCTCCAGGAGGACGAGCTTGAGCGGCGGCTCGGCGACGGCGAAGTTGGCGTAGCCGGGACGGCGCTTGGCCGGGGTGGTCGCGAACAGCCGCGAGTAGAAGTCGACGGCGGCGTCGAGGTCGGCGACGCGGAGGGCGAGCTGGATCCGGGACACGGGGACCTCCTGAGGGGGTGGGACATCGACGGGCGTCGATGTCTGGGCCCAAGTGACCACTATGCATCGATGCTTGTCAATACGATGGTCGTCGTTACGATGGGCGCCGATGTCCGACCGGAGGAGACGACCCCTATGAACGACCCCGACCTCGCCTGCTGCACACCGCTGACCGGAACGGCCATGTCCGCCGAGCAGGCCGAGCAGGTCGCCCCCCTGCTCAAGGCCCTGGCCGACCCGGTGCGGCTGCGCCTGGTCAGCCTGATCGCCTCCAGCACATCCGGTGAGGCCTGCGTCTGCGACCTCAACGAGGCCTTCGACCTGACCCAGGCGACGATCAGCCACCACCTCAAGGTGCTGCACTCCACCGGGCTGCTCGACCGCGAGAAGCGGGGCGTGTGGGTCTACTACGCGGTGCGCCGCGACGCGCTTGCCGCCGTCGCCGGGCTGTTCGACACCGCGGTGGTCCCGGCGTGAGCGACGCCGTCCGCGAGGTCCCGGTCGCGGGCCCCGAGGCCCCGGTCCTGCAGCGCCTGTCCACCCTCGACCGGTTCCTGCCGGTCTGGATCGTCGCCGCGATGGCGCTCGGCCTGCTGCTGGGGCGGTGGGTCCCGGGTCTGGACGACGCGCTGTCCGCGGTCGAGGTCGGCAACGTCAGCCTGCCGATCGCCGTCGGGCTGGTCCTGATGATGTACCCGGTGCTGGCCAAGGTGCGGTACTCCGAGCTGGACCGGGTCACGGGCGACCGCCGGCTGATGGCCGCGAGCCTGGTGCTCAACTGGGTGGTCGGCCCGGCGCTGATGTTCGCCCTGGCCTGGCTGCTGCTGCCCGACCTGCCCGAGTACCGCACCGGCCTGGTCGTCGTCGGGCTGGCCCGCTGCATCGCCATGGTGCTGATCTGGAACGACCTGTCCTGCGGTGACCGGGAGGCCGCCGCGGTGCTGGTGGCGGTCAACTCGGTGTTCCAGATCCTCGCCTTCGCCGCGCTCGGCTGGTTCTACCTGCAGGTGCTGCCCGGCTGGCTGGGCCTGCCGACGACCTCCGCGGAGTTCAGCGTCTGGGCGATCGTGCTGTCGGTGCTGGTCTTCCTCGGCATCCCGCTGCTGGCCGGCTTCCTGACCCGGACGATCGGCGAGCGCCGGAGGGGCCGCGACTGGTACGAGGGCCGCTTCCTGCCGCGCATCGGCCCGGTCGCCCTCTACGGGCTGCTGTTCACGATCACCGTGCTCTTCGCGCTCCAGGGCGAGGCGATCACCTCCCGGCCGGTGGACGTCGCCCGCATCGCCCTCCCCCTGCTGGCGTACTTCGTGCTGGTGTTCGGGGGCTCGTTCCTGCTCGGGATGCAGCTGCGCCTGGGCTACGCGAAGACCGCCACGCTGGCCTTCACCGCGGCCGGCAACAACTTCGAGCTCGCCATCGCGGTGGCGATCGGCACCTTCGGCGTCACGTCGGGCCAGGCGCTGGCCGGCGTCGTGGGGCCGCTGATCGAGGTGCCGGTGCTCGTCGCGCTGGTCTACGTCGCCCTCTGGGCGGGGCGCCGCTGGTTCGCCGGCGACCCCACCGCCCCCGTCACCGGGAGGAGCCGCACGTGACCACCTCCTTCGACGGGATCCGCGGTCTGACCTCCGCGGACGCCACGCTGACCCGGGTGGCCGACGACCTGGCCCGCCGCTTCACCGGCGTCTTCGCCCGGGAGACGGTCGACCGCTACGTGCACGAGTCCTTCGTCGCCATGGCGAGCGCCGCCACCGTGGGCGCGCACCTGGCGGTGCTGACCGAACGGTTCGCGACCGAGCGCCTCACCGCGCTCGCGCAGGCGAGCGGCGCCGTCGGGAAGGACGCCTGCGAGGTGCTCTTCGTGTGCGTGCACAACGCCGGGCGCTCCCAGATGGCCGCCGGTCTCCTGGCGCGCCACGGAGGGGGCCGGGTGCACGTCCGGTCGGCCGGGTCGCGACCGGGCACCGGCGTCGCCGGCGTCGTCACCGAGGCCATGGCCGAGGTCGGCGTCGACCTGGCCGGCTCGTTCCCCAAGCCGCTCACCGACGACGTCGTCCGCGCGGCGGACGTCGTGGTGACGATGGGCTGCGGCGACGCCTGTCCGGTGTACCCGGGCAAGCGCTACCTCGACTGGCCGGTGCCCGACCCCGCGGGTCGGCCGCTCGAGGAGGTCCGGGTGGTCCGCGACGACATCGACACCCGCGTCCGTGCGCTGCTCGCCGAACTCATCTCGGCACCCACCCCCAGCTGAGCCACCCCCGGAGGAACGCCGTGTCCGACACGCCCAGCGTGCTGTTCGTCTGCGTGCACAACGCCGGCCGCTCCCAGATGGCCGCCGGCTGGCTGCGGCACCTGGCCGGGGATGCCGTCGAGGTCCGCTCGGCCGGCTCGCTGCCCGCCGACCAGGTGAACCCCGCGGCGGTCCAGGCCATGGCCGAGGTCGGCATCGACATCACCGCCCAGCGGCCGAAGGTGCTCACGACCGCGGCGGTCGAGGCCTCCGACGTCGTCATCACGATGGGCTGCGGCGACGTCTGCCCCGTCTTCCCCGGCAAGCGCTACCTCGACTGGCAGCTGGCCGACCCGGCCGGCAAGGGTGTCGACGCCGTCCGGCCCATCCGCGACGAGATCGAGGTCCGCGTGCGGGCGCTGCTGGCGGAGCTGCTGCCCGCGTCCACCTGACGTCGCATCTGGCCGACGGCCGTCAGCGGTCCTCACGCGCGCAACCGCCCCGGAGCTCACCCCGGTCGAGTTCGGCAGCGAGGGTGCGCCGGGGGTGAGAGAGCCGGCGAGGGCGTCCCGGTCGTCGACCGGGGCACGTCGTGCGGTGCTCTGCCCGCTCTTGCGGTCGTGCAGCGCCGCGAGAGCGCGCGGACGGCCGCAAGAGTGTCAGCGGCAGGCGGTCCTCGACCAGCTCACCGCCTGCGACGGCGCGTGGTTCGGGATCGACCTGACCGGCCTCCGCCTCGAGGCCGCGGACACCGACCGGAGCCGGGGCAACGGCGACGTCGTGCGCGCCGACAGCGGTTCCCCGTGACGCTCCTGAGCGGCCCCACCCTGCCCGACGACCGGGTCCTGCCCCGAGCCCGAGCCTCCCGGTCGGCGACCTGTGGGTCGAGGACCGACGGTCACGACCACAGCCCCCGTGAGCGGCCGGCGGCGACCCTGGCGGCGACGGCGACGAACCGCTGCGGGGGCACCGGGTCGAGCCGGCGGCCGTCGCGCAGGTCCACCGCCACCTGCCCGGCGGCGGCCTCCCGCTCGCCCACCACCACCCGGTAGGGGACGCGGGCGAGCCGGGCGCGGCGGATCCGCGCGCCGAGCGGCTCGGCCGCGTCGTCGACGTCGACCCGCAGGCCGGCGGCCCGGGCCGCGTCCACCACCTCGACCACGGCCCGCGCCTGCACGGCCGAGGACGCGTCGACCGGCAGCACCACGGCCTGCACCGGCGCGAGCCACACGGGCAGGTTGCCGCCGTGCTGCTCGAGCAGGAACGCCAGGCACCGTTCCATGCTCGAGAGCACCGAGCGGTGCAGCACCACCGGACGGCGAGGGCCGTCCGGGCCGGCGTAGCGCAGGTCGAACCGCTGCGGGAGGAGGAAGTCCAGCTGCACCGAGGAGAACGACTCCTCCCGTCGGCCGCGGCCGGGCATCTGGACGTCGATCTTCGGGCCGTAGAACGCCCCCTCGCCGCGCACCGGCTCGTAGGCCACGCCCAGGTCGTCCAGGACGCCGGCCAGCACCTCCTCGGCCCGGTCCCACCGCGCCTCCTCGGCGCCGTACTTGTCCCCGTCCCCGCGCAGCGAGAGCCGGTAGGAGTGGCCGGCCAGGCCGAGGACGGCGTAGGCGTCCTCGATCAGGCCCACGACGAGCGCGACCTCCTCGGCGACACGAGCGGGGTCGCAGAAGTGGTGGGCGTCGTTGAGGACCATCGCACGCACGCGTGAGAGCCCCGACAGCGACCCGGACGGCTCGTTGCGGAACATCGCGCCCAGCTCGGCGATCCGCAACGGCAGCTCCCGCCAGGACCTCGGCCGGGAGCGGTAGGCGACGATGTGGTGCGGGCAGTTCATCGGGCGCAGCACGATCGGGCCGCTCCCACCGTCCTCGATCGGCGGGAACATCGCATCGGCGTAGTGCTCCCAGTGGCCGGAGATCTCGTACATGGCCTTCTTGCCCAGCGGCGGTGAGTAGACGTGGGCGTAGCCGGCGGCGCGTTCGACCTCGACGACGTAGCGCTCGAGCTCACCGCGGATGACCGCCCCGGCCGGCAGCCAGACCGGCATGCCGGCGGGCAGCAACGGGTCGGAGGCGAACAGGTCCAGTTCCCGCCCGAGTCGGCGGTGGTCGTCGGCCGGTAGCGACTCGGCCGGCCCGTGCTCGCGAGAGTCGACGGAGGCGGGCAGGGCGGGGTACGGCAGGGCGTTCACGAGGTGCTCCCTGGGGTGGTCGGAGGAGCTCCCGGGCAGCGGACCGGCCCGAAGACGACGCCGGCCCCGGGGAGCTCCCGGGGCCGGATGGGTGGTGGATCGGGGCGGCGCTGGTCAGCGCGCCCGCGGGTTCACGGCGCCGGGAGGTCCCGGCGTCGTGGTGCAGGACCCGCGCGCTGCCATGGCCTCAGTGTGCTCGCCAGCGCCGCGGGAGCAACGGGTTTCCGGAGCCGGCCGTGGGCGAACCGTGGGAGGTCCTGGCCGTTGGGTGGTCGCCACGCGCACGCGTCGTCCCGGGACGCAGAGGTGTGCCGTCCGCTCGGCCGATCGGTCGTACCGTCCCGCTCGTCCGAGGTCCGGGCGCATTCGCCCGGGCGCCAATGCGTCACCGGGGAGGTCCGCGTGAGCATCGTCGTGCGTTTTCCGGTAGTCGGCTTGACGCGTCAGCAGTACGACGAGGTGAGCCTCCGCCTGGAGAAGGCCGGACTGTGGCCCCCGGACGGGATGCAGATGCACGTGCTGTTCGGGACCGACGGGGACCTGAAGGTCAGCGAGATCTGGGACTCCCCTGAGCAGCTCGCCGCGTTCGGCGAGCACCTCCTACCGGTACTCGCCGAGGTCGGGGTCCAGGCCGCCGGCGAACCGGAGGTCTTCGAGCTCCACAACCTCGAGTTGCCGCGGACGACGGCGTAGTCGGCGGCGCCTGAGCCGGCCTGCCGGCGGCCGCTCAGGCCGGCTCGGGGACTCCCCCCGGGTCTCCACCGGGGTCGTCGGGCGTCGCCTCGATCGGCGGCGGGGGCAACGGTTCCGAGGCGTCGGGGAGCAGTTCGGCCGGATCGTCCGGCACGGGCTGGTCCGGATCGATGGGCGGTTCCGGCTCCGGGAGTGGCACGGTCATGCCCGGAGTCAACAGGCTCCGCTCCGGGTGCGGCCACTCCTGGATCAGCTGTCGAGACGGCTGAGCAGCTCCTCCAGCAACTCTCTCGCCGCCCGGACCCGCTCGGCGTCCTCCCGGTCGATCGTCGCCACCCACGTCCTGAGGAGGCGCTCCAGGTCTGCAGCTGCGTCGGTGTCCCGCGGGACGAGGGCCTCCGCTTCCTCCATGACCTCGCAGCACAGGCGGACGCAGGCGTCGCAGATGTACACCCCCGGACCTGCCACGAGCTTCTCGACCTGCCCGTGGCTCTTGCCGCAGAAGGAACACTGCAGTGACGTCGCGCTGCCGGTCATCGACGGTCCCCTTCCGGACGCACGTGCCGGGCGACTCTGACAACGCGTGACCCGGGCCCGAGGGATGACAGGGTCGGCATCACGGGGGCGGTTCGCGGTCCGCTTCGGCCGCGGCCCGGTCACGGTCGTCCTGCTCACGGTCGGCGCGGGCGGCTGCACGGTCCCGCTCCGCCGCGCGCCGGTCCTGCTCCGCCGCCCGGCGGTCGGCCGCGTCGACCGCTCGGTCGGCCTCGGCGCGCGCCCGGTCGTCCTCGGCCCAGCCTCGGTAGCTCGTGTCGACCTCGGCGTCGATGGCCCGCTGCTGCTCGGCCTGCTCGTCCGACAGCCCGCCGGCCGGCGCAGCCTGGTCCGCCCGCCGCGCCTCTTCCGCCCGGCGCGCCTGGACGGCCCGACGCTCCTCGGCAGCCGCCTCCCGGCGGCCCGCTGCCTCGCCCCGCTCCCGGGCCCGCAGGTCCCGCTCCGCGGCCACCTCGTCGCGCAGCTGCGCAGCCTGCTCGCGTTCCACAGCCGCCTCGTCCCGCCGGTGAGCGGCCCGATCGCGACGCCGGGCCGCATCGTCCAGCGCCCGGCCGGCCGCGATCCGTCTCTGCTCGGCGCGCATCTCGTCCGTGGGATCGGAGATGGTGTCCATGGGCCACCGATGCGCCC
The DNA here is from genome assembly GCF_054050215.1 of Geodermatophilus sp. SYSU D01186. Taxonomy (NCBI): domain Bacteria; kingdom Bacillati; phylum Actinomycetota; class Actinomycetes; order Geodermatophilales; family Geodermatophilaceae; genus Geodermatophilus; species Geodermatophilus sp. SYSU D01186. The sequence goes on along the minus strand of NZ_JBJGYW010000018.1, from coordinate 94,808 downwards.
GCAGACGCTCGTGCTCGACAGCCTGCAGCGCCGCCGCCGCCTCGCTCAGCAGCCCCCGCGCATCCTCGAGACGGCCCTCCCGCAGTGCCCGTTCGGCCAGGGTGAGGTTCGTGGCGGCGACGCCGCTCTCGGTCACGGCCACCGCCGCGGCACCCCGGCTCAGCCGCTCCCGGAGCCGCCGGACGTCCTGCCGGAGGCGCTCGGAGGCCTGCTCGGCTCGACGGCGCTGCTGCTCCCGGCGCGTCCGCTCGCCCGGCATGAGCTCGTCGGCGGCCCGCTCGTCGGACCCGTTCATGCGTCGAGCGTTCTCCCGACGGAGGCCACGGACAAGAGGCGGCTGCGGCACTCCAGCACGTGCGCCCGAGTACCGGGCCCCTGCACGGTCCGGGAGAGTGCCGCCGGTGGCGCCGCCGTGGGTTCCCAGCCGGACGTCGCCTAGTGGGTCAGCTTGAGCCCGACGACGCAGCCGACGATGCCGGCGAGCAGGAGCACGCGGACCACCGACATCGGCTCCTGGCCCGCCCACATGGCGTAGCCGGCGGTCAGCGCCGCGCCGATGCCGACCCAGACCGCGTAGGCGGTGCCGATCGGCAGGCCCCGCATCGCGTAGGCGAGCCCGGCCATGCTGCTGACCAGCGCGACGGCGAACACGGCGCTCGGTACCAGGCGGGTGAAGCCCTCCGAGCGGCCGAGAGCGGTGGCCCAGACGGCCTCGAGGACACCGGACAGGACGAGGACGAGCCAGTACACGGGGATCTCCTGGAACGCCGTCTTGTCGCTGTCCGGGTACGGCGTCACTCGTCCGGGAGTCCGGCTCCGGACCCACCCCGAGCTTCTCACACCGGCGCCGCCCCGGGCGGTCAGATCGATCACCACCGGCCGGCCGGGGCGGGCACGATGGCGGCCGTGGGCACGACCCGGGTCAGCCGTCACCTGCGCGCACCGCGCTCCGCCGTCTACCGGGCGCTCGTCGACGCCGACGCCGTCGCCCGCTGGAAGGTGCCCCCGGGGATGACCGCCACCGTGCACGAGTTCAGCGGCGCCGAGGGCGGCACCTTCCGCATCTCGCTGACCTACGACGCGCCCGACGCCGTCGGCAAGACGACCGCGCACACCGACACCTACCGCGGCCGGTTCGCGCGGCTGGTGCCCGACGAGCTGGTGGTCGAGGTCGACGAGTTCGAGACCGCCGACCCGGCCCTGCAGGGCGAGATGACCATCACCGTCACGCTGCGGGACGTCGACGGCGGCACCGACCTGCTCGCCGTGCACGAGGGGTTGCCCGACGGGGTCTCCTCCGCCGACAACGAGACCGGCTGGCGGCAGTCGCTGGACCGGCTGGCCGACCTCGTGGAGAGCGGCCAGCTCGGTCCGGGCTGACCCCGGTCCCTCGGCGCCGCGACCGGCGGTGGTGGGCGGCGTCGTGCTCGTCGCGGTGGGGGTGGGCCGCCGCCGCTGAGCCTGCGCATCAGGGCGGGCCGGAGGGGTACCCGGCGTCCCCATGACGACGAGGGTCGAACGCTCCATCCAGGTCGAGGTGCCGCTGCGCACGGCGTACGGGCAGTGGACACAGTTCGAGGACTTCCCGCACTTCATGGGCGGCGTCACCGAGGTGCGCCAGCTCGACGACCGCCGGCTGCACTGGGTCGCCGAGATCGCCGGCGTCCGCCGCGAGTGGGAGGCCGCCATCCTGGAGCAGGAACCGGACACGAGGATCGCGTGGGCCGCCACCAGCGGGGCGACCAACGCCGGGGCCGTGCGGTTCGAGGCGGCCGGGCCGAACGCGACGGTGGTCCACCTGACGCTGGAGTACGAGCCGGAGGGCGTCGTCGAGCGGGTCGGCGACGCGCTCGGCATCGTCGAGCGGCAGGTCCGCTCCGACCTCGAGCGGTTCAAGGCGCTGGTCGAGGACGAGGGCTACCCGACCGGCGTCTGGCGCGGGTCGATCAACGCCGGCGCCGGCGTCGGCACCCCGGGCGTCGAGGACGCCGCGGCCACCCGCGGCGACAGCGGGAAGGCCGGGGTCTCGGGCACCGCGGTCGCGGCCGGCGTCGCCGCGGTGGCCGCGGGCGCCGCAGCCGTGGGAGCGGCGGTGGCCGCGAGCGGCTCCGACGAGGCCGAGGACAAGCCCGGACCGGTGGAGATCCCCCCGTCGGAGCGGCTCGCCGCCCACGCCTCGGAGGCCGGGGCGGGTGTCCCGTCCGAGGTCCTCGACGAGGGGCCGGAGCCGATCGCGCAGCGCACCCTCGACCCCGGCGTCGGCCGCGACGAGGACGGGACCGCCGACCGGCCCCGCTGACCCTCAGGCGCCGGTGCGCGGCGCCTGCCAGATGTCGATGCCCGCGTCGACGGCGTGCTGGTCGATGGCGGCCAGCTCGTCGTCGGCGAACGGCAGGTTCTGCAGCGCGCCGACGTTCTGCTCCAACTGGCCGACGCTGCTGGCGCCGATGAGCACCGTGGTCACCCGGGCGTCGCGCAGCGCCCAGGCCAGCGCCAGCTGGGCCAGGCTCTGCCCGCGCTGCTGCGCGATGTCGTTCAGCGCCCGCACGTGGCCGAGCGCCTCCTCGGTGAGCAGGTCGGTCGACAGCGACTTGTCCTGGCTGGCCCGCGAGCCCGCCGGGACGCCGTCCAGGTACTTGGTCGTCAGCATCCCCTGGGCCAGCGGGGAGAAGGCGATGCAGCCGGCGCCGGCGTCCTCGAGGACGTCGAGCAGGCCCTCGGTCTCGATCCAGCGGTTGAGCATCGAGTACGACGGCTGGTGGATCAGCAGCGGCGTCCCGAGGTCGGCGAGGATCTCCGCCGCCTTCGCGGTGTCCTCCGGGCCGTAGCTGGAGATGCCGGCGTAGAGCGCCTTGCCGGCCCGGACGGCGCTGTGCAGGGCGCCCATCGTCTCCTCGAGCGGCGTGGTCGGGTCGGGGCGGTGCGAGTAGAAGATGTCGACGTAGTCCAGGCCCATCCGGCGCAGCGACTGGTCGAGGCTGGCGGTGAGGTACTTCCGCGAGCCGCCGCCCTGGCCGTAGGGGCCGGGCCACATGTCGTAGCCGGCCTTGGTGGAGATCACGAGCTCGTCGCGGTAGGGCGCGAAGTCGTCGGCGAGGTGTCGGCCGAAGTTCGTCTCGGCCGAGCCGTAGGGCGGGCCGTAGTTGTTGGCCAGGTCGAAGTGCGTGATCCCGAGGTCGAAGGCGCGGCGGAGGATGTCTCGCTGCCGGTCGAACGGGACGTCGTCCCCGAAGTTGTGCCACAGGCCCAGGCTGATCGCCGGCAGGTCCAGGCCGCTGCGGCCGGTGCGCCGGTAGGTCATCGAGTCGTAGCGGGTGTCGGACGCGCCGTAGGCCATGCGCTCGATCCAACCAGCGGCCCGGCCGACCGGCTCGGCCGCGACCGAGGGCGGCGGTGTTCCTTGCCGACCGCGCCCCGGCAGTGCCACAGTTCGCACGCGGGCGGCAGCCCCACCGCTCCTCGTTGTTCCGAGGAGGACGTCGATGTTCGGCTTGTCCCGGGAACAACAGCGATACGAGTTGACCTTCCGGTGTCCGCACTGCAACCGCGTGGTCCTGACGCGAGACCGGCGCCCCGACGGCACGCCCATCTCGCGATTCGCCCTCGCGCCGTTCATCGACAGAGGGGCGATCGCGCAGTGCCCCAGGTGCCTCGGGGAATGGCGCGTCTTCGCCCCGGAAGCCGACGTCCGGCCACCACCGCAGACGGCTACGACGGTCACCCTCCGGGAGACCGCGCGGGTCCTCGAGCCGCTCGGCCGCGAGGCACGAGTGATCGACAACTCGCGCAGCGACGTCACGTCCGTCCGCCGGATGGTCGCCACGCACCGCTGGCTACGCCGGTGCGACGTCGAGGTGGAGCGCTCCGAGTCCACGGCCAGCGGGCTCTGCCTCACCCCTGGCCTGCTGGTGGATCTGAAGGCCGAGGTCACGTCCGCCGTCTCCGGCAGGTACGCGAAGACCTGGGAGGAGGAGAACCTCTTCGAGGAGGAGATCGAGGTGACGGTCCCCGGCCGGACCGCCGTCGAGGTGGTTCTCGACTGGAAGCGCGTCTGGCAACGGGGCACCGCCGTCTGCACGCTGCCTCACGGCGGCGTGGTGCGGATCCCCTACGGCCTCGTGGTGGGTGTCACGTTCGACCAGGAGATCCGTGACCTGGAGCGCTGACGGCTGCCCCCCTCAGGTGCGGCCGAGGGCGGCGAGGCGCTCGGCCCGGGCGGCGCGCAGCAGGCCGGCCACCCGCGGGTCCTGCAGCGTCTCGGTGCCGTGGACGCGCAACTTGCGGAACGACTTCCCGGTGCCGTCGAGCAGGCCGCCGTGGTCGAGCCCGGCGCCGTGGTTGAAGCCGAGGTTGAGCACCTGCCCGTACACGGCGAGGTAGGCGTAGTGCTCGGTGGTCTTCTTCGGGCCGACGCCGTAGCCGACGTCTTCTGGTGCGGCCAGACGACGCGGACGACGTCCGCGTCGGTGCGCCGGACGAGTTCGTCGGCGCCCCGCACCAGGGCGCCCACCTCCTGGCTGACGTCGGCGAGCAGTGCGTCGAGGTCGTCGAGCACGGTGCGGGCTCCTCTCTCGTGGCGGGGCCGCTCGGCCCTGGTGGGCGGCCCCTCAGGGCCTAGGGTCGGGGATGACGACCCCGACCGCCGTCCCCCTGGGAGATGACCGTGCTCCGCCTACTCGGACTCCTGCTGGTCATCTGGCTGGTCATCACCGTCATCGGCGCGGTGGTCGAGGGCCTGTTCTGGCTGGCGGTCATCGGTCTGCTGTTCTTCGTGGCCACCGCCGTGTTCGGCTGGGGGAAGCAGAAGAACCGCCTCTGACCCGGGTCACCGGCGCGTGGCCACCGGCACGCCGGCCAGCTGCCGGGACACCCCGCGCGCGGTCGCGATCACCGCGGGCACGTAGCTCGGCGCGGAGGTGTCCTCCGGGGGGACGACGACCGACACCGCGCCCACGACGACCCCGCCGCGGCCGACCACCGGTGCGGCGACGGCCAGCGCCGGCAGCGGCATCGTGCTCGTGGCCACGGCCACGCCCGACCGCCGGACCTCGGCCAGCACGCGGCGCAGCCGGCCGGGCTCGGTGACCGTGTTGGGGGTGTAGCGCTCGAGCGGGCCGGCGAGGACGGCGTCCTGCTCCTCCTTGGGCGCCCAGGCGAGCAGGACCAGCCCGACCCCGCTGGCGTGCAGCGGCAGCCGGCCGCCGATGCGGGTCGCCGTGCGCACCGCCGACCGGGTGGCGAAGTGCTCCACGACCAGCGCCGCGCCGGCGTCCCGCACCGCCAGCTGGACGTTCTGCTCCGTCGCCTCGTAGAGGTCCTCGAGGAACGGCCGGGCGGTGTCGCGCAGCGCGCTGGCCCGGGGCGCGGAGGCGGCGACCTCCCACAGCCGCAGCCCGGCGCGGTACCGGCCGTCCGGCTGCCGCTCCAGGCCGCCCCAGGCCGCGAGCGTCTGCACCAGCCGGTGGGCCGTCGACAGCGGCATGCCGGTCTCCCGGCTCACCTCGGTCGCCGACAGGCCGGCGGGCGCGGCACCGATCGCGTCGAGCACTGCGCAGACCTTGGACGCGACGCTGCGCGACCCCGTTCCGGGCACCCGGACCACCTCCGATCCTCCCGACTATAGGGAGGGCTGTTGTCCGGGACACAGTGACCCGGGTCCCATGGAGCGCAGTGGCCGGGGCGTCGACCCCCGGCACCTCACCCGGGCGCGGGCAGTCCGCCCGCCCCTCCCCCTGCCGTCCGGAGTGCCCGGACGCCCGTTCGCGGAGGCAACGTGTCCATCGACGTCCTCGCTGTCGTCGTACTGCTCGCCGTGTTCCTCGTCGGCACGATCAGCACGGTCAACATCGGCGCGCTGGCGCTCGTCGGGGCCTTCGCCCTCGGCACGCTGGTGCTCGGTGAGGACGTGCCCACGATCCTGTCGGGGTTCCCGGCCAACCTCTTCACGCTGCTGTTCGGCATCACCTACCTGTTCTCCGTCGCCGCGGCCAACGGCACGACGGAGTGGCTGGTGATGTCGATGGCCAGGCTCGTCCGCGGCAACGCACGGGTCGTGCCGCTGCTGCTCTTCGCGGTCACCGCCGCGGTCACCTCGGCCGGCGCGCCGGGTCAGGCCGCCGCCGGGATCATGGCCCCGATCGGCATCAGCCTGGCCCGCGAGTTCGGCATCCGCCCGCTGCTGGCCGGTCTGATGGTCGTCACCGGCGTCGGCGCGGGCACCTTCTCGCCGCTGTCCACCCTCGGGATCATCGCCAACGAGGCCGTGGCCGGCGAGGGCTTCGACGTCAGCCCGGTCACCCTGTGGCTGGGGACCCTGGCGTTCAACGTCGTCCTCGCCGTCGCCGTCTACGTCGTCCTGGGCGGCCTGCGGGCCACCGGCGAGCGGCTGGGCGACGCGGTGCGCGCCACCGACGGCGGCGGGACCCCGCTGGAGTCGGCGCCCTCCGCCGGCACCGGCGGCGGCGGTGCCGCGACGGTCGTCAGGACGACGGCGCCGGTGATGCTCCGCCCCAGGCTGGACGCCGCCCGGGCCACCACGCTGGTCGCGATCGCACTGGTGGCGCTCGGCTCCCTCGTCCTCGGCTGGGACATCGGCATGCTGGCGATCGTGGCCGCCGTCGCCGTCCACGTGGTGTTCCCCCGCAAGGCCAACACCGCGCACATCAGCTGGAACGTCATCCTGCTGGTCTGTGGCCTGGTCACGCTGATCGAGGTGCTCGACCGCGCCGGCACGATCACGCGCATCGGTGAGGGCGTCGCCGGCGTCGGCTCCCCGGTGGTCAGCGCGCTCCTGCTCTGCGGGGTGGCCGCGCTGGTCTCGGCGTTCGCCTCCAGCACCGGGGTGATCGGCGCGATCGTGCCGCTCGCGATCCCGCTGATGGCCCTGGGCCACCTCTCCCCCACCGCGCTGCTCATCGCGATCGCGCTGTCCGCGACCGTCGTCGACGCCAGCCCGTTCTCCTCGGTCGGCGCCCTGGTCGTGGCCAGCGCACCCGAGGACCAGCAGCGTTCGGTCTCGCGCAAGCTGCTCACCTTCGGCCTGACGATGATCGTCGTCGCGCCGCTGGCCTCCGTCCTGCTCTTCGTCCTGCCCGCCCAGCTGGGCTGATCCCCACCCCGAGAGGAGCGCCCCCATGGCCGCACCCGTGTTCACGATGGCCTGCCAGGCCTACGACCGCATGCAGGCGCTGCGCGACGGCACCGTCCGCGTCGGCGGCGCGGAGCTGAACTTCCTCGACCTGCCGGTCGAGGAGACGTTCTTCCGGATGCTCAAGTTCGGTGAGTTCGACATCGCCGAGCTGTCCCTGTCCAGCTACGTGATGACCCTGGGCCGGGGAGCGCCGTTCGTCGCGGTGCCGGTCTTCCCGTCCCGGGCCTTCCGGCACAGCGGCATCTACGTCCGGTCGGACTCGCCGATCAAGGACCCGGCCGAGCTGGCGGGCAAGACCGTCGGCGTGCCCGAGTACCAGATCACCGCGTCGGTGTGGATCCGCGGGACGCTCGCCGAGCACCACGGCCTGCCGGTGGAGTCGGTGCGCTACCGCACCGGCGGCCTCGACGAGCCGGGCCGCACGGAGAAGGTGCAGCTGGAGCTGCCGGCCGGCGTCGAGGTGACCCCGATCGGGTCGTCCGAGACGCTGTCCCAGCTGCTGCTCGACGGCGAGCTCGACGCGGTCTACAGCGCCCGCAACCCGGGTCCGTTCAACACCCCGGGCGGGGGCGGCATCCGGCGGCTGTTCGGCGACGCCGCCGAGGTCGAGCGGCAGTACCACGCCCGCACCGGCATCTTCCCCATCATGCACACGCTGGTGATCCGCCGGGAGGTCTACGAGCAGCACCGCTGGCTGGCCCGCGAGCTGGTCAAGGCCTGCGGCGCGGCCAAGGACGTCGGCCTGGCCGGCGTCGGTGAGACCGCCGCGCTGCGCTACGCCCTGCCGTGGCTGTGGGCCGAGGTCGAGCGCACCCGGACCGCGCTCGGGGAGGACTGGTGGCCCTACGGCCTGGAGGCCAACCGGACCACGCTCGAGACGTTCCTGCGCTACCACCACGAGCAGGGCCTCTCGCCGCGGCGGTACGAGCCCGAGGAGCTGTTCGCCCCGGAGTCGCTGGCCGCGGTCGTCGTCTGAGCACCCGCGCACCCGGGCGCCCCGGTCCCGCACCTCGCGGGGCCGGGGCGCCGTCGCGTCAGGCGGTGACCCTCATCGCCCACGGGTCGCCGTCGCGCCGGGTCGGACGGCGTGCGGACTCACCCTCCGGGGGTGACGCCGGACCGGCCCGGGCCCCCGGAGAGTTCCCCGGACAGCGCCGACGGGAGGGCCCGGGATGGCGAGCAGCGCGAACCGGCCGGACACGGCCACCCACGTCCCGGCACCGCGTCCCGCGGAGCGCGCGGCGTGACTGGCGTCGGCGTGGCCGTCGTCGGCCTGCTGCTGTGCTTCGCCGGGCTGCTCTCGATCCACCTGGCGGTGCTGTCGTCCGGCTTCGCCCTCGGCTGGCTGCTGGCGGAGGCGTTCGGCGCCTCGCCCGGCGTCGCGGCGGTCGTCGCCCTCTGCACCGCCGTGGTGGCCTGGGTGCTGGCCACCGTCGTGTTCCGGGCGGCGCTGTTCTTCACCGGGGCGATCGCCGGCGCGGTGATCGGCGCGAAGCTCTTCGGGCTGCTGGAGGAGGACGACGGCAACGTCGTCCTGGCGGTCCTCTTCACCGGAGCGGTCGCCGTGCTCACCGGCCTGGCCACCCAGCGCTACCGCGAGGCCGCCGTCATCTGGGCCTGCGCCTTCGGTGGCGCCGCGCTCGCCCTCAGCGGGGTGGCCCGGATCTGGCCGGACACGCTGGGCTTCCTGCGCACGCCGGACACCGCGACCGAGGCGGTCGTCAGCGGCGCGGCGTGGCTGGTGCTCAGCGCCTTCGGGTGGTCGGTCCAGCGGCGGATGGCCAGCCGGCGGAGCGCCGCCCTGAGGTAGCCGCCGGAGGTCAGCGGGAGGAGCTCTCCAGCTCTCCGCCGTGCACCATCCGGTTCGGCACGGACCCGGCGACCTCGGGGCTCGACCCGCACTGCAAGGCGCACGAACTGGACGACCTCCACGTCGCCGACACGAGCTTCTCCCCGAGCATCGGCGCGGTGAACCCCTCGCTGACCGCGATCGCGAACGCGCTGCGGGTCGGCGACCACCTGCTCGAACGACTCGCGGGCGCGGGCACCCGGGCGGTTCCGCAGCCCCAGTCCTCGCCCGGGGTCGAGACGGCCGCTCGGCCGCCGGCCGCTCGACCGGCCACGGCGTGGACGACTCCCTACCCCTCCCGCTCGGGGCCCTGGTGCTCCTGCGCCGGGACACCGCCGGGCGTGCGCTCGTCCGCACGGTGCCGCCTGCCGCCGGCCGAGGGCTCGGGTGGCGTGCGCGGTGTGGGGACGTCGGGCCCCGCGGCCTCCCGATCGGTCCTTGCAGCCGCGCCGGCGGGCGGCGCGTCGTCGTCCCGGTAGCCGGCGAGCAGCCGGCGCTCCTGGTCCCGCCGGGGGAACGCGAAGAACACCAGCGCCGCCCCGAGCAGCACGGCGACGATCCCGGCCAGGTAGGCCCACTGGTCGCCCTGCAGGAAGGCGGTCTCGGCCGCCGCCACGATCTGGTCGGCCTGCGCCGGGTACCGCTGCGCGGTGTCGGCGGCGCTGGCGAAGGACTTGGTCAGCTCGTTCTGCACGCTGGTGGGGACGTCCGCCCCCGCCGCGGCGAGCTCGGCGCCGGCCGCCGAGACGTAACCGGCGGTGAGCAGCGCGCCGAAGACCGACTGCATGACCGCTCCGCCCAGGTCCCGCTGCAGGTCGGCGGTGCCCGAGGCCATGCCGACCCGGCGCACCGGCACCGACCCGGTCAGCGAGTGCGAGGCGGGGGTGCCGGCCAGGCCGACCCCGATCCCGACCAGGGCGTAGCCGAGCCCCACGCGCCAGTAGCCGGCGTCCTCACGCCACAGCAGCAGCATCACCAGGAAGCCGAGCAGCACGAAGGCGTAGCCGCTCAGCAGCGCGAAGCGGGCGCCGCGGGCCTCGACGAGAGCCGCCGACCGGGGGGCGACCAGCACCATCAGCGCCGCGGCCGGGAGGATCGCCAGCCCCGCGGCGAGCGTGGAGTAGCCCAGCACGTTCTGCAGGAACTGCTGGCCGATGAACATGGCGCCCATGAGGGAGCCGAACACGATGATCCCGGCGCAGGCGGCCACCCAGAAGGTCGGCCGGGCGGCCACCGCCAGGTCGTACAGCGGTTCGCGCGCACGCCGCTGCCGGACGACGAAGGCGACCAGGGCGACCAGCGCGACCACGGCGAGCAGGAGGGTGAGGGTCCCGGCGGCGGGCACCGGCGCGAAGTTGATCGACAGGATCAGCGAGCCGACGAGGACCAGCGACATCAGGCCGCCCCAGTTGTCGACCGCTCCGGTGGCCTCGTTGACGTGGGACGGCACGAGCGTCCACGCCATGCCGACGGCGAGCACGGCCAGCGGCAGGGTGAGCAGGAAGACCGATCCCCACCAGAAGTGCCTCAGCAGCAGTCCGGAGCAGACCGGGCCGAGGGCGGCGATCGCTCCCCCGACGCCGGACCACAGGGCGATCGCCTTCGTCCTGCCGGGCCCGGTCCAGAGGGCGGTGATGAGCGCCAGGGTCGTCGGGTACGCCATCCCGGCCGCCACGCCGCCGCCCAGCCGGGCCGCGAACAGCACGACGTCGCTCGGCGCGTAGGCCGCCAGGAGCGACATCGGGACGGCGAGGATCGTGCCCGAGAGCAGCATGAGCTTGCGCCCGTACCGGTCGCCCAGCGCGCCCAGCCACAGCACGGAGCAGGCCAGGCCCAGCGAGTAGCCCACCGCGATCAGGTCCAGGGCGGTCTGGCCGGAGTCGAAGGACCGGCCGATCGACGGCAGCGCCACGTTCGCCACCGACAGGTTCAGGTTGGCCACCGCGGCGACCAGGATCAGCGCGGTCAGGACGAGCCCCGCCCGCCGCGGTGCGGTCCTCGCCTCGAGACCGACGGCAACGGTCATCCCGGCACGGTCGCCGAGGCACCGCCGTCCGGCATCACCCGCGCCGGACGAGCCACGCCGGTCCTCGCACCCCGGGTCGCCGGGCGGGCGCCACCAGGTGGCGGCGTCGCGGGTGCCGATCGCCGTCTGCCGTTCCCGACGCGCTGCCGAGCGGGGTCGTAGGCGCGGAGGGCTGCGTGCCGACCGGCGGATCCGGAAAGGAGCCGGACCGTGGTCGCACGCCGTCCGGGCGGGCGTAGCGTTAGGGCTGTGCGTCCCTCCGGTCGCGCGGGCTCCGCCGAGAGCCGTGGTCCACGGGGTGCCGAGTGCTGCGCGCACGAGGTCCTGCGCTGTGCACGATCGGCGGCGCAGCCATGAGGACCGGCAGGGCGCGAGGGTGCGTCGGGCACGTCCACGAGGCCGGCTTCTACGCCTCCGACGAGGAGTTCCTGGCGCTGATCGTGCCCTTCGTGACCGACGGGCTGGCCGCGGGCGAGCCGGTGGTGCTCGGCTACGACGAGCGCAAGTGCGACCTGCTGCGCGCGTCGCTGCCCCGACCGGAGGCCGTCACCTTCATCGGCGACAGCAGCCTGTACGCCACACCCGCGCGCGCCATCGAGGCCTACCGGGAACAGTTCGAGGAGCACGTGGCGACCGGCGCCGAGCAGATCCGCATCGCCGGCGACGTCCCGCACGAGGGCAACGGTGGCCGGTTCGCCGGCTGGGACCGGTACGAGTCCGCGGTCAACGTCACCTGGCAGGACTACCCGGTGTACAGCCGCTGCCTGTACGACGCCACCACCGTGGCCGACGCCGTGCGGGACGTCGTGGCACGCACCCACCCCCGGCTGCTCAGCGCTGACGGCGGCGTCGCGACCAGCCTCCGGTACGAGACGGTCCCCGACTTCGCGCCCCTGCCCCCGGCGGCCGATCCGCTGGAGGGGACCCGCCCCGCCGTCACGCTGACCGACGCTCCGCTGCGGCAGGTCCGGCGGCGGGTCGCTGCGGCGGCGCGCGGGCGGGTCGACGCCGCGACGTCCGACGAGCTGCTGTTCGCGCTCTCCGAGGCGGTCCTCAACGCCCAGCTGTACGGGCGCCGGCCGGTCACCGTGCGGGCCTGGACGGGCCCCGACCGAACCGTGGTGCACGTGCACGACACCGGCCCGGGGCCGACGGACCCCCTCACCGGCCTCGTCCCCGCCCCCGAGGGCACGGCCGGCGCGGGACTCGGGCTGTGGCTGGCGCACCAGTTCCCCTCCGTCGACATCGCCCTGCTCACCGACACCGGCGGCTTCACGGTGCGGCTGCGCGGTGGCCGCCTCCCCGGCCCGGACGACGAACCCGCGGGCGACCGGCCGCACCCGCTCTGACCTCCCGCTCCGCCGCGGACCCCGCTCAGGCCGGTGGCCGTCCTCCCGGGACACGGGCCGACCGGCGGACGAACAGGGCCGGTGGCACGAACAGGCCCAGCCGCAGGGCCCGCGCGGCCGCGGCGGTGCGGGACCGCCCGGCCAGCTTCGCCCGCACGTGGTCGACGTGCCCGTCCACGGTTCGCCGCGTGATGCCCAGGGCCGTCGCGATCCGCTCGTTGGACGCCCCGGTGACCAGCAGCCCGAGCACCTGGAGCTCCTGCGCGCTGAGCCCGTACAGCTCCCCGGCCGGGCCGGTGAGGACGACCGCGCTGGCCAGGAACCGCACGTCCGGCGGAGCGGCCATCACCGTGATCCGCACGTGTGTCCCCGCACCGTCGGCTGCCACGCCGTCGCCCGCGACGGCCGGGGGCGGAGCGAGGAACGAGACCAGGGAGCCCCCCTCGGCCAACTGCGAGGCGGCGGCCGCCAGGACGCCGGATCCCGCCTCGAGCAGTCGGTGGCCAGGCAGTCCCGGCAGCGGCTGGACCCCGCCGGAGGGGGTCAGGACGATCCCGGCCGTGGCAGGCTCGACGCCGCGGGCGATCGCCGCGAGGGACCGCCACGGGTCCACACCGGTCGCGATCGGCGTCGCGAGCAGCCCGACCAGGTCCCGGGCGGCATCGGTGATCCGGCCCGGCGCCTCGGTGATGAGGCCGAGCACCCCCAGGTAGTCGCCCTCGGCGGTGAACAGCCCGGCGACGATGCCGTCGCGGAACCCCGCCGGCTCCAGGTACTCGGACCACCCGATGAGCTCCGACGGCGCGACCACCAGGTCCCCCAGCCGCACCGGCCGGTGCGATCGGCGCAGGCCGACCACGTCCACGTCGGCGAGCAGGGCGGGGCTGACCAGGTAGTGCCGGATCCGCTCGCCGAAGCCGGTACCGGCGACCAGCGCGTGCACGTCCTGGTCGGGCAGCAGCAGGCTGATCGCGCCTGCGTCGAAGGGCACCACCCGCTGCAGCAGCGTGAGCAGCGCCTCGGCGCGCTCCGCCAGCCCGCCCGGTTCGGCGGCGAGGCGGGTGAAGTCGCGGAGGATCTCGGCATGGTCCATCGACGTCCCGACTCCGGGCGCTGGCGGCGTCGCCTCGTCGTTCCCACACCAACTCGGAACGTCCACCCCTCGCCACGTCTCAGCGCGGGTGCCGCGGTCGTCCGGTGTCGACTCAGAGGATCATCGTCCACCGCGGGACCGGAAGCGAGCACACGCCTCCACGAGCACCATGCCTCTCAAAGAACCCGTAAAAACACCTACCGTCCGCGCGTGGCGGCCTCGTCCGGGGGTAGCAGACCCTCCGGGGAGTCCCCCTCCGCAACGACGCGGAGCGGTCAACCAGTCGGCCCCCGTGCGCGGAGCAGGCCAACTTCTCCCCCCTCCCCCGCTCCGGGCTGAGCCGAGGCCTGGGGCGGCGGAGCGCTCTCGCCCCGTACGACGCCGCGATCGCCGAGCGGTCAGTCGTCGTCCCAGTCGTCGTCCCAGTCGTCGTGCCAGTCCTCGTGCCAGTCCCCGCCCCCGCCGTCCCCACCGCCGTCGGACAGCGCCGCCCCACTCAGGGCACCGACGAGGACGAGGAAGAGAGCGGCGACCAGGAGCACGACCCCCACGCGCGCCGCCCTCAACCCGCCGGTGGCGGTGGTCAGGGAGGCCCGCAACTGCTCGACCGCGAGCGCCCCGATCGACCGCCAGCCCGGCGCCGTCCGCCCGGGCGGCGCCGGCGGGAGGTCCTCGGTGAGCGGGTCGAGGTCGGTCAGGTGGACGGCGGCGAAGGCCTCGGCCATCCGCTCGCTGCCCTCATCCGGACCGAGCAGGCCGCGGGCCACCGCGTCCTGCAGGCGCTCCACGGTGGCCAGTCGGTCGGCGTCCGACGCGCGCATCCGCGGGGTGGACGTGGTCGCGGTGTCCGTGTCGATCAGGGGTGGCATGGCTGCTCCTCTCGGGGCGCGACGCGGAGAGGGCCACAGCCTGCACCCGCACCCCCGGGTACCGGGCCGGATCCGGCCCGCGCAGGTCCGCGACGGCACACGGCCCGGCGCGACGGCTGCGCCGTGCATGGGGCCGGTGTCGTTCCGCGAGCCGGACGCCGCCCGCCTGGTCCCGCAGCCGCTGCGCGGTGCGTCCCGGGACCGGACGTCGCGTCACGCCCACGGATCTCCTCCGGTCCTGCCTGGGGGACCCGGCTGACCGGACGACGCGGTGCAGGCAACATCGGCGTGCACCGATGAGCGCGCCCGCTCCGCGCGGTCTCATCTGGAGACCGCACCGGCACCGGGCCCCGCCCGCGGACCCCGGTGCCGACGGAGGAGGACACCGTGGCCGACCGGGCTCCCGCACTCGACCTGCGCTCGGGACCCGAGCGGGTCTTCGCCCACCTGCTGGTCAACAACCTGCTGGTGTCGGTCGTCAACTACACCGTCTGGTTCGCGGTCACCTTCTGGGTGTTCCTCGAGACGGGGTCGGTGTTCGCCACCGGGATGATCGCCGGCATCTTCCTGGTCGCGACGGCCGGGACCGGCATCTGGTTCGGCAGCCTGGTCGACCACCACCGCAAGCACGCCGTCCTGCAGGCCTCGGCAGGTGCGTCGACCGTCCTGTACGCGCTGGCGCTGGCGGTGTACCAGCTGACCCCGGAGGAGTCGTTCCGGACGGCGGCCAGCCTGCCGCTGTGGTGCTTCGTCGTGCTGCTCATGCTCGGCGTGATCGCCGGCAACCCGCGCACGATCGCGCTGCCGACGCTGGTCACGCTGCTGGTCTCGGCGGACCGGCGGGACCGGGCCAACGGGCTCGTCGGATCGGCGACCGGCCTGTCCATGCTGGTCACCTCGGTGATCAGCGGGCTGCTGATCGCCTTCGGAGGCATGACCGCCGTCCTCGCGCTCGCTCTGACCGTCCTGGTGCTGTCGGTGGTGCACCTGACCCGCGTCCAGGTGCCCGAGCACAGGGCGGCGCCGCTCGCCGGGGCCGGGGACGGGGCGGCGCAGCTCGCCGAGGCCGGGGACGGGGCGGCGCCGCTCGCCGGGGCCGGGAACGGCCCGCCAGCCGGGTCCGGCGTCGACCTGCGCGGGACACTCCGCCTGGTCCGCGGCGTACCCGGGCTGCTGCCGCTGATCCTGTTCAGCTGCTTCAACAACTTCCTCGGTGGCGCCTTCATGGCGCTGATGGACCCCTACGGCCTGTCGCTGATGTCGGTGCAGGCGTGGGGGCTGCTGTGGGGCGGGCTGTCCGCGCTGCTGATCATCGGTGGGCTGCTGGTGGCCCGGATCGGTCTGGGCAGCCGCCCGATCCGGGTGCTGCTGCTGGTCGACGTGGCGATGTGGACCGGCACGATGCTGTTCCCGCTGGCCTCCTCGGTGGTCACACTGACCGTGGCGATGGCCGTGTTCATGACCGTGATGCCCTTCGCCGAGGCCGCCGAGCAGACGGTGCTGCAGCGGGTGGTGCCCTACGAGCGGCAGGGCCGGGTGTTCGGCTTCGCCCAGAGCGTCGAGCAGGCCGCGTCCCCGCTGACCGCCTTCCTCATGGCCCCGCTCACGGAGTTCCTCGTCATCCCGTTCATGACCGACGGCGCCGGCGCGCGGGCGATCGGCGGCTGGTTCGGGACCGGCCCCGACCGCGGCATCGCGCTGGTCTTCGTCGTCACCGGGCTGATCGGGGTCCTCGCCGTCCTGGCGGCGTTCGCCAGCCCGGCCTACCGGCGGCTGAGTGCGGCGTACGCGGCGGCCCGGGAGGAGGACCCCGCAGGTGCGGGCGAGCCGGCGGGCGTCGACCCGGCCCTGACGGCGGTCCCCGCGCCGGTCGCCGCGGCCCGTGGCGGCGGAGAACCGCCCGTCTGAGCCCGGTCGTCCGGGGGTGGACGGTTGCGCCGCGGCGGCCGTCTCCGCCTCGAGTCACCGGTGCTCCGCCCGTGTCCGCGACCATGCAGAGAGCCGCCGCGGTGCACGTCGTCAGCGGACGGTCTGTTCGCCCCGCGCGGTCGCGGCTCCGCGGGGTGAGGGGAGGCCGGCTGTGGCGGGCACGATGTTGGGGTTGTGTCGGAAGACGTTCTCCGGATCCCAGGTGCCCTTGAGCTGGGCGAGGCGACGGTACTTGCCTTCGCCGTAGGACGCGCGCACGCGCCGTTCGTCGGTGTCGGCTTCGAAGTTCAGGTACGTCCCGTCGTCAGGCGCGTATGGGCGCAAGGCTTGCCAGAGGTCGCGGACCCAGTCCCGGTCAGCCGTGTAGGTCGGGTCGTCGGGAGCAAGGGCCAAGAGGGCCAGCGCCCAGTGGGGGCGTCGGGGGCTGCCCCATGCCGTGGCCTCGTCGGAGATCTCGCTGTACCTGCCGCCTAGCGGGAACATCGGGACGTAGGACAGCGGCGACCGCAGGCGCGGAAGCCGCTCCAGGATGACCTGGAGGGCATCATCGCTCAGCTCATCCAGGTTCAGCCCCTTGTCGTAGGCGCGAATACCCCACGGATTGGCGTCGTCGAGCATCCGCTGCAGCGCCACGTACGGGATCGGAGTGACCATCTCGAACAGCGGGTTGCGCTCGCGCAACGGTCGGACTGCCGCGGCGTGCTCCTCGGCGCTGCCCCAGCCGGCGACCATGACCGCGACTCCCCTGACCCCGCGATACTCCTCCGGTACGAACGGCTCCGGCGGCGCGGACATCCCGACCACGGCACCCGCGATCCCCGCAGGCAGCTCGAACAGGTACTCGCGGACGAAACGCAGCGGCTCGAAGCCGTCGTCCGGCCGCCAGAAGAACATGCCCAGGTTGGCCATCGGGTTGACCTCGTGCAGGACGAACACGAGCTCGGTCACGACCCCGAAGTTGGTGCCGGCGCCACGCAGGGCCCAGAACAGATCAGGCTCGGCCTCTTCAGAGGCGGTGACCGTGCGCCCGTCGGCGGTGACCAGGGTCGCGGACACCAGGTTGTCGCAGGCCAGCCCCTGTTGGGACGTCAGCCAGCCCAGGCCGCCGCTGAGCGTCAGGCCCGACACGCCCGTGTGACTCACCGTGCCGCCGACCACGGCCAGACCGTACGGCGCGGTCGCACCGTCAACGGCGGCCAACGTCGCGCCACCTCCCACGTGGATCCGGCGCGCGTCCGGGTCCACCCGAACCTCGGCCAGGCGGGACAGCTCGATCATGACCGCGTCATCTGCCACGGCGTTCCCCGCACCGCTGTGACCGCCGCCGCGCACCGTGAAGTCCGCCCCCTCCTCGCGAAGAAGAGCAACCGTCCGCATGACGTCCTCGGACGAGTCGGGCCGCACGATGAGCGCCGGCTGCCGCGTGATGGCGCCGTTCCAGATGGCTTCGGCCCGTGCAGCGGCGAACCTCTCGTCGGCCGGCTGCAGCACCTCTCCAGCAACCGACCGGGTGATCCGGGTGAGAGCAGAGCGATCGAGCGGCATGGCAGTCTCCCTGCGGGCTCGTGATCCGCCTCTCGATGCCGTGTGACAGCTCGGGAAGCCAGAGGGCACCGTCGCACACAGTCAGTTGTCGAACACCCCTGTGCGTCTCGCCGCGGCAGCCGACCGACGCGTCCCGGCGTGTGATGACTCCCGGCACAGCCGGTCCACCGTGGGGTCACGGCCGCGCCACGGGCCAGGACAGAACCACAGGGCGCACCGCGTGCAGAGAGGTTCGGCAGCCGAGCTCGGAGGCACGGAGTCCCGCGACGCTGTCGTTCCGGCAGTCGTGCCCGCGAGCGGGCAGGCGCGTATCTCCCGCAACTCTCCCTTCCCCGGGTCGCCCTTCCCTGTCCCGAACGTCCAGTGGCCCGGTCCCCTTGACGAGGGACCGGGCCACTGGACAGGTCGAGCCAGCCCCGGCGGTGTTCCGCCGCCCCGGCTCGGGACGAGGCCGACCGGAGTCAGGACATCGCTGACCGCGCCAGCCGGGACATCTGCTGGCCGACTACATTGTCGGACGACAGTCGGATGACAGGTCGGACGACATGCGTCCGGTCGGCCCTCAGGGAGCACCTCACCTTAAGTGTCGGCACCGAACGGCACGGCTTGAGCGTGCCGACCACCTCATACCCCTCCACACGGCCCGCCCGGCGCCCCATCCTCTTGGGACCTGGACAACGTGTCGCTCTGGCGAGGTCCACGCGCGCACGCAACGCAACAACCGCCGCAGTGTTGGTGCCCGCAGCGCGGCACCGCTCCACGACGTTGCGGATCGCTTTCCGCCCAGCGGCGCTGCGGCGGGCGAGGCTCGCGCGGGCACGGACTACAGCACTTGGCCGAACCTGACAACTCCCGCGGCGTCCGCCCGGGTGGGCGGATGACTGGTCGACGCCAAGCCCGAACGACCCGATGTGCCGCTGCCCCGCGTAACGCCGAGGGTCCGAGGTCGTCGGCACGTCCGGCGATGGAGACGCGCCGATGGATCGGGATGGCGCAAGCGCTAGCCATTCATGCGCGACTGAGACATGCTTGAAGAAGCCCCAGCCGACCCATTCGCATACAAATAGTCAAGCGCATACCTTTCGTCAAGGAATGCGTGGGACGCGTTGCCAACTTCCCCTGCGCCGCACGGATGAGTCGATCAACGAGACAGATGAGACGGACGCCATGACTGACTCGACCACCGAATGCACCTGTTCCAGGCTGCCGGACGGCAGCGGAGGGTCGCTGCCCGCTGCGTGGCTGGGGATGCACGAGCGCGTCGCCGTGAACACTGTCGATGAGACGCGGATCGAAGGCCGCGCGGCCCCCCTCTGGCTAAGTGAGTCCGAGGTCGTTCTGATGATGACCACCGACGAGGGTGACTCGTTCAAGCCCTCGCTTTCACGACTTCGGTCGGCCGAGCCGTTGACAGCCCCCGACTTGACGCAGGTGATCACGTCAGTGTTCCGCTATCTTGGGCGGCCCTCCGAGATACCTAGCGGCGGCGTGCACTTCCGCGTAATCGCGGATGAGCACCACTACGTTCAGGTCGCCGTCTCGGTCGAACCGCAGCCGTGCTTGACGCTCTGACGGCGATCGATACGACTACGAGTGGCACACAGGTGAGCCGCTCCCCACATCGACGACCCCAACCCACATCGGCTCCTGGACCGGATGACCGACGGCCCAGGAGGCGGCCCGAACTGAGCACCAAGCGGCTCGGGCGCCCGCTCCGGCCCTCATGACAGGCGGGCCGGAGCGGGTCTCAGCAGTCAAGGGCATCCGTGGCTGACCGCCGAACCTTCGGTACATCCGGAGACATGCCACCAGACGTGGCGACGCTCCGGTTCCTTCTCGTCCTGGCCCATGAGTTTGTCTCTGACGACGGCCTACGGGCCATCGTGCCGCTCGACCAGGACGCCGAGGACTACTGGGACACATCCCTGGCCGGTGTGTGCGCCCCCTGCAGGGATGCTCGCCTCGACGCCATCCGACTGGATCAGCCCCCAGAGGGACTCACGATGCCCGAAGTGTTCGCGATCGCCTGGTGGCGACCCGTACGCGACGCCGAGGACGCATGGGTCTTTCTCGCCGACCACGCCGAGTGCGCACGGCAGCCTCGACTGGACATCGGCATCGACTGGGACTGAGATACGCCGCCTCGGATGATTCCGACGCTGACCGGCTCCGCGCGACGGCCGCAAGGGGCCAGGACCCGGATAGGGAAGATCAGGGACGCGCCCTGAAGAGGGCCAACTCGACACCGGCGGGAGTGGCAGGAGGCCCTTCCTGTTCGGCGATGTCCGCAGCGAGGCGGAGGTATCGGCCGTAGGTGGCACCGGACCAACCGTTATCTCGCAGCGCCCAGCCGCCGAAGTTGGCGTTGAGAGCGCGAGCAACGAACTTGTCGAGGATGAGGGGCTGGGGCTGCATGGTGGGCTCTAGTCCGGCCGCGAAGTAGAGGTACTTGGTGAAGAAGGCAGGTCCCAGGAACTTGACGTGGTTGGCCTGCCGCGACAGCAGGCTCTCGTAAGCGGCGACTGGCCCGGCGGTATGCATCAAATCGGCGGCGGCCACTAGGCGCTTTCCAACCGTCTCCAACGGGGTGCGCGTGAAGGAGCGGACTCGGCGCCCGACGATGAATGCACTCTCGCCGGTCCCCCATATGTACGCGCCGAGCAAGAGGCCCACCCGGCCCTCCGGCGTGGGGTCGACGGACAGACCGAACACGTCGCGGCGAGCGATCCGCCTGTAGCCAGGGCGCCCTGGGACCTCGGGGAGCCGGTCCAGCGCCTCGGGCCACCACGGCGGCTCGACGTAGCGGCGCCACCACTCCGGCTTGAACGGGAAGCCCTGCCCGAGCACTTCATCTTCGGACGGAATCTGGAGCGGCGGCATGGGTGACCTTTGCTTCTAGGACGATGGTCGTGGACCGATGGTCGTTCGGCCGTGCTCAGTAATACTCACGGATGTAGCCGAGCGCCCGCTCGTAGATGTCGTTGTCGCGGATCTTGTATTTCACGTAGAGCGTCTTCCGAAGAGCCTGCTGCACCAGCCGGTCCCCCTCGGTGGTGTTCTGCCAGCCCTCGAACCGGACGGACTTCACCACCTGGTCGACGTCGTTCACGACCCGCTCCACCATGACCGGCGTCTCAGCGTCCTTCAGCGACTCGAACAGTTCCGTGAGGGCAGCCTTGCCGCGCTCCTCGCGAGGCACTTCGGCGACCTCCTTCTCGGCCGCCACAGTGTCGCGCGCGAGCGCGAAGAGTTCTCTGAGGAAGTCCAGGCTGGCCTGCTGCCCGTGGCTGTACTTGTCGCGGAGATCGTTGAGCCGCTTGCCCAGTTCGACGAACTTGGGATTGTTGATGTGCTTGGCGATTCGGGCCGTGATCTGCCGTTCAAGTTCTTCGACCGTGCCTTCACGTTCCTTGCCGGATGCCAGGTCTTCGATCACCTGAGCGTCAAGAACAATGGTGTCCAGGTCAGTCCGCGGGACTTCGACCGTCACGTGCTCGTTGATCAGGTCGAGGGTCTTCGCACCCAGCGAGTGCCAGACGAGGCGCCCCGTGAGGTCGGTCGGCTTGACCGACTCGTACACGTCAGTGAGCCACCGGTAGTCCGTCTCGTGGGTGCTGAGAATCGGATCAGGGCTCAGTGCCTCCCACAACTGACCGACGATGCTGTACGCGAGCGCGTACGCATCCTTGGTCTCGTCGTCCGCCAGCGCCGCCTGAGCCTGTATGAGCCCCTCGTAGCCACCGACCGTACGGTCCACGCCGGGAAAGAAAGACAGCGCTGTCGCTACCGCGGCGGGCAGTTGGTTCCGCAACTCGGCGATGTTCGTGATGACCCGTTGGACGCTCTTGTCATCAAAGAGCAGGGCCTGCGCGACGTCGTCGAAGATCCCGAGGTAGTCGATGACCAACCCGTGCGTCTTGTCCATCTCGGCGTACGTCCGGTTCGTGCGAGTGATCGCCTGAAGGAGGGTGTGATCGCGGAGCGGCTTGTCCAAGTACTGGGCTTGCAGGATCGGTGCGTCAAACCCGGTCAGCAGTTTGGCGGTCACGATGATGATCTGGAGCGGGTCCGACGCATCGTTGAACCGGGCGAGCAACTTCGCCTCCGCGTCCTTATCGAGGCCGAAGCGGTCCCTCCAGTCCTGCGGGTCGCGCGCGTCGATGCTCATGACAACGGCGGAGGCGTCAGGGCCGAGGTGAGTGTCGAGGGCGGCCTTGTAGGCCACGCACGCGGCCTTGTCGTAGACGACGACCTGTGCCTTAAAGCCGTTCGGAGCAACCTTCGACACGAAGTGCTCCGCGATGTCTGCGGCGACCTTTTGTACGCGGTCCTGGGACTTGATCAGCGTCTCTAGCGAGGCCGCCTTCTGGGACAGGGCGGTCTTCTCGGCGTCGGAGAGGTCGTGTCGCGTGGCAAGTTCGGTGAAGGCTTCGTCGATGCCCTCCTGATCAACGGTGATCTCGCTCAGGCGGGGCTCGAAGTGCAGCGGCAGCGTGGCGCCGTCGCGGATGGAGTCCTGGTAGGTGTACCGGGACAGGTAGCCACCCTTGTCCTCATCCGAGCCGAACGCCCAGAAGGTGTTCCGGTCCCGCTTATTGATCGGCGTGCCGGTGAGTCCGAAGAGGAACGCGTTAGGCAGCGCTTCGCGCATCTTGCGCCCGAAGTCGCCCTCCTGGGTTCGGTGGGCCTCGTCCACCATTGCGATGATGTTGTCCCGGTCATCCAGGACACCGGGTGCTTCCGCGAACTTATGGATCGTCGTGATGATGACCTTCCGCGCACCGTCACGAAGCAGCCGCTGCAGTTCCGCGCGGCTGTCGGTGGAGACGAGGTTTGGCACGTCCGCGGCGGTGAACGTGCCGGTGATCTGGGTGTCGAGGTCGATGCGGTCCACGACGATCAGCACGGTTGGGTTGGTGAGCCCCGCCATCGCACGCAACTTCTGCGCCGTGAACACCATGAGCAGCGACTTGCCGGAGCCCTGAAAGTGCCAGATGAGGCCCTTCTTGATCCGCCCAAGCAACACTCGCTCGACAATCAGGTTCGTTCCCTGGAACTGCTGGAAGCGAGCGATGACCTTGATCTTGCGGTGCTTCTTGTCGGTGGCGAACAGCGTGAAGAACCGCAGAAAGTCGAGAACCGCCCCTGGGGACAGCACTCCCTGGACGGCCTCCTTCACGGTAGCCAGCCCGACCTTCACCGGCGCGTCGCCGTCCGCCTCCTCGCGCCACGGCCCCCACATGCCGACCGGCATCCCGGCCGACCCGTAGCGAAAGTCTTTGCCCTCCGTTGCGAACGACAAGACGTTCGGCACGAAGAACTGCGGCACGTTCTTCTCGTAGTCATCGTGCACCTGCGCAGCGGCGTCGACCCAGGAGTACGCAGGACGAACGGGGGACTTCGCCTCACCCACCACGAGAGGGAAACCGTTACACCACAGCACCAGGTCGAAGCGTCGCTCCACCCGTCCACTCGTAAACGTGACCTCGGTCGAGACCATCCACTGGTTAGCCGACGGCTCTGTGGGGTCGAAGTCGATCAACCTGACTGTCGTGTGCGCCCCGCCCGGGCCGAACGGCATCGAGCGGTCGCCCTTGAGCCAGGCTGCGAACTCCTCGTTCGCCGCGATGAGGCTTCCCTGTCGCGCGGACAAGATGAGTGCCCGCAGCCGGTGCAGCACTTCGTCAGCGCGGCTCGGCTCCGCCTCGATCTCCGGGTTCAGCCGGATGAGCGCCGCCTTCACCTGGGCTTCCAGGAGGACGCTGCTGGTCGTGCGGGGTAGGTCGCTGCC
Organism: Geodermatophilus sp. SYSU D01186; assembly: GCF_054050215.1. Lineage (NCBI taxonomy): Bacteria > Bacillati > Actinomycetota > Actinomycetes > Geodermatophilales > Geodermatophilaceae > Geodermatophilus > Geodermatophilus sp. SYSU D01186. The sequence continues at coordinate 71,207 of NZ_JBJGYW010000018.1, read as the reverse complement.
CGGCACGAAGTGAACATCGACGGAAGTAACCAGGTCACGCACGAAGTCACGGACGGTGTTGGCCTCGTTGAACGTCATGCGCGCCTCCCGAAAACGGACTCTTGGATGGCCGCGACCATTGAGCGCATCCCCTCAGCGCTGGCGCGCGAAGCGCCGGATGCGATCTCGCGCGCCTCAACTAGGGAGAGGCACGCCGCTCGCTCGGCAGCGTTCGGCCATGGGACCTCGATTTTCATGAGATCGCTCTTGTTCAGTTTTCTGACGATCGTTGTGGACTCACGGGCCTCCAGAGCGGCTTGGCCTCGCTTGTGCGCCAACAACGTCTGCATCAAGGCTGCGTCATCCTCGGCCAGTCCTGTGATGCCAGTGATCTGCTGGTTGGTGATCCCTCTCTGACCGAGGACAGCGACCTTGCCAAGCGCGCCGCCGATGCAAACAACCGCGACTGTGTTGGCTGGTACTACCCGCCCGGCTGCTGCCCCCGCAGAACTAACCCATTGCTTCGGCTCATCGGCGTACCGACCATTGATCTCGCTGGGCGTGACGAAGGGAACCTCAGGGACGTCCCAGAAGTCTGGACGACTTCGCGACGGCGTAGAGCCAGTGACACACTCAGCGATCTGTGCGATTGGCTGCCTTCTCATCGAGGTCCACCACTCGTCCAAGCGCGCCTCGATGGCACTCTCAACGAGGCGATCGCGCTCCGCTACTGCCAAGCGGTGCCGTTCCGCTGCCCACAGAAGGTCCGCAATCCGCTTCTGTTCATCGACCGGCGGGAGATCGAACTGATACTGCGCGATGTCGGACCAGTTGACGTACGGGTTCACCGAACCCTTCGACTCCGAAACGGCGAAGGCGTGAAACGGCTCCGATGTCATGATCCAGGGCAGGAACTCCGGCAGTAGCCGTTGATCGTCCCTCGGCTGAACGACGAAAGTGGTGTTCGAGCAGACACCATCGAAGTCGGCGACCGCGACCTTGCGGAGGTATGTACGACGCGATCCGTACAGCACCTGCCCGGGCCTGAACCGGCGGTGGAACGCTGGTCCAAGGTAGCCATCCCCGATCTGGCCCCACCTGTGGATCTTCAGGTCGTCCGTGTCCATGTGCTCGCCCGCCACGTAGCGAGTGACTGACCCACCAGCCGGGTCGACCTTTTCCTTCGAGGCATCGGCGACGTCACCTAGCGCCACGCGCTTCCAGGCGCTCTGACCGAGGTTCAGGTTCACTCGGCAGCCTCCTTGCGCAGCATGGCGATCACGTCCGCTACGGCGGCATCTGCCTGCTCCGCGGCGGTTCGCCACCCGGCTACGGCAGCACTGATCCCTACGGACGGCGCCTCGTCCTCGCCCAGAGTCGAGCCGGTGGCGTAGAGCGGGATGGCGAGGCTGTGCTTCTTCTCGGCGATCTGGTCGAGGGTTGCTACAGCGGCGAAGCCGGGGATGTCAGTGAACGCCTCGTAAGCATCCAGGATCTTCTGCTGGTCAATACCACGGAGGAACGACTGTGCTTGCTTCCGGGCGAACTCGTTCACGGCGTTGATGAAGAGAACGCGGCCCTGCTGGTTGTCCGGCTTGCGACTGCGGAGCGTGATGACGACCGCTTCCATCGGCGAGTTGTAGAAGAGGCCGGGGCCGAGTCCGAGCACACACTCGACGAGGTCGGACTTGACCAAAGCCTCGCGTAGCGCAGCCTCCTCGCGTCGGAAGAGCACACCGTGAGGGAACAGGATGGCTGCGCGTCCCGTCTTTGGGTCGAGGCTGGCCGCGATGTGCTGGAAGAACGCGTAGTCGGCGCGACCCTGCGGAGGAATACCCCAGGTGTTCCGCCCGAATGGGTCGCTGGCGAACGCATCACGATTCCACGACTTGATGGAGTAGGGGGGATTGGCAAGCACTACGTCGAAAGTGCGGAGACGCCCATCGGTGTCAAGAAGTGCGGGTGAGCCAAGAACGTCCCCGTGGGCGATGTGCCCGTCAACCACGCCGTGCAGGAACAGGTTCATGCGTGCAATGGCGGACGTGCCGTAGTTCAGTTCCTGGCCATACAACCGCAGGTTGCGCCACTCCTTGCCCTGACGCTTCACCTCCGCGGCAGCCGAGATCAACATGCCTCCCGTGCCGCAGGTCGGGTCGTACACGGACTCGCCCGGCTCGGGCTTGAGCATCAGCGTCATCAGGTGCACGAGCGTGCGGTTGGTGTAGAACTCCTGCGCGGTGTGCCCGGAGTCGTCGGCGAACTTCTTGATCAGGTACTCGTACCCCTGACCGAGTTCGTCCTCGGGCAGGTTTTCCACGGACAGAGTCTTGGTCGAGAAGTGCTCGACGAGGTCGTTGAGAGTGGCGTCGGGGAGCAAGTCCTTGTTGCCCCAGTCGCCGTCACCGAAGACGCCGTACAGGGCGTCGGGGTTGGCCGCTTCGATGGCACGCATGGCCTTCAGCAAGGCTGCACCCTTGTTCTTCGTAACAGCGCGAACGTCTTCCCAGTGAGCGCCGTCCGGGATGGCGAAGCGGTGGTTCTCTGGCAGGTCGGCCAGTTCCTCGTCGCCGTAGATGGCGAGCCCCGCGGCGCGCTCCTCGTCGTAGACGTCAGAAAGGCGCTTCAGGAAGACGAGCGGGAAAATGAACTGCTTGTAGTCACCTGCGTCGATGAGTCCGCGCAGGAGAACGGCAGCACCCCACAGGTACGACTCCAGTTCACGCTGGGTGATGCGCTGAGGGGTCTTTGATGCGTTACTCATGCGCTCAGCCCCCACTTCGCGAGTTCGACGTCCAGAGCAGCGCGGGTCTCGGCTGCGGCCCTCTGCGCTACTTCGAGTTCAGCGAGCGCCTGCTTGACCGTCGTCTGCTCGCTTTCAACGGGTGGTTCGACGTAGAGCGGGATGTTGAGGCTGAAGCCGTTCGATGCGATGGCGTCCAGCGATGCAACGCGAGCGAGGCCCGGTCGGTCAACGAAGGACTGGTACGCGTCCAACAACGTATCGGCGTGACCTGACTCAAGAGTGTTCTGGTTGCGGCCTCTCTTGAACAACGTCTCGCCGTTAACGAACAGGACCTTCCCCTTGGTCGTGACCGGCTTCTGCTGACGCAAGATCAGGACACACGCGGCCAACCCCGTGCCGTAGAACAAGTTGGGCGCCAGGCCGATGACAGCCTCGATCTTGTCGGCCCTCAAGACGTGCTCGCGGATGCGTGCTTCGGCGCCCTGGCGGAAGAGAGCACCCTGCGGCAGGACGACGGCGACACGCCCCGTCTCCGGGGACGCGGAGGTGAGCATGTGCTGGACCCAGGCCCAGTCGGCGTAACCCTTCGGCGGGACGCCGCCGAGCGCGTTGCGCCCCCACCTGTCGGTTGACCACTCCTGGTCGCCCCAGTTCTTCAGTGAGAACGGCGGGTTGGCGATGACGCAGTCGAACCGGGCGAGGCGGTCCTTGTCGAAGAAGGCTGGGTCACGCAGGGTGTCGCCTCGAACGATCTGGAAGTCCTCGACCCCGTGCAGCAGCATGTTCATGCGGGCGATGCCGGACGTGGCCAGCACTTTCTCCTGGCCGAATAACTTGCCCCACAGCAACTGGGGTCGGCCGCCGTTCTGCTTCACATGCTCGATGACCTCGATCAGCATGCCGCCGGTACCGCTCGCCGGGTCGTAGACCGTCTCGCCCTCCTGCGGGTCAAGGATGTTAACGAGAAGCCCGACGACGGAGCGCGGGGTGTAGTACTCCCCGGCTTTCTTGTTCGACTGGTCTGCGAAGCGCTTGATGAGGTACTCGTACGCCTGCCCGAAGACATCCGGAGATACGGCTGCGTTGGTCAGCGGCTTGGACGAAAAATGCTCAATGAGATCGCGCAGGCGCGCGTCGGAGAGTTTGTCCTTGTTCGTCCAGGGCGCGTTGCCGAAAATGCCGTAGAGCGTGTCAGGGTTCGCTTTCTCAATGCCACGGAACGCGGTAACTAGGGCCTGCCCGACGTTTTCAGTCCGAGAACGGACGTCCTCCCAGAGGGCGCCTTCGGGGATGGCGAACCGGTGGTTCTCGGCGAAGGCGGCGAACTCGTGGTCGCCCCCTGAGTCAGCCAACGCGTAGGCGTACTCCTCCAGGTACACGTCGCTGATCCGCTTGAAGAACATCAGCGGGAAGATGAACGCCTTGAAGTCCGACTGGTCGATCGCGCCGCGAAGCAGGTCGGCAGCAGCAGCCAGATGGCTTTCTAGTTCCGACAATGTTAGTGGCGCACCGACTTGCGGAATGCTGGCGAGTGCCAGTGATCGCGCTTCCTCTTCGGTCACTTCTGCCCCATGTCCAGCCTCATGCGCGCGCACCCGCGCAACCAGACTCTCCCGCCAGGGTCACTACGTCACCGCTCCCGCCCATGGTTACCTGCAGTTGCCGCGTCGGCACATCGCGACCGTAGCCGCGCCAGCCGACAGGTTGAGGTAGCCGGGAGATGGCGACCCGTTCGCCTGCCCCATAGGGGGCAGGCGTCTCGTCCTCACCAGCAGCCGACCGATCTTCTGTGAAGCGCGTCGCTCCGTGCATGCTCAGGACCCTGCCGGGCGGCCGGGCGATACCGCGGCCTGCTCACCAGGGAGGTCGCGAGTTCAGGCCCCGCTTCGTCGCGGCCCGCGGGGCGGAGAGGGTGGGGCCAGTTTCTGCCTGAGGGGGCCCACGTCGCGGACGAGGTCCTTCGTGGCGAGCATGAGTCGGTCGACCCACCCGCCGTTCATGTATGGCCGTTCGAAGTGAACTGTGGCCGCAGCAAGGGCGTTCATCACGGCGTCGGCCCGAGCAACGATGACCTCAGCCTCGGCACGGGTAAGCGGTATCGCATTGTTCGCGCGCCTTTGAGCCTGAGACATCCCATTACGCGTCACCTGGCAGGGCTGACAGAAACTGCGTGTCCCAGCAGGATCAAGGGTTGTGTTGCACGAGTGGCACCACCGAGTTCCGTCGGAACCAGTACGCGCTCCGAAAGTTCTACGGTCACCCGCTAGGGGCAACTCACGGGCCGCGATCGGCTTGCGATTGGGCATCGACCCGTCGGGGATCAGGTCCGGCTTCTCGTACTTGAGTCCCGCTTCCAGCGGCAAAGATGACACCTCGTCGTTGAAGATGGCCGGCCGTCCAGCCGACCAGGGAAGCGGGCGGCGACAGCGAAGCCAAGGCTTTGACCTGCGTAAACGCGATCAGAAGATAACTGACCCTTGACGCGATGCATGCGAGGCGCGCCGTCATCTTTGTCATCTTCGCGGGATGGACGGTCGGCGTTTCCCTGACTTTGATCACATGCCAACGACCAGGAAGACCCCGGCAAAGCCCGAGACGACGCCCCTTGCGACGGTCCACGACATCGGGAGCATCTCGCGTCGCCGGTACGGGCGGCCCATCTCAACTAACAGGGATGGCAATGCCGTTGTGCTTCCCTTTCCTCCGCGTGCTGGCCACACAGAAACGGTCGCCGCGAAGACAGGGAAGGAGCAGCCATGCGCAACGAGTGTCAGTCCACCGGAAGGCGCGTCGCCCCGTCAGCCGACGGGTGACGCACGCCGGTCTCTGCAAAGGGACGGCTCGCACACAGTGGGAGTGCTTGTGCCACCGTTTACCCTCCCCCGTTCCCTGTCCGGCTATCGGCCGCAGGACGCGGGGATCCTCACTCACGCGCTCATCGCGATGCTGGTTCCTGAGTTGCCCCGCCTCACGCCCGTGACGCTGCCCGAACGGATTCACGACCTGGCGGGAGCCCTCGTTGACGGCGACAACGTCAATCGGCGCCGCGTGCTTCTGTCCACCGCTGCCGGGCACGCCGCGACGTACCTCCGTCGGTTGACTCCGACAGGCTGGGCTCTGCTGGGATGCGAGTTCGACACGGGCAATGGGCGCGTAGACCTCGCCTGGCAGCACGGAGACGGCCGCGTGTTTTTCGACGAGGTCAAGACCGTGAACCGGCCGATTGGTCTCCTGACTTCCTCGTGGGTCGACCAGGCGGCTCGCTACGCCCGCGGAGGCAAGGACCGCTATGGGGCCGCCTTCGTCGGGGTTCGCCTTCTGCCCATCGGGTCGTTGCACTGCACAGCCCTGGTCCGTGCCGACGGCACGTTCTCGCGGCTGTCCCCCACCTCCGTCGAGCCGCTCGCATCCGCCGACGCCGTCCCCGGGAACGATCAGTGACCGCCATGGACGCGGGGTGCACCCGCGAAGACCGCGCGATGGTCGTGAAGCACCTGCACGAGGTGCGCCTCAATGAGGGGCGGATCGCCGAGGCCCTCCTCAATGATTCCGCCCTCCGTCTTGGCATGACGCCTCGCCATTTGCGTCGAGTCGTCGCCGCACTGGCAGAGAACGGTCGCCAGGTACCGGCCGCGCCGCGCACTCGCAAGGACCTCGTTAACGACCAACTCACGAAGGTCGCCTACTTCAAGCATGCCGGGAACGCCACCAAGGCGTTCGCCGACCTGGAAACGCGCAATCTGACCGGGGGAATGAACCTGCGCACTTTCCAGCGCCGTGTTGGCGAGTTCGACTCATGGCTCAAGGCATGCGCAAAGGGAGGTTACCGGGAAATGGTAAAGCACCAGTTGTTCAACATTGAGCACATTCCCTACCGGACGTACGCATACGGAATGGACCACACGAAACTGCCGATCATGGTCTTGCCGGAGCGCGGCACAACGCCGATCTTTCCGTGGCTCACCACGGTCATCGACTTGCACACTCGCGTCGTGCTGGCATGGGTCCTCACCCCTCATGACCCAGGCATCGAGCAGAGCGCCAGCGCCTTGGCCGAAGCCATCCTGGGACAGGAGACGGACCGCGGCTTCGTCGGCGGCAAGCCGGAGTTCCTTCGCACCGACCGCGGCGGAGACTTCGTCTCTGAGGCCCTGACTCGCGGCCTGCTGCGCCTCGACGTCGAGCGCCAGTTCACCGAGCCCTACTCGTCCTGGCAGAACGGCCGTGTCGAACGCCTGAACGGAACCATCGACAGGGACTTCGCGCCGAGTTGCGTCGGCTACTTCCCCGGCGGCGAAGAGGAGTACACCCGGCGCGTACTGAAGATCGTCGTCCCCACTGCGAGCCTCGGCACGCTGCCTGACCTCGACCGCCGGTTGAGCGACTGGTTCGCCGCCTACAACAACCGCGCGCACCGGTCCCTCGGCGGCCGGACGCCTCTGGACGCCTGGTTCGCCGACTCCCAACCCCTTCAGCGCGCGGAGCCCGAAATCATCCGTCGGTCGATGATGCGCAGCACAGACCGGCGCCTGAACAAGTACGGCATCGACTTCAACCGCCGTGTCTTCCACAGCCCCACCTTGCGGCGGCTCCTGAACGAGGGCGTCCAGCGGGTCGAGATCCGCTATCTGGCTCACCGGAAGCACACCATCGAGGTCTTCCACGATGGGGAGTGGATCTGCACGGCCACGGAGTCCAGCAGGCAGTCCGTCGAACAGAAGTTGGGCACGCTGTCCGGGCGCAAAAGTCAGCGGGAACAGGCCGCGCAGTACATCGCACAGGCCAACTACGACCGCGCTCTCGCCGAGCGCGAGCGGCAGCGGCTGGCCGGGATCCCCGACGAGGACCTGCCGTCCCTGCCCGATGAACCGCAGGCCGACTCACCCGAGTCGCCAGCAGACGAGCCCACCCATGACGCCCTGATCCGCTCCGCCTCCGAGTCGGAGATCGAGGACGTCCTCAACAACATCACCCAGGAGTCGGCATGACCGCCACAGCCCCCAGCATCGTCTCTCCGCCCGCCCCTCTCACTAGGTCCGAGGAGTCGGCAACGGCACCGGCGGCGCGCCCAATCACCCGCCTGCGCGGGACCCTGCCCGTTCGGCCGCAGCGCTTCGCCAGCACACCGTTCGTGCGGCGCATTCAAATGGCCACCCAGACCGCCGTCAGGCTGCACCGGATGGCCGCGATCTCAGGGCCAGTGGGCGTCGGCAAGACCACCGCTGCGGCGGAAGCCGCTCGTGCACTCGGGAGTCAGGTCGTCTACGTGCTCATGCCGGACGTCAGTTCGGTCAAGGCCACGCTTAGCACCATCTGGGAGTGCATCACGCGCACGCCAGCCCTCGGAACCGAGCGGCGGATCATGGACGACATCGTGGCGCACGTGCTCGCTCACGACGTCACGCTGCTCATCGACGACGCGCATCACGTGAGCACGCGCGGCCTGCGCGTTCTGACCGGCATCTGGAACGAAGTCGACGTTGCACGTGGCAACGGGGTGACCATGGTGCTTGTCGGGAACGACCTGAAGAAGGCGCTGAGGGTCGTGCCCGAGATCGACTCACGCATCGGTGCCCGCTGCGACGTGGAGCCACTCGCCGGGAACTCGCTGTACGAGGCCCTCGCGGTCATCGAGCCCCGCACCGTGGACGCCGATCGGTCCATGCTGCAGACCTTGGACCTCCGGTACTTCCGCGGCGAACTCCGTCAGTGGGTGAGTTTCTTCGAGGTCGTCGCCATGCAGCGCGGCGACACCGCTCCTGCCGGGCCGCTTGACCAGTCGGAGGTCCGCACCGCCCTCATGCGGCAGGGCTGGGTCCAGTGAGCGCGCCCGTCCTGGTCACGGAGGCACCCGCCGATGTCCCCGCCACGGCGATCGGCCGCCTGGCGAAGACCGACCTGTCGACTGTCGTCATGCCGCTTGGGTCCCCGTCGACCGCCCCCGGAATCGCTTCAGAGGTGCTGCGCGCCTTGGGAAAGAACCTGGACGCCAACGGCAAGGCGCGTCACGGGCTGGACGACGTCTCCCTCGTGCCCACGTGGCTCACTGCCCACCGCACGCAGACCCTGATCGCCGCGGCACCCCAACACGCCACGGTCGACAACCTGCTCGACCTGGCCTCCATGTGCGCCGCATCCCCGACAACGGTCGTGTTGGCTGTCGACCACGGCTACGGCACCCGGCTCGTCGCTGATCTGCGATCTGTCCTGCCCGCGGTCATGCCTTGGCCCAGCATCACCGAGGCAGACCAGGTCCCGACGACAGTGGATCCCAACGCATGGAACCCTGCTGCGCCGTCCGTACTACCTGACGCCGACTTCTTGACCTTTTACGCAACCGCGCGCAGGACTGTCAGCCCGGAACGGTTCGCCTCGGTCGACGCCCTCTACCGCGACGCCTTGAGCCGCACCCTCGAATGGATCGAGCAGAGCGGAGTCGAAGACCTCACCGAGGAAGGGACACGGTCAGCGATGGCCGCCCTCATCGACGAGCAGGTGACCTTCGATGAGGTCACGACAGCCATGGCTGCCGCCCAAGTCGCGTTCTTCCGGTCCGGGTGGTTTCTGAAAATCGACCCGCGCGAACTCCGGAGCGGACTACTGCGCTTCCCGAGTGCCCGCATCGACGCTGCCACCTGGCGTCGTCTCCGCGCGTACCGCGATCCTGCCCGCGCTGCCACTACCGCCCTCTACCTCGCGGGAGCGCGTCCTCAAGACATCCGGGAGTTGACCATGGCGGACCTCGCCGCCTGGCACCACGACCGCAACAGGCCCGTGGCCGGTGTCACCATCCCGGAAGAGGCTGAGCCGTACCTGCTCGCACACACGCTCTCGCGTGCGACGTTCGGCCCGAGTGCGACGGATCCCGCATTCGTCGGGAACGACCGGCGGGTGCTACTCGACCTGCGCCACGCCCAGACCGACCTCGGACTCAATCTGGGCGATGCCCCACTGGCGGATGGCACCACGCACGGAAGCCGCCGGGTCAACTCCCGCGTTTTCGGATTGGAGCGCATCTCGTGACGCTGCGCCTGAACGCCAAACGGCTCACGCTTCTCCGGCTAGACCGCGGACTTGCAACCCGCCAACTCGCATTCGACTCAGGGATCAACATCGCCGTCCTGAACCGTCTGGAGACGGACGGAAGCGCGCAACTCAGCAGCCTGACTCTCGCTCAGTTCCTGCGCCTGTGCGAGCGCCTGGGCGTTTCCCCGGACGCGCTCATCGACGACGACGCGGCTCCGGCCGAGGGCGAATCCAGCGACGCCGCCGTTCTCGGCGCCATGTTGCACGACCTCCGGACCGCCGTGGCCATGGTTGTACTCACCGATGTTCTCGGCTGGACGTCAGAGCGCCTCCACTCGGCGGCGGACGCGCTGCTTGCTCTCCTTGCTCCTGCGGGGCTCATGGTGCATCGGCACGACGGGCGCATCGCGCTACGCGCCGTCGATGACACGCACTCCGCGGCAACGCTTGCCGCCCGCAAGCACCCGCGGATCGGCAAGAGCCAGCGGCTCGTCACCCCGCCCCGCGCGAGGTTGGTCCACCAGGCGCTGAACTACTCACTCCTCAGCCACGCGCTCAGCGACGACGACCGGCGCAACCTCGCCGTCCTCATCCGGGCGGGACTCGTCGAAGAAGACGGCGAACGCCGTCTGGAAGTCAGCGACGACGTCCAACTGAGCCTGTACCCCGACGGGGAGCCTCGTCCTCCGAAGCCACCGCAACGCGCGGCCCGCGGTCGGAGGAAGCCACAGTGAGCCAGAACCTACGTAACGGGCTGTTCCTCAAGTGCAGTGGCCAGCGATCATGGCCGCTGTGCGGCGGCTCTGATGGCTTCAAGGAAGGGGCCATCCTCAGCCTGAACGCTGGGTGCAAGGTCGTCATAGGGCCGCAATGCGTCGTGATGAGGGTCTTGCTCTTGCATCCAGGCAGCCCAGGCATCGTGGACATCGCTCGCTGTCACATCGGTTCCCTTGGCGCGAAGGACGACGGCGTAGAGGATGAACAGCCGACCCGCCCCCTCAGGCACCGATGTGCCCGCGGGAAGACAACCGCGAATCCGGTCTGCAAGGTCGTCGAGGTAGGTCATGTTGCCGCCTTACTGGCCGCGAGGCCAATCCACAACAGAGCGAACACCCAGGGCACGAGCCGCTCAATCCGGCCTAGTTCGGAGTATCGAGGCTTGCGCCAACTGGATGGCCGGGCTTCGAGCAGATCCCACTCGTCCTTGAATAGCCGTACTGGCAGGTCGGCCTCCACGGCGTGGAGGACCTCGAACTTCGCCGAGTTGAGTTCGCGGTAGGAGCGCAGGGACAACCACCAGGTGACGGAGAGCAGGACACCTCCGGCAGTGGCAACCGCACCTGTCCAGACCGATTGCTGGGTCAGGTCCGGAGCAATGAGACCCACGACGGCGATGAGGGTCGTCTGGACAGTGAGGAAAAACGAGTTGGCGGTGGCCCGGCGCGCCGACACGCGGTCGGCGAGTTCGGCGCCCAACTTGTACAGATCCAGCACTCGGGGGTCCGGTGCCGTGTCGGGACCCGTGGCGGGACTGGTCACCGCGCTCCACCGATGAGTTGCTTCAGGATTGGCCACGTCCACTTGTAGATCGCGTCGCTGCTCTTGGCGGTCGTCGGCTTGGTGCAGGTCTTGAGGGCTCGGCCCTTCAGAAGGAAGTACGACACCTTCTCCTCCTGGGCGATCTTCAACTCCACCCCGACGCCGGTAGCCGTGTGCGTGTACTGGCCGCACATGACCACGACCACGTCGCAGCCCTTGATCCGGCGGCGCGCGTTGGCCTTCCAGTCGGTCGACGCCGTCTTGATCGACATGTCTGTGATCGTGAACGGCGAGTCAGGTAGGCGGGACTGCGCAACCAGAGCGTTCTTGAGGTCTACGTCGTGGTCGTAATCGAAACTGATGAACACGCGCTTCCGAGCCATGGCTCACTCCCCCGTAGTCGGCTGACGATGCGGACGCACCGTATGGGGAGGTACCGACAGAACTCCCGGATGCAGGTCAGTCGTTCCACTCGAACCCGAACTGGTCAGGCGTGACACCGAACTGGGCAGCCATGTCCGTAACGAGGCCGAGGGCCGTCTGACGACGAGCCTCAAGGTCCGGCATAGGCGGGACGACGGTTTCGACAGGCTGAAAGTTCCGGACGTCGCGGGACCAGGACGGTTGCTCTAGCCCGAATGTGAACGGCCCCTCACGTCGCGGCATGAGGAAGCCGTACGGGCGCTGATCGCCGCGCACCAGATCGACCCGGACGACGACCGCTCCCTCGACACCACGATGACGCGCCACTGCGTCGAGCAGGTTCACGAAGCCCACGACCAGGCCCGCAACAGCGGCATCGGGGACGGTGTTCTTTCCCTCGATCCGCTCCTGTTCACGCCCGTCGGCAAGGACGGCGACGATGACAGAACCGTCATGCAGTAGTTCAACGTGCACACCGTCAGCAAGGGCAGACGGGTCACCAGGGTTACTCGTCTCTGACATCACCCATCGGTGCATGCCGACACGAGGGTTGTAGACGCGGTCACCGAGCGCGGAGATGAGGTTCGCTCGACGGAAACCCTCCGGCATCAAAGCCCGATAAGCGGCCTCCGCGTCCGCCATGACCTGCTGGACCTGTTCACGGCTCGGCGCCTGAACGCGAGTCGGTAAAGGCGTAGTGGGTCGGGCAGCGGCAACAACCCAGCATTGCCCCTCGGTTCCCAAGTAGTCGCTGGCATCACGGATCGAACGGGCGAGCACAGCCTCGTCCGCTGCCCGTCGCTCGAAGCGGTCTCGGTAAGCCCGCTCCAGGTCGAACTCCCGCATCCAAAGAGTCTGCGTCCCATACCGGTACGGGAAGCCACAGGACTTCTTCTCCCCGATCATGTGAGGCATGTCCGGGCTCGCCGGAATGGAGATGACCAGCACCCCCTCTTCGGCTGCCGCATCCCGGAGCAGCGGCACGAACCTAATGCCCTCGATACGTGGCGATACCCGAGTGTTCAGCCACGCGCGCATGCGGCGTTCGAGCGCGTCGGTGATCGTGATTGGGGTCAACCTGCTCGCCCGCCCCGTCCGCCGCTCTTCGCTGACGCCGAGCACCAGAATCCCTCCGCGCGTGTTGGCCAGAGCGGCTACATCCTTCGCGAACTCGTCGCCGGGATCTTGGTCGGAGACCTGCCGGTACTCACTCCCCTTCCAGTCGAGCGTCTCGTCCTCGCGCACGCCGCGTTCGACGGCCCGTTCGATCGTGGAGAAGTCGAGCGGACCCGCCTCACCCAGAGCGGCATGAATACTGGTGTTGGTAAGCAATCGTGGACCTTCTGGCTGGAATGACGGCGAATCGCTGCGCTTGCTACCTGTCGACGACCGAGCGCGACCGGCCGAAGCAAAGGGGCGAGCGACCTTGTGGCCGCTCGCCCCTTTGCTTCTCAGAACCGGACTCTTGTCAGGACCCTAGACAGGACTTCTGTCGCAACGCCTGACAACTTGCTGTCGTCCGACAACATCAGCTGCAGCCGCTGGTGGAGCCGCAGCCCTCGCAGACGTAGCAGCTGCCGGCCGGGCGCATCTTCGTGCCGCAGGTCATGCACAGCGGCGCGTCGGTGGCCGTGCCGGTGACCAGCTCGAGCAGCTCGGCCGAGGAGTGGGCCTCCTTGACCGACTTCTCGGCCTTGGGCTCGGGCGTGGCCGGGGCCTCCGTCGGCGCGGAACCACGCAGCGCCTCGAGGTCGACCTCCTCCTCCTCGACGACCGTCGCGGTCGACGCGGAGGTGCCGTAGCCGGAGACCTGGGCGGCGCGCTCCTCGGCGCTGAAGATGCCGAGGGTGGCCCGCTTGTCGACCGGCAGGTGGTCCAGCGCCAGGCGGCGGAAGATGTAGTCCATCACCGACTGGGCGATCCGGATGTCCGGGTCGTCGGTCATGCCGGCCGGCTCGAAGCGCATGTTGGTGAACTTCTGGATGTAGGTCTCCAGCGGCACACCGTGCTGCAGCGCGATGGACAGCGAGATGGAGAAGGCGTCCATCACACCGGCCAGGGTCGACCCCTGCTTGCCCAGCTTCAGGAAGACCTCGCCGAGGCTGCCGTCGCCGTACATGCCGGCGGTCATGTAGCCCTCGGCGCCGGCGACGCTGAAGGAGGTGGTGACACTGGTCCGCTTCTTCGGCAGCCGCTTGCGCACCGGGTGCGCCAGCGCAGCCGGGGCGGCCGCCTCGACCTCTGCCTTGGCCTCGGCCTTCTTGGCCTTGGCGTCGGACAGCGGCTGACCGACCTTGCAGTTGTCGCGGTAGATCGCCAGCGCCTTGAGGCCGAGCTTCCAGCCCTGGAAGTAGATGTTCTCGACGTCCTCGACGGTCGCCGTCTCCGGCATGTTGACCGTCTTGGAGATGGCACCGGAGATGAACGGCTGGACCGCGGCCATCATCCGGACGTGGCCCATCGGGGAGATGGCCCGCTCGCCCATTGCGCAGTCGAACACCTCGTAGTGCTCCGGGCGCAGGCTCGGCGCGTCGACGACGTGGCCGTGCTCGGCGATGAACTCGACGATCGCCTCGATCTGCTCGTCCTGGTAGCCCAGGCTCTTCAGCGCCCGCGGGACCGTCTGGTTGACGATCTGCATGGAGCCGCCGCCGACCAGCTTCTTGAACTTGACCAGCGAGAAGTCCGGCTCGATGCCGGTCGTGTCGCAGTCCATCATGAAGCCGATGGTGCCGGTGGGGGCGAGCACCGAGGCCTGCGCGTTGCGCCAGCCGAAGTCGGCGCCGATCTCCAGGCACGACTGCCACTCGGCCGTCGCGGCCTTGAGCACGTCGGCGTCGTCGGCGCCGACCGGACGGATCGCGTCGTTGGCCGCGGCGTGCTTGCGCATCACGCGGGCGTGGGCGTCGGCGTTGCGGGCGAAGCCCTCGTAGGCGCCGACGATGCCGGCCAGCTCCGCCGAACGGCGGTAGGCGGTGCCGGTCATCAGCGAGGTGATCGCCGCGGCCAGCGTCTGGCCGCCCCGCGAGTCGTAGGCGTGGCCGGTGGCCATCAGCAGCGCGCCCAGGTTGGCGTAGCCGATGCCCAGCTGACGGTAGGCGCGGGTGGTCTCACCGATCGGGTCGGTCGGGAAGTCGGCGAAGCAGATCGAGATGTCCATCGCGGTGATGACCAGCTCGACGGCCTTCACGAAGTTCTTCGCGTCGAACGTGCCGTCGTCCTTGAGGAACTTCATGAGGTTCAGCGACGCCAGGTTGCACGAACTGTTGTCCAGGCTCATGTACTCCGAGCACGGGTTGGACGCGTTGATCCGCCCGGTCTCGGGGTTGGTGTGCCAGTCGTTGATCGTGTCGTCGTACTGGATGCCCGGGTCGGCGCACTCCCACGCGGCCTGGGTGACCTTGCGGAACAGCGACTTGGCGTCGACGGTCTCGATGACCGTGCCGTCGAGGCGGGCGCGCAGGCCGAACTCGGTGGCGTCCTCCACCGCGCGCATGAACTCGTCCGAGACCCGGACGGAGTTGTTGGCGTTCTGGTACTGGACGCTGGTGATGTCCTTGCCGCCGAGGTCCATGTCGTACCCGGCGTCGCGCAGCGCGCGGATCTTGTCCTCCTCGCGCGCCTTCGTCTCGATGAACTCCTCGATGTCGGGGTGGTCGATGTCGAGGACGACCATCTTCGCCGCGCGCCGGGTGGCGCCACCGGACTTGATGGTGCCGGCGGAGGCGTCGGCGCCGCGCATGAAGGAGACGGGGCCGGAGGCCGTGCCACCGGAGGACAGCAGCTCCTTGGAGGAGCGGATGCGGGAGAGGTTCAGGCCGGCGCCGGAGCCGCCCTTGAAGATCAGCCCCTCCTCCCGGTACCAGTTGAGGATCGAGTCCATCGTGTCGTCGACGGCGAGGATGAAGCAGGCGCTGACCTGCTGCGGCGCGCTGGTGCCGACGTTGAACCACACGGGCGAGTTGAAGCTGAAGTACTGGTGCAGCAGCATCCAGGTCAGCTCGTGCTCGAAGATCTCCGCGTCGCCCTCGGTGGCGAAGTAGCCGTGCTCCCGGCCGGCCTGGCCGTAGGTGAGCACCACCCGGTCGATGAGCTGGCGCAGGCTGCTCTCGCGCTGCGGCGTGCCCACGGCACCGCGGAAGTACTTCGTCGTGACGATGTTGGTGGCGTTGATGCTCCACTCGGCGGGGAACTCCACGCCGCGCTGCTCGAAGTTGATCGAGCCGTCCCGCCAGTTGGTCATGACGACGTCACGACGCTCCCAGGTCACCTCGTCGTACGGGTGCACCCCGGCGGTGGTGAAGACGCGCTTGACCTTCAGGCCCTTCCCCCTCGTCGGCGCCTTGGCGGCGCGACGCGTGCGGCCCGTCAAACGATCCTCGGTCTCGGTCACGGAGCTCTCCCTGTGTCGTGGGTGTTTCGGCGGCTGGGGAAGAGAGCCGCACTCTGTTCTAACGGGTGGTGCTGACAGTTCTCAGGTGCCGGCGACGCTGCCGTCGGGGGCGGCCTGGGTCCGCCCCGCACCCCGCCGGCGGACCATCGGCGGGTCGTTCTGCATCCCAGGGAGCGGCAGGGTGCCGGCGGCGATGTGCCGGGCCCGCAGCTCGGTGATCTCCTTCTCGAAGTCCTCGAGCGAGGTGAAGGCGCGGTAGACGCTGGCGAAGCGCAGGTACGCCACCTCGTCGAGCTCGCGCAGCGGGCGCAGGATCGCCAGGCCGACCTCGTTGCTCGGCACCTCGGCCGCCCCGGTGGCCCGGATGGCGTCCTCGACCTGCTGGGCGAGCTTCTGCAGCTGGTCCTCGTCGACCGGTCGGCCCTGGCAGGCCCGGCGGACGCCGGCGATGACCTTCGTGCGGTTGAACGGCTCGCTGACGCCGCTGCGCTTCACCACGGCGAGGACGGCTTCCTCCACCGTGGTGAACCGCCGGTTGCAGGCGGGGCACGACCGCCGCCGGCGGGTGGTCGCACCCTCGTCGGCCTCACGCGAGTCGATGACCCGGCTGTCGGCGTTGTGACAGAAGGGGCAGCGCACCGCTCCTCCCCTCTCTCCGACGCGGCTCTCACCCGCGCCGCCCGACAACCGCAGCACGGCCGCCGACGACGACGGCTCCACGGGCCGGCTGTGGACCCTCCTGGGGACATCCGGTGGACGCCGCGGGGAGAACCTGAGGATCGGCCTGTGGACGGGCTTACATCCGTGCAACTACTAGATGTAGGGGAACCCTAGGACGGCCCCCACTACATGTGCAAGCCGAGACACGCACCGCGTGTTCCACCGAGACCCGCCCGTGACCAGCAGCGTCCTCCTGTCCCAGACGTCACCGGGACACGTCGCGACACACCCGCGCGACGGTCGCGCAGCGGCGCGGGCAGGTGTAGGGCGTGTCGCTCCGTGAGCGCCGCGGACACCGCGGCGGACGACCTCTGCAACCGTCGGGGCCGGCTCCGGACCCAGGCCCGGAGACCCGAGTCGGGCCCGTGAGCCCGGAGTCAGCCGCGCAGGCCCGCGCTCAGGTGCGGACGGACCCGTCGGGCCGCGGGATGCGCGGACGCGGGACCCGGTCGCCCAGCCGCAGGGGACGGGTCAGGCAGTCGAGCTCGGCTCGCTGCGCCGGCATCGCCGCCGTCGCGGCTCCCGGGCGCGACTCACCCTCGTCCACACGATCGTCGGCGGCACGGTGCCGGCCGATGACGGCCGGGGCGCGGTGCCGGCCGGTGACGTCGGCACGGACCGCAGACTGCTCGGCGGTGACGTCGCCGCCGTGACGCCGGCGGCGGCGCGGCGGCTCCGCACCGGTCGGCGCCGCACCGTCGGCACCCGGCCCGGCGCCGGCGACACCGGCGACCAGCCGCTCACGGGCGGCAGCGCGCGTCCACGACACCGTCGAAGACGCAGCGGGGACGACGGGCCCCGGCCGGGAGCCCACCGAAGCCGGCACCTGTGACTGGGGCAGGCGCAGCTCGGCCAGGTCGGTCCACGACTCGTGCACCACGCCGGCGACGGTGACGCGCACCCGGACCTCGCAGGCACCACCCGAGTCGTGCCGCCAGCCCAGGATCACCCCGGGCCTCCAGGCGCCGTCCACGTGGACCTCGACGCCCTGCGACTGCTCGGTGAAGACCGCTTCCCGGCGGACCGACATCCCTGACACGTCGACGACCGTAGGTCGCGCGACGACCACCGACCGTGAGCGACCGGGCGCGCAGGCTTGACGAACATGAGGCGCGCCTCTTGTCGCTCCCTGGCCCCGCGGCTCCGTCGCCGCAGGTCGGCGCCCGGTCCACCCCGGGCGCCGGGGCCCAGGGCCGCCCGGCGGAGCTGCTCACTCAGGGCAGTCGCAGGACCTGACCAGGGATGACCACGGCGCCGTCGAGGTCGTTCAGTTCCTCGATCGCGTCGACAACGGCGCGGACGTCCTGGTCGTCACCCGCGACGTCGGTGGCGATGGACCACACGGTCTGCCCCGACTGCACGACGACACTGCGCTCACCCGCGAGCCGGAGGTCGTTCGACCCCCCGCCCAGCAGGGGTGCGAGCCAGGATCCCAGGGCCAGCCCGACACCGAGCGCCAGGACCACCGACAGGCGGCGGGCCCGCCGGGTCAGTCGCAGACCGGTGCGCGCCGGCCGCTCCGCACGGCCACACCCACCCCGCACCGGACGACTCGACGGCGACGGGGTCACGCCCGTCGGCGCGGGTCGCGCCGGCCCCGGCACGCCCAGGCGGCCGGTACCCGCCGCGCGGGGCCGGACGCCCCCGGCCACGGCCGATCGCGCCGACCCGCTCGCCGGCCGAGCCGGTGCGGCTGGTCGCGCCGACCCGCTCGCCGGCCGAGCAGACGTGGCCGGTCGCGGGGACCCGGTCGCCGGCCGCGCCGTTCCGGCCCGCGACGGGGCCGGGGACACGACTGCCCGCCGCGGGGAGCCCGGCTCGCGGGGGGACGGGACTGCCCGCAGACGGGGCCGCCACGGCACCTGAACCGCGTCGTCGAACTCCAGCACCGCACGCTGCACGCCTGTCACGACCACTCCTCTCGCCGAGCCCCGGACCGTCGAACGCGTGTTCGATCCGAACGTCTGTTCGATGTCTACCGGATGGCTCCGACGAAAGCCACACCACCCCGCCCCCACTTCGAACACGTGTTTGATCGGGCGCGTCCGGCGCGCTACGGTCGGTCCGGAAGGACGAGACGCGCTGCATGGGCAGCCGGCGAGGAGGCGACGGTGGCGGAGAAGAGTGGGACGTCGGGGAGCCGCCGGAGGACGCCGGCCCCGCCGGCGACCACCGGGACGGCAGCCGTGCGCACGTTCCCCGACCGGGGCGAGGCCGGCGACGGCCTGACCCAGCGTCAGCGGCGCGTGCTCGAGGTCATCCGCGACTCCATCGAGCGCCGCGGCTACCCGCCCTCGGTGCGCGAGATCGGTGAGGCCGTCGGGCTCTCCTCCGCCTCCTCGGTCGCCCACCAGCTGACCGTGCTGCAGAAGAAGGGCTGGCTGCGCCGCGACCCGAACCGGCCCCGGGCTCTCGACGTCCGCCTGCCCGGTGACACCGCCGTGGAGGTCCCGCAGCCGGCCGCCGCCGGGTCCGACGAGACCCCGGCCCCGACGTACGTGCCGCTGGTCGGGCGGATCGCCGCCGGTGGCCCGGTCCTGGCCGAGCAGGCGGTGGAGGACGTGTTCCCCCTGCCCCGCGAACTGGTCGGCGAGGGCACACTGTTCATGCTCAAGGTCGCCGGTGACTCGATGGTGGAGGCGGCCATCTGTGACGGCGACTGGGTCGTCGTGCGCCAGCAGCCGACCGCCGAGAACGGCGAGATCGTCGCCGCGATGCTCGACGGCGAGGCGACGGTGAAGACCTACAAGCGCCGCGACGGGCACGTGTGGCTGCTGCCGCACAACCCGGCGTACGAGCCCATCCCCGGCGACGACGCCACCATCCTCGGCCGCGTCGTCACGGTGCTGCGCCGGGTGTGATCCCTCGGTCCGCCGGGGCCTGACGGTCCTGGCGGACCGGCCCACGGGAGCCGTGCCCCGTCCTCGCGCGCGGTCTGCCCGGCCGCAGTGGAGCGCCCCCGGATACGGCTCAGGTGCGGCGGCGCAGCTTCCCGCCCACCCACACGACAGCGGTGGCCACCAGGGCGGCGACCAGTGCGGCCGGCACCAGCGGGATGCCGCCGTCGGAGGCGGTCAGCAGGCCCGGCAGGGGGCCGCTCGACGACTCCGACGCCGTAGCCGGACCGCCGGCGGCCTGCTCGGCCGCGATCGGCACGACGGTCACGTCGCCGGGCACCCCCTCGCCCGCCACGAGGACCCCGCTGCCGTCCGCGGTGAAGCTGATCGCCTCCCCCTGGGGCGCGTCGGGCAGCGCCATCCGCACCGGCTCCCCCGCGAGGGCGCCGGCGACGTCGGAGCCCGACAGGGGCCACACGTAGGCGTCGGTGTACGTCCGCAGCGCCACGTGGCTCCCGTCGGCCGACACCGCTCCCCCGGTGACCATGAGCTGACCTGCGCGGCCGACCGGCCCACCGGTGGTCCCGGTGAGCGTGAACTCCACGCCGCCCACCTCGGTGAGCGCCACCGTCCCCGACTCGACCAGTGCGGTCACCGGGCGGTACACCTTGCTCGCGCCCAGCACCTCCTTGGAGACGAGGTAGGGCATGCCGTCGGGAGCCAGCAGGAGCGCCTCGACGTCCCGGGCTCCCTCGGGATAGCTGAGCCGGTAGACCGCGGTGCTGCCGTCGGGCCGCAACGCGAGCAGGGCCACGGTGTCGCGGGTGCCCTGGTTGTCGCCGGTGTCGGCCAGCCAGACCGTGCCGTCGGCGGCGAGGGCGAGGTCCTCGGGGTCGTAGGGGTCCACCGCCGCGCTGCGCACCGTGAGCACCCGGCAGGTGGCGTCCAGGACGTACACGTCGAGCTGGTCGCCGCCGTCGTTGATGGCGAGCATCCGGTCACCGACCACGACCAGGCCGGACAACTCCGGCAGTCGCGGGTCGGTGATCTGGCACTGCGTCGACGGGCCCGGCGCCGCGGCGTCCTCGGCGGACGCCGGCAGGGCGGTACCGAGGACGAGCGTCACCGCGAGGGCTGCCCCTGCTGCCAGACGTCGCCCTCCGGCACCGCTACACGGACGGCCGGCCAGCTCGGGCACCCACCCAGCGTGACAGCACGACTGCGTCCAGCCCGTGAACCACGCCCAACAGCAGGATGCCGACCGCCGCTCCCACGACGGCGTCGGTGACCCAGTGGAAGTCCAGCGAGACCATCGCCACCCCGGTCGCCACGGGACCGGCGACGCTGAGCAGCCGGAAGGTCCGCTGGACGGCGGGGGCGAGCCGGAACTCGACGGCCTGCCAGCGGGCCACACCCCACATGAGGACGGCGTTGGCGACGTGGCCGGAGGGATAGGACGCGCCGTCCCGGTAGAAGAACGACCCCGGGTAGGCCGGTGCGGTGCGGCCGGTCCCGTACTTGAAGCCGTAGACGACGACCGTGAGCAGGGCGAGGGCGACCAGCACGCGCAGCAGCGGGACGACGGTGCGCCGGCGCACCACGAGGTGGGCGACGAGGCCGGCCAGGACGATGAGGATGAACCCGCGGCCGCCGAGCTGGGTGACCGCCCAGACCGGCCAGTAGGCGGCGGAGTCCTTGAGGTCCCAGGCGCTCACCGTCTCGGAGACGCGCAGGTCCATCCGCTCGAGCGTGCCGCGGCTGAGCAGGTCGACGGTGACGCCCACGGTCACGAGCAGGGCGAGGGTGAGCAGCCACCACGGCGGCCGGCCGGGCGTGACCACGCGGGGGTGCGGCGCGGGCCGGGCGTCGTCCGCGGGCAGCTGTCCCCCGGGACGCCGCTGCACCGCGCCGCTGGTCACACGTCTCACGGTACCGGCCCGTGACGTGGTCGTGACCTCGCCCGACCGGGCGAGGCGCGCCGCCCGAGGGGGCCGCGAGCCCGCGGGACACCGGCCGCCCGCGCGCGGAGCACGGGCCGGACATGCGCGTGGCACCGGCCGGAGGGCCGGTGCCACGGACGAGCGACGGGTCAGGCGACCGGCGCGGCGAACTCCTCCAGGGCGGCGGAGAGGGCGCCGTCGACCCGCGCGGTCAGGCGCGTGCCCCCGGCCTCGTGCTGCTCGCTGAGGACCTCGCCGTCCCGGTGCACCCGGGCGACCAGGTCACCGCGGTCGTAGGGGACGAGCACGTCGACCTCGACGTCGGGGTGCGGCAGCCGGGCGGCGACGATCTCCCGCAGCTGCTCGATCCCCGCACCGGTGCGGGCGGACACCCACACCGCGCCCGGCAGCGCCCGGCGGAGGGTGAGCACGTCCTCCTCGGTCATCGCGTCGACCTTGTTGACCACGATCAGCTCCGGGACGGACCGCGCGTCGATCTCCTGGAGGACGACGTGGACCGCCTCGATCTGGCCCAGCGGGTCGGGGTCGGAGCCGTCGACGACGTGCAGCAGCAGGTCGGCGGCGGCCACCTCCTCCAGGGTCGACCGGAAGGCGTCGACCAGCTGGTGCGGCAGGTGGCGCACGAAGCCCACCGTGTCGGTCAGCGTGTACTCGCGGCCGTCGGGCGACTGGGCCCGGCGCACCGTCGGGTCGAGGGTGGCGAACAGCGCGTTCTCCACCAGCACGCCGGCGCCGGTGAGCCGGTTGAGCAGGCTGGACTTGCCGGCGTTGGTGTAACCGGCGATCGCCACGCTCGGGACGGCGTTGCGCCCGCGGCTGGACCGTTGCGTGGCCCGGGCGGTCGCCATGCCGGCGATCTCCCGGCGCAGCTTGCTCACCCGCGCGCGGATCCGCCGCCGGTCGGTCTCGATCTTGGTCTCACCGGGACCGCGGGTACCGATGCCGCCACCGCCGGCGACGCGGCCACCGGCCTGGCGGGACAGCGACTCACCCCAGCCGCGCAGCCGCGGCAGCATGTACTGCATCTGGGCGAGCTCGACCTGCGCCTTGCCCTCCCGGCTCGACGCGTGCTGGGCGAAGATGTCGAGGATCAGTGCGGTCCGGTCGACCACCTTGACCTTGAGGATCTTCTCCAGCTGGTTGAGCTGGCCCGGCGTCAGCTCGCCGTCGCAGATCACCGTGTCGGCGCCGGTGGCGGACACGATGTCGCGGATCTCGGCCGCCTTGCCCGACCCCACGTAGGTACCGGCGTCGGGCTTGTCCCGGCGCTGGCTGACCGCCTCGAGGACCTGTGACCCGGCGGTCTCGGCGAGGGCGGCGAGCTCGGCGAGGGAGCGGTCGGCGTCGGCCTGCGTCCCCTCGGTCCAGACCCCGACCAGCACGACGCGCTCGAGGCGCAGCTGCCGGTACTCGACCTCGGTGATGTCGGCGAGCTCGGTGGACAGGCCGGCGACCCGGCGCAGCGCGCCACGCGCCTCGAGCTCGTAGGAGCCGGTCGTGTCGTCGGGCTCGTCCCACTGACCGGCGGGGGCGGGACGGGTCGCCTCGTCGACGGGGGCGGCGCGCAGGGCCCGCTCCTCGGCGTCGTCCGAGACGGCGCGGTTCTGTGCTGTCGTCATCGTCTCCAGCGTGGCACGGCCCAGCAGACTGGGCACCTGAGTTGTCATCGCCCGGTACAACACCGGAGGCGTCCGGGACCATCCCGGCGATGGGAACGCGTGGCCGGGGCTGCTGCGGGTAGGGGCGGACGACGACCACGCGAGGAGGCCACAGATGAGCGAGAGCGGCAGCAGCAGCCTGGGCGCCAACGAGGAGATCGACGACCCCGGCCGCGACCCGAAGGGCCTCAACCCGCCGCGCAACCCCCTGTCCGGCGGCCTGGGCAGCACCTCCGGCGGCCCGGACCAGGACAGCGGCCGCGGCGAGCCGAAGGGCAGCCCCGGCACCGCCGGCGAGTCGATGATGCCGGAGTCGCCGGAGGAGTCGGGCAACACCCGCGGCTGAAGGAGGACCCCCTGCCCCCACCGCTCGCGAGCTCGCGGCGGGACCCTGCAGGGGCCGAGGGACGGGTCAGCTCCCGAGCCACTCGGGCGTCAGCTCGCCCGCGGCCACCACGAGCGCGGGGCCGGTCAGCACCGTCGTCGTCGCGTCGACGGTGACGGTGAGCCGGCCGCCGGGGACGTCGACGGTCACGGTGCCGGTCGCCGCGCCGCCGGCTTCCAGCGCCGCCCACGCCGCGGCGCAGGCCCCCGTGCCGCAGGACCGCGTCTCTCCCACACCGCGCTCGGACACCCGTAGCCGCACGTGGGCGGCCGGCTCGAGCACGTTGACGAACTCGACGTTGACGCCGTCGGGGAACAGGTCCGCGTCGACGGCCGGCGCGGTCGTCAGGTCGAGCGTGTCGACGTCGACGTCGGTCAGGCAGGCCAGGTGCGGGTTGCCCATGGACACCGCCCGGCCCGGGAACGCCGCGCCGCCCAGCAGCGCCTCGCCGTGGCCGAACGGCCGCGCCGGGCCCATGTTCACCCAGTAGCCGCCGTCCGCCGCGGCACCGACCCGTCGCGGACCGCCCCGGGTGCCCACCCACACGCCGTCTGCGCAGGCCGCGCGGTCGAGCAGCCCCTCGGTGACCAGCACGTGCAGGAACAGCCGGATCCCGTTGCCGCACATCTCCGCGTGCGAGCCGTCGGCGTTGCGGTGGTCCATGAACCACTCGCAGCGGCCCAGCGCCTCGCCGAGCACGGCCGGCGCATCGGGGACGTGCACGCTGCGGACGACCCGCAGCACGCCGTCGCCACCGAGCCCGGAGCGGCGCTCGCACAACCGGCGGACCATCGCCGCGTCCAGCCGGTCCTCCGGCCAGACGGTGCCGTCGGGATCGGGCAGGACGACGAAGTCGTTCTCCGTGCCGTGGCCGATGAGCACCCGGTCTGCGTTCACCCGGCGATCGTATGTGCGCCGATCACGGCCTCCGCCGCGTCCACCAGGTCCGGCCGGGCGGCGTCCAGCCACGTCGTGGCCGCGTCCCGGCGGAACCACGACCGCTGCCGCCGGACGAAGCGGCGCGTCGTGCCCACCGTGCGCTCGCGTGCCTCCTCGGCCGTCAGCCGACCGTCGAACTGGGCCAGCACCTGGGCGTAGCCGAGGGCACGCGACGCCGTCGGCCCCTCCCGCAGTCCGTCGGCGGCCAGGGCCTCCACCTCGGCGACGAAGCCCGCCGCCCACATCCGGTCCACGCGGACGGCGATCCGCTCGTCGAGCGCGGCCGGCTCGCGGTCCAGCCCCACCACCACCGCCGGGTAGTGCCGCCGCGGCTCGGGCAGGGTGGCGCGGAACGGCCCCCCGGTGATCTCCACGACCTCCAGGGCGCGCACGATCCGGCGTCCGTTGCTCGGCAGCACCGCCGCGGCCGCGGCGGGGTCGACGGCGGCGAGGCGGGCGTGCAGCGGGCCCGGGCCGACCTCGGCCAGTTCCGCCTCCAGCCGCGCGCGCACGGCGGGGTCGGTGCCGGGGAACTCCAGGTCGTCGAGGACGGCGCGGACGTAGAGACCCGACCCGCCGACGAGCAGCGGCACCGTGCCGGCGGCCCGCAGCCGGTCGATCGCGGCGCGGGCCAGCCGGCGGTACTCGGCCACCGACGCCGCCTCACGCACGTGCCACAGGTCGAGCAGGTGGTGCGGTACGCCGTCCCGCTCGGCGGCGTCGGGCTTGGCGGTGCCGATGTCCATGCCGCGGTAGAGCTGCATCGAGTCGGCGTTGACCACCTCGCCGCCGAGCCGCTGCGCCAGCGCGACGCCGAGCGCCGTCTTCCCGGTCGCGGTCGGCCCCACCAGGGCCACCACCGGGGGTGCAGCCGTCACAGCAGGAGCCAGTCGGCCACGAGGTAGCCGACGCCGAACGGCGCCTCGTGGACGTGCAGCCGCGCGCGGACCGGCCGGCCGGCGAGCGCGCTGCCCACCGCCCGCCACGTGGGCACCCCGGCGGCGAGCAGCCGCCGGCCCTCCGCGGCGTCCAGTGCGGCCAGCGCGGGGGCGTCCCCGGCGGCGAGCGCGGCCGCCACGGCGTCGTCGAAGGGACCGGCGGCCTCGTCCAGGTACCCGGGCGCCTTCAGCGTGCGGCGCGCCGAGCCGTCGCCCATCGCGAGCACGGTGACCGGTCCCGGCAGGCCCGCGAGGACGTCGGCGAGGTCGTCGGGGGCCACCCCCAGCCGCGGGCCGGCGTACCCGGCCTGGTCGAGCAGCCAGGCGCCGACGGTGTGCGGCAGCGGCGTGCGCCGCCCGCGGGGCTGCACGGGACCGGCGAACGGCACCTCCAGGTCGACGCCGAACCCGCGCAGGTCGCCGCCGTCGCCGGTACCGAACCGCCCTCCTGCCCCGTCGCCGACCACCACGACCACCTCGGGGCGGGCCGCCAGCGCCGCCTCGAGGGCCTCGGCACAGGCCGCGCGGAGGCAGGCGGTGTCCGCCGCGGCCCGCCCGGCGACCGCGGGGAGGAGCAGCGGCGGGCACGGGCAGAAGGCCACCGACACCGCACCGCCGGGCTCCGGAGTGCGCGGCTCGGCCGCGGAGGTGCTCACCGCAGCAGTGTCCCGGATGCGGCGTGGGACACTGCGGTGCGTGTCGAGCACGGAGAACGCCGCAAGCACCTCGCAGCAGGTCCCCACGCCGGAGACGGCCGGGTCCGAGGCGGTCACCCCGGAGGCGGGGACGGCGGCCGCGCCCTCCCCCGGTGACGCCGCGCTGGCCGATCCGACGGCGGAGTCCGCCGGGGTCACCGAGCAGCCGGACGTCGTGCCGCCGGAGGCCACCACCCCCGAGGTGGTCGCGCCGGTGCCGGACGCCCCGGCTCCCTCTCCGGCCGAGGCCGCGGCCCCGCCGTCCGCCCCGGACCAGCCCGCCGCCCCGGCGTCCGACCCCGCCGAGTGGGGCCGGGTGGACGAGGACGGCACCGTCTACGTCCGCACCGCCGACGGCGAGCGGGCGGTGGGCTCGTGGCAGGCCGGGGAACCGGCCGAGGGCCTGGCCCACTACGCCCGCCGCTACGACGACCTCGCCACCGAGGTGTCGCTGCTCGAGGCACGGCTGAGGGCCCACACCGGCAACCCGAGCGAGATCAAGGCGAAGGCCCAGGCCCTCGCCGACTCCATCCCCACCGCGACCGCCGTCGGCGACCTGGAGGGGCTCGCCGCCCGCGCCCGCGCGATGGTCGAGACGGCTGACTCCGCGGCCGCCGAGTCCCGGGCGGAGAAGGCCGCGGCCCGCGCCGCGCAGATCGCCCGCAAGGAGACGCTGGCCGCCGAGGCCGAGCAGATCGCCGCAGAGTCCACCTCGTGGAAGGCCGCCGGCGACCGGCTGAAGGCCATCGTCGAGGAGTGGAAGACCATCCGCGGCATCGACCGCAAGACCGACGAGGCCCTGTGGTCGCGCTTCGCCGCGGCGCGCGACGCGTTCGGCCGCCGCCGGGGCGCGCACTTCGCCGCCCTCGACGCCCAGCGCAGCGAGGCCCGCGCGGCCAAGCAGGAGCTCATCGCCGAGGCGCAGCGGCTGTCGGCGTCCACCGACTGGGGCGCCACGAGCGCGGCGATGCGCTCGCTGATGGACCGCTGGAAGGCCGTCCCGCGCACCGGCCGCGACGGCGACGACGACCTGTGGAAGCAGTTCCGCGCCGCCCAGGACGTCTTCTTCACCGCCCGCTCCGAGCAGGACAAGGTCCGCAACGCCGAGCAGGTGGCCAACCAGCAGGCCAAGGAGGAGATCCTCGCCGAGGCCGAGAAGCTCGACCCCTCCACCGACCTGCGCGGGGCGCAGAACGCCCTGCGCAAGCTGCAGGAGCGCTACGACGCGATCGGCCACGTGCCGCGCGGCGTGATGCGGCAGCTGGAGGACCGGATGCAGGCGGTCGAGCAGCGGGTCCGGGGCGCGGTCGACTCCACGCGGGCCCGCGTCGCGCCGGAGAACCCGATGGTCACCTCCATGCGGCAGGCGGTGACCAAGGCCGAGGAGCAGCTGGCCAAGGCCGAGGCCGCCGGCGACGCGCGGCGGATCGAGGAGGCGCAGGCCAACCTCGCGACCCGCCGCGAGTGGCTGGCGGAGGCGGAGAAGACGGCCTCCCGCCGCTGACGGCCGGGGACGGCGCCGTGACGACGTTCGTGCTGGTGCACGGCGCCTGGGGTGGGGCCCACGGGTTCCGCCACGTCCGCCGGCTGCTGGGCGCGGCCGGCCACGAGGTGTTCACCCCGGCGCTGACCGGGATCGGCGAGCGGTCGCACCTGGCCAGCCCGCAGGTGGACCTCACGACCCACGTCACCGACGTCGTCCACCAGGTGCTCTACGAGGGCCTCGACGACGTCGTGCTGCTCGGCTTCTCCTACGGCGGCATGGTCGTCACCGGCGCGCTCGACGCGATCGGGGACCGCGTCCGGTCGCTGGTCTACCTCGACGCCTTCGTGCCGGAGGACGGCCAGTCGCTGTACGGGCTGCTCGGGGTGCCGGTGCTCCCGCGCACCCTCGGGACGCCGTGGCTGGTGGAGGGTCCCGTGCGGGCCTACGAGGACCCGGCCGAGGAGGCGTTCAGCACCCCGCGCCGCACGCTGCACCCGATCGGCTGCTTCACCGAACCCGTGCGACTGTCCCGGCCGCTGGAGGAGTGGCCGTTCGGGCGCACTTACGTGCGGGCCACCGCCGACGAGCCCGGGATCCCGCCCAACCCGGGGTTCGAGGCGGCGGCCGCCCGTGCGCGGGCCTCGGACGCGTGGGTCTACCGCGAGATCGCCACCACCCACCTGGTGCCGCAGAACCGCCCTCGGGAGCTGACCGACCTCCTGCTCGACCTGGCCTGAGCACGTCGGCCGCGCCCGCCTCCACACCGGGTGACCGCACGCCAGGAGTACCCGGCGCCGGATCGCCGCCCCTTGGCCGCCACGGACGGCCGGCCCACACTGCGGCACCATGACGCACTTCGTCCTCGTGCACGGGTCCTGGTGCGGCGGTTGGGTCTGGGACGACCTCGTGACGCACCTGGAGAAGGACGGCCACCGTGTCACCGTGGTGACGCAGCTGCCCAGCAGCGGCACCGACCCGGCGACCCTCGGTGACCTTCGGGCCGATGCAGAGCACCTGCGTGGCGTGGTCCGCGGCGCCGGCGAACCGGTGGTCCTGGTCGGGCACTCCTACGGCGGCATGGTCGTCGCCGAGCTCGCTGACGATCCCGGCGTGGCGCAGACGGTGTACTTGGCAGCACTCCGGCCGCGACGCGGCCAGTCGGTGCTCGACCTCCTCGGTGGGGGTCCGCTCCCGCCGTGGGTGGTACCGCGGGACGACGGCACCCTGGCGGTGACCAGGGACGTGGACACCGTCCGCACCCACGTCTGCGCGGAGCTGCCGCTCGAGGAGGTCGCCCGCTTCGTCGAGCGGCTCGGGCTGCAGTCCGCCGCCGCGCTGGCGAGCCCCAGCACCGCGCCGGACCCCGCGCACCCGGTGAGCTACGTGGTCTGCACCCTGGACGCCGTGCTCCCGGCCGATGCCCAGGAGGCGATGGCGGCCGGCGCCGACCGGGTCGTGCGGCTCGAGTCGTCGCACATGGTCCAGATGGTCATGCCCGACCGCCTGGCCCAGGAGCTGGAGACGCTCCTCGCCGCTCCGCGGGGTTGACCGATCAGGCGGGGGCGCCGATCCGCGGCATGCCCAGCAGCACACCGGGCGTGGTGGGGCGCGTGCCGGCCTCGGAGGCGTCCCCGGCCCGGGTGCGCCGGTGCGACACGAGCGCGCCGTCGGCGACCAGGTGGTGCGGCGCGGCCTGCGTGACGACGGTCTCGACGACGTCGCCGGGCCGGACGCCGTCGGCGGCCGTGAAGTGCACCAGCCGCCCGTCGCGGGCCCGGCCGCTCATCCGGCCCCGCGCGGCGTCCTTGCTGCCCTCGCCCGCGGCGACCAGGAGCTCCACGCCGGTGCCGACCAGCGCGCGGTTCTGGGCCCAGCTGAGTTCGTCCTGCAGTGCGGTCAGCCGCAGGTACCGCTCCTGGACGACGTCCTTGGGCAGCTGCCCGTCCATCTCGGCGGCCGGCGTCCCGGGGCGCTTGGAGTACTGGAAGGTGAAGGCGCTGGAGAACCGGGCCTGGCGCACCAGGTCGAGGGTCTGCTCGAAGTCCTCGTCGGTCTCCCCGGGGAAGCCCACGATGATGTCGGTGGTGATCGCGGCGTCGGGCATCGCCGTCCGCACGCGGTCGAGGATGCCGAGGAAGCGGTCCCGCCGGTAGGCGCGGCGCATGCGCTTGAGGACGTCGTCCGACCCCGACTGCAGCGGCATGTGCAGGGAGTGGCAGACCGCCGGCGTCTCGGCCATCGCGGCGATGACGTCATCGGTGAACATCGCGGGGTGCGGGCTGGTGAAGCGGATCCGCTCCAGGCCCTCGATCCGGCCGGTGGTGCGCAGCAGGTCGGCGAAGGCGCCGCGGTCGCCGAACTCGGCGCCGTAGCTGTTGACGTTCTGGCCGAGCAGGGTCACCTCGAGCACGCCCTGGTCCACCAGCGCCTGCACCTCGGCCAGGACCTCGCCCGGACGGCGGTCCTTCTCCTTGCCGCGCAGCGCCGGGACGATGCAGAACGTGCAGGTGTTGTTGCACCCGACGCTGATGGAGACCCAGCCGGAGTGGGCGGAGTCCCGCTTGGCCGGCAGCGTCGACGGGAAGACCTCGAGGGCCTCCGCGATCTCCACCTGCGCCTCGGCGTTGTGCCGGGCCCGCTCCAGCAGCGCCGGCAGTGAACCGACGTTGTGCGTGCCGAAGACGACGTCCACCCACGGCGCGCGGCGCACGATCTCGCCGCGGTCCTTCTGCGCCAGGCAACCACCGACGGCGATCTGCATGCCGGGGTGGGCGTCCTTCACCGGCCGCAGGTGCCCGAGGTTCCCGTAGAGCCGGTTGTCGGCGTTCTCCCGCACCGCGCACGTGTTGAGGACGACGACGTCGGCGTCCTCCCCCTCCGGGGCGGCGGCGTAGCCGGCGGCCTCCAGCAGCCCGGACAGGCGCTCGGAGTCGTGCACGTTCATCTGGCAGCCGTACGTGCGGACCCGGTAGGTCCGGCCGGCGCCCTGGAGCTCGGTACCCATGTCGCCTGCGAGGGTACGGCGACCCGGACGGGTGTTCCGCCGCTCACAGTCCCCGCGGTTCGTTACTGCTTCGTGATCGCCCGGTTCGGCCGCCGTCGCCTCCCGGCCCTAGGGTCGCTCGCGTGACCAGCGCTGCGAAGGGAGAAGCTCTCGTCCGCCTCTCCGGCGTCAACAAGTGGTTCGGCGAGCTGCACGTCCTGCAGGACATCGACCTGTCGATCGACCGCGGCGAGGTGGTCGTCGTCATCGGCCCGTCGGGGTCGGGCAAGTCGACCCTGTGCCGGACGATCAACCGGCTGGAGTCGATCCAGCAGGGCGAGATCACCATCGACGGGCAGCGGCTGCCCGAGGAGGGGAAGGCCCTCGCCCGGCTGCGCAGCGACGTCGGCATGGTGTTCCAGAGCTTCAACCTCTTCGCGCACAAGACGATCCTGGAGAACGTCACGCTGGGGCCGGTCAAGGTGCGCGGGAAGTCGCGGTCCGAGGCCCAGCAGCGGGCCCGGGAGCTGCTGGACCGGGTGGGCGTGGCCGCGCAGGCCGACAAGTACCCGGCGCAGCTGTCCGGCGGGCAGCAGCAGCGCGTCGCGATCGCCCGCGCGCTGGCCATGGACCCCAAAGTCATGCTCTTCGACGAGCCGACCTCCGCCCTGGACCCGGAGATGATCAACGAGGTCCTCGACGTCATGACGTCGCTGGCCCGGGAGGGCATGACGATGGTCGTCGTCACCCACGAGATGGGCTTCGCCCGTCGGGCCGCCAACCGGGTGGTCTTCATGGACGGCGGCCGCATCGTCGAGGCGACCGACCCGGAGTCGTTCTTCACCCGCCCGCAGTCGGACCGGGCCAAGGACTTCCTCTCGAAGATCCTCAACCACTGAGCTCGGTAGGAAAGGAACGCACATGCGCATCACCCGCTACGCCGCCACCGTCGGGGCGCTGGGCCTCGTACTCGCGGGCTGCTCCAGCGAGGCCGGCCAGCAGGCCGAGGAGGAGGCCCAGAACACCGCCGAGGTCGCCGAGGACGTCCAGTTCGAGGCCGGGACGACGATGGCCGAGCTGGCCGAGGCCGGCGCGATCACGGTCGGCACCAAGTTCGACCAGCCGGGGTTCGGGCTGCTCAACCCGCAGACGCAGGACCCCGAGGGCTTCGACGTCGAGATCGCCAAGATCATCGCCGGTGAGCTGG
Source organism: Geodermatophilus sp. SYSU D01186 (assembly GCF_054050215.1). Taxonomy (NCBI): domain Bacteria; kingdom Bacillati; phylum Actinomycetota; class Actinomycetes; order Geodermatophilales; family Geodermatophilaceae; genus Geodermatophilus; species Geodermatophilus sp. SYSU D01186. Next base: position 39,295 of record NZ_JBJGYW010000018.1, on the reverse strand, counting down.
GCATCGCGGCCGACGACATCACCTGGACCGAGACCGTCTCGGCCAACCGGGAGCCGTTCATCCAGAACGGCCAGGTCGACATCGTCGTGGCGACCTACACGATCAACGACACCCGCAAGCAGGTCGTCGACTTCGCCGGGCCCTACTACGTCGCCGGCCAGGACATCATGGTCGCCGCGGGCAACCCCGAGAACATCGCCGGTCCCGACGACCTCGCGGGCAAGACGGTCTGCTCGGTGGAGGGCTCGACCCCGGCCCAAAACATCCGGGACAACTACCCGCAGGCCAACCTGGTCACCTACGACGTGTACTCGAAGTGCGCCGACGACCTGGCCAACGGCAACGTCCAGGCCGTGACGACCGACAACGTCATCCTCACCGGCCTGGTGGCCGGCAACCCCGAGGGCTTCGAGCTGGTGGGCAACCCGTTCACCGAGGAGCCCTACGGCATCGGCCTGGCCCTCGGGGACACCGAGTTCCGCACCTTCATCAACGACGTCCTCGAGGAGTCCTACGAGGACGGCCGCTGGGCCGAGGCCTGGGACCGCACCGCCGGTGCGATCACCGGCGAGGAGGCTCCCGAGCCTCCGACGGTCGACCGCTACTGAGTCCGCGCGACGCCGCCGGGTGGGGCACCCACCCGGCGGCGTCGTCCCGTCACTGACGTCGAGAGGCCGCGGTGCAGTTCATCAGCGACAACTTCGACCTGCTGTGGAGCGCGTTCCTGACGACGCTGTCCCTGGCGGTCGTCAGCGGTCTGGGCGCCCTGGTGCTGGGCACCGTGCTCGTCGGCATGCGGGTGAGCCCGATCCCGCCGTTGCGGGGGCTGGCGACCTTCTACGTCGAGGTCTTCCGCAACACCCCGCTCACCGTGGTGTTCTTCTTCCTCGTCTTCGGCCTGGTCTACATCGACCTGCAGTTCCCCAGCCGGTTCGCCGCGGCGGTGACGGCGCTGTCCCTCTACACCGCGGCGTTCGTGTGCGAGGCGCTGCGCTCCGGCATCAACGCGGTCCCGCCGGGTCAGGCGGAGGCCGCCCGGGCCCTGGGCCTGGACTTCGGCCAGTCACTGCGCACGGTGGTCCTCCCCCAGGCGTTCCGCACCGTCATCCCCCCGCTGGGCAACGTGTGGATCGCGCTGGCCAAGAACACCTCGATCGCCGCCGGCTTTGCGGTGACCGACCTGACGGCCGCGCTCCAGCGCCTGTCCAACGTCAACGCCGACCAGTTGCTGGCCGTGTTCGCGGCCGTGGTGCTCGGCTACCTGGTCATCACACTGCCCTCGGCGTGGCTGATCCGGGTGGTCGAGAAGCGGGTGGCGATCGTCCGATGAGCAGCACCGTCCTCTTCGACCTGCCCGGCCCGCGGGCCCGGCAGCGGCAGCGCGTCGGCACCGTGATCGGCGGCATCGTCGTCGCGGGTCTCATCGCCGCAGTCCTGTGGCGGTTGGGGGTCAACGGCCAGCTGGAGCCGGAGCGGTGGGCCATCCTGGTCGACCCGGCGACCGGCGTGCCCCAGGCTCTCTGGCAGGGGCTGCTCAACACCCTCGCGGCGGCCGCGGTCGGCATGGTGCTGGCCACGGTCTTCGGCGCGCTCCTGGCCGCCGGTCGGCTGTCCGACCACGCCTGGGTCCGCGTGCCGGTGACGGTCGTGATCGAGTTCTTCCGCGCCGTGCCGCTCCTGCTCCTCATCCTGTTCTGCCTGCTGTTCCTCCCGACCGTCGGCGTCCCGATGACGGCGTTCCGGGCGCTGGTCCTCGGCCTGACTCTGTACAACATGGCCGTCCTGGCCGAGATCTTCCGGGCCGGGATCCTGTCGGTGGACCGCGGTCAGCGGGAGGCCGCCTTCGCCCTGGGGATGCGCAAGACCCAGGTGATGACCCTCGTGCTGCTGCCGCAGGCGGTCCGCCGCATGCTGCCGGTGCTGGTGGCCCAGCTCGTCGTGCTGCTCAAGGACTCGTCCCTTGGCTTCATCGTCGGCTACCTGGAGCTGCTCAGGACGGCGCGCAGCCTCGTGGAGTTCTTCAACTTCGAGTTCGGCAACCGCTACACGTTCCAGCTGTACGTGGCCGCCGGCCTGATCTACATCGTCGTGAACCTGCTGCTGTCGTGGCTGGCCCGGTACGTCGAGAAGCGCACCCGGCGGAACGCCAAGACGGCGGCCACGACCGAGCCCGAGCTGGCGGAGGTGCAGATGGACGGCGGAGGCGGCCCGGTCCGGGTCTGACCGCGGCAGGTTTTCCCGCTGGGACTCGTGGGGCGCCGGCAGGTCACACCCGGGTCGTGGCCTGCCGAGATCACCGGTGTGGACACCGCACTCCGCCCCGCCGTGCCGCCGCTGCCTCCCCTGGTGCGCCAGCCCGTCGGGTTCACCGACGCCGCTCAGGAGTTCGTGACCCGGATGCGTGCCGCCGCTCCCGACTTCGCCGCCGCTGCCGGCGCGGAGACCGCCGTCGTGCGCGAGGTCGTGCCGCCGGCCCGGCACCGGCGGTCGCGGTGCCGGGTGGTGCTGCGTCTGCTCGGCGGCGAGGAGGCCGACCTGACCTTCCTCGGGCCGGTGAGCCGTAGCGCCGCATCGTCGGAGCGGGCCTTCGACCTGCAGATCCAGGCGTACCTCGCCCACGGCCGCGGCGCCGACGGCGAGTGGCTGGTGCCCGACGACGAGGCGCCGGACGGCGTGGCCGTCGACGTCTCGGCCTGGTCGGCGACCGCACGGACCTCCGCCTGACCCACCGGCTCCTGGCCGGGCCCACCCGCTGACCGCCGTCCCTCAGCCCCGGGGGCGGGTGGACGGCGACGGCGGGTGCCCGGCGGCGCGTGTCCGCCGGGCACCTCACGGCGCGGGGCGCTCAGAACAGCGTGGGTTGCTCAGGGCAGCCAGGCGTCCAGACCGACCTCGGGGTGGGGACCGGCCGCCCGCCGCCGGATGCCGGCCGGGATGCCCTCGTCGAGGTCGTGATCGTCGTCGCTCACGTCCTCCGCGGCGTCCAACGCCGCGCGGTCCTCGTCGAGGGCCTCACGGACGACCCAGGACGCCAACCCGCCGCCGTACCCCTTGCGGGCGAGCATGCCGATCAGGCGCCGTTCGGCGGTGGCCCGGTCGACGCGGCGCAGGCCGGCCACCCGCCGTGCCACCAGCCGCCGGGCGGCGTCCCACTCGTCCTGGTCGTCGACCAGGGTGACCGCCTCCTCGGCGACCTCGCCGTCGATGCCCTTGGCCCGCAGTTCGGCCTTGAGCGCCCGTCGTGACAGGCCGCGACCGGCCTGACGGGAGGTCACCCAGGCCCGGGCGAAGGCGGCGTCGTCGATGAGGCCCACCTCGCCGAACCGGTCGAGCACCCGTTCCGCGGCGTCGTCGGGGACCCCACGCTTGGCGAGCAGATCGGCCAACTGTTGCCGGGTCTTGGGCGCGCCGGTCAGGGCGCGCAGGCAGATCGAGCGGGCCACCTGCTCGGGGTCGCCCGGCTCGTCCTCACTCGTGGGACCGCCCGGCCGGGCGGCGTCCTCCCTGTCCGGGTCAGGGGACAGTCGGGGACGCCGCCCACGCCGACGGTCGGGGCCGGAGCGGTCGCGCGCCTCAGGCCAGCCACTCACCGGCTCAGAAGTCGGGCGTCTCAGCCGCGGCAGGCGCGTCGAGCTGCGGGCCGATGCCGAGCTTCTCCTTGACCTTCTTCTCGATCTCGTCGGCGAGGTCGGGGTTGTCCCGCAGGAACGAGCGGACGTTCTCCTTGCCCTGACCGAGCTGGTCGCCCTCGTACGTGTACCAGGCGCCGGACTTGCGGATGAAGCCCTGCTCGACACCGGCGTCGATCAGGCCGCCCTCCCGGCTGAACCCGGTGCCCCAGAGGAGGTCGAGCTCGGCCTGCTTGAACGGCGCGGCCACCTTGTTCTTGACGACCTTCACGCGCACCCGGCTGCCGACGGCCTCGGTGCCCTGCTTGAGGGTCTCGATGCGGCGCACGTCGAGCCGGACCGACGAGTAGAACTTCAGCGCCCGGCCACCGGTGGTGACCTCCGGGGAGCCGTAGACGACGCCGACCTTCTCGCGCAGCTGGTTGATGAAGATCGCGGTGGTGCCGGAGTTGTTCAGCGCACCGGTGATCTTGCGGAGCGCCTGGCTCATCAGGCGGGCCTGCAGACCGACGTGGCTGTCACCCATCTCGCCCTCGATCTCGGCGCGGGGCACGAGGGCCGCGACGGAGTCGATGACGATGATGTCGAGCGCGCCGGAGCGGATGAGCATGTCGGCGATCTCGAGCGCCTGCTCACCGGTGTCGGGCTGGCTGACCAGCAGGGCGTCGGTGTCCACGCCGATGGCGCGGGCGTACTCGGGGTCGAGCGCGTGCTCGGCGTCGATGAACGCCGCGATGCCGCCGGCCGCCTGGGCGTTGGCCACCGCGTGCAGGGCGACCGTCGTCTTGCCGGAGGCCTCGGGGCCGTACACCTCGATGACGCGGCCGCGGGGCAGGCCGCCGATGCCGAGCGCGATGTCGAGGGCGATCGAACCGGTCGGGATGACCTTGATCGCCTGTGCGGCGTTGTCGCCCAGCCGCATGACCGAGCCCTTGCCGAACTGCTTGTCGATCTGGGCGAGGGCCATGTCGAGGGCCTTGTCGCGGTCGAGCGTTGCCATGGTGCTCACCTTCGGGAAGTCGCGTGGAAGCGGGTCGGTGCCGACGCTAGAGCGGGGGTCTGACACTTCCGGGGGATCCGGCGGACCTGTGGACGAGCGCCCGGCCTGTGGACTGCGCGGACCAATCTATCCCGAACGTGTGTTCGACTGCCACCGTGACACGCCGGATCCGGGAGTCAGCGGTCCTTGCGCGGGACGTCGTACTCCTCACAGATGGCCAGCCACACCCGGCGCACCGGCAGGCCGGCCTCGAGCGCGTCCACCGCGCTGCGCCCGCCCAGCGAGGAGAAGACGTGGTCCCGCGCCACGCTCTCGGCACGGATGGGGCCGAACTGCTCGGTGAGACGGGACCAGAAATCCTGCAGGCGCACGTCCCCGACGCTAGCGCGCGCCGGCGGTCAGCCGCTGGCGACGAGCGGCTCCTACGCTGGCCGTGTGTTCCCCACCACGGGTTCGGCGACCTGGGACCTCGTCCTCGAGATCGGCATCGCCCTCTGCCTGCTGGTGTCCCTCGTGCTGCTGTACCGCAACTACCGGGGCCGCTGAGCGACGGCCGCGGGGCCGGCGGTGACGGCCCACACCGCCCCGAGGGGCAGGACCAGGGCCGCGGAGACCGCGGCCACCAACCCGTAGCCACCGAGGGCGAGCAGGGGGCCGCCGGCGACCCCGGCGAGGGCCGCCCCGAGGCCCATCAGCAGGTCCGTCCCGCCCTGTGCGGTCGGCCGCAGCTCCTCCCCCACCGACTCGGTCACCAGCGTCGACCCGGCGATCAGCCCGCAGGACCACCCCAGCCCGAGCAGCAGGAGCGCCGTGCCGAGCTGGAGGGCGTCCCCCGGTCCGGCGGTGCCGGCCAGCGCCGCGGCGGCGAGCAGGAGCGCCCCGGCCACGGCGACCGTCGCCCGCCGGCCGGCCCGGTCGGCGAGCTGCCCGACGAGCGGCGAGAACAGGTACATGCCGGCGACGTGGACGCTGATCACGATCCCGATCACCCGCAGCGTCGTCCCCGCGGGCCCGCCGGCGTGCCCCATGTGGACCGGCGTCATCACCATGACGCCGACCATCACGGCGTGGGAGACCACGACCGCGGTGAGCCCCAGCCTCCCGCCGGGATCGGCCCAGACCGCCCGCAGCGCCGCCGCCGTCGCCCGTCGCGGACGGACGGCGCCGACGGCCGCGGTCCCACGCAGGCGCCGGGCGAGCAGGAGCGGGTCGGGCCGCAGCAGGAGGAGGATGCCCGCTGCCACCACGGAGAAGACCGCGAACGCGATCACGAAGGCACCGCCGAGCGCGGGCAGCCCCAGCGCGGTGCCCAGCTCCGCGCCCGGGCCGGCGAGGTTGGGGCCGAGCACGGAGCCGACGGTGGTCGCCCACACCACGAGCGAGAGCGCGCGCCCGCGGTGCTCGGGTGCGGCCAGGTCGGCCGCCGCGTACCGGGCCTGCAGGCCGCACGCGGTCGAGGCGCCGAAGGCGAAGAGACCGAGGAGCAGCAGCGGCAGGGACGAGACCACCGCCGCCACCACGGTGACCACCGCACCGAGGACGGCGACGGAGTACCCGGCGGCCAACCCGGCACGCCGACCGGCCCGGTCACTGATCCGCGCGAGGGGGACGGCGACGACCGCGGCACCGAGCACGCCGGCCGTCTGACCCAGCCCGGCCGCGGTGTCACTGCCGGCGACGTCACGGGCGAGGAGACCGCCGACCGTGATGCCCACGGTGACCCCCAGCCCGGCCAGGGCCACGCCTCCGCCGAGCACCCCGAGGGTCCGGCGCTGCACCCGCGTCGGGTCGAGCCTCGACGGCAGCACCGTGTCCACCGGCCGCCGCTAGAGACCGAGCGAGCGGCCGATGATCTCCCGCATGATCTCGTTGGTGCCGCCGTAGATCGGCTGGATACGGGCGTCACGCCAGGCCTTGGAGACGAAGTACTCGTCCATGTAGCCGTAGCCCCCGTGCAGCTGCAGGCACCGGTCGGCGACCTTGTTCTGCAGCTCCGTCGTCCAGTACTTGGCCATGGCGGCGTCGACCGGCGTGAGGTCGCCGCTGTTGAGCTGCCGCATGCACTCGTCGACGAACGTCCGGGCGATGGTGAGCTCGGTCTGCAGCTCGGCCAGCACGAACCGGGTGTTCTGGAAGCTGCTCACCGGCTTGCCGAACGCCGTGCGCCCCGTGACGTACTCCAGGGTGTGGGCGAGCACCGCCTCGGCCGAGGCGACCGCGCCGACGGCGATCGACAGCCGCTCCTGCGGCAGGTTCTCCATGAGGTGGTAGAAGCCGCGGTTCTCGGTGCCGAGGAGGTTCTCCACCGGCACCCGCACGTCGTCGAAGAACAGCTCGGCGGTGTCCTGCGCCTTGAGGCCCACCTTCTCCAGGTTCCGGCCGCGGGTGAAGCCGGGCATGTCGCGCTCGACGACGAGCAGGCTGAGGCCCTTGGAACCGGGGGCGTCCGGGTCGGTCCGCGCCACCACGATCACCAGGTCGGCGTTGATCCCGTTGGTGATGAAGGTCTTGGAGCCGTTGAGGACCCAGGCGTCGCCGTCGCGGCGGGCCGACGTCCGGATGCCCTGCAGGTCGCTGCCGGCGGCGGGCTCGGTCATCGCGATGGCGGTGATCAGCTCGCCGCTGCAGAACCCGGGCAGCCAGCGCCGTTTCTGCTCGTCGGTGCCCAGGTCCCGCAGGTACGGCCCGGCGACGTCGTTGTGCAGGGCGAAGCCGACGCCGGTGGCGCCGATCCGCATCAGCTCCTCGTCGATGACCGCCTGGTAGCGGAAGTCGCGGACGCCCCCGCCGCCGTACTCCTCGTCCATGTCGATGCCGAACAGCCCCTGCGCGCCGGCCGACGTCCACACCTCGCGCGGGACGATGCCGGCCTTCTCCCACTGCTCGTGGAAGGGGACGACGGTCTTCTCGGCCCAGGCCCGGACCATCTCGCGGAAGTCCTCGTGCTCGGCCTCGTACAGGGAACGGCGCATGGCGGTCAGTGTGCCGGACGCCACCGTTCCCACCGGGTTCCCCGGGCCACGGCGTCGCACGGACGGCGGAGGCCCCCGGACCTCCGTCCTCCCCCCCGATCGAACGGTCACGACCGCGCGTCCTCGATGGACCGGCGGAGTGTCGTACCCGTGTGGAGACTGGGGCCGTGACCGCTCTCGACCGGTTCTCCGCACCCACCCGGGCGTGGTTCACCGGCGCCTTCGCCGAGCCCACCGCCGCCCAGGCGGGGGCCTGGGAGGCCATCAGCAGCGGCGGGCACGCCCTGGTGGTCGCCCCCACCGGCTCCGGCAAGACGCTCGCGGCGTTCCTGTGGTCCCTCGACCGGCTGGCCAGCACGCCACCCCCCGCCGACGAGCGCGCCCGCTGCCGTGTCCTCTACGTCTCACCGCTCAAGGCCCTCGCCGTGGACGTCGAGCGCAACCTCCGCGCGCCGCTGGCCGGCATCGGGCAGGCCGCCGCCCGGCTGGGCCTGCCGCGCCCGGAGATCCAGGTGGGCATCCGCTCCGGCGACACCCCGGCCGACGAGCGACGGGCCTTCACCCGGCGGCCCACCGACATCCTCATCACCACCCCAGAGTCGTTGTTCCTGCTGCTGACCAGCTCGGCGCGAGAGGCGCTGCGGGGCGTCGAGACGGTGATCGTCGACGAGGTGCACGCCGTCGCCGACACCAAGCGCGGCGCGCACATGGCGGTCTCCCTCGACCGCCTCGACGAGCTGCTCGAGCGCCCCGCCCAGCGGATCGGCCTGTCGGCCACCGTCCGGCCGATCGAGGAGGTCGCGACCTTCCTCGCCGGAGGCCGTCCGGTGGAGGTCGTGGCCCCCGGCTCGGCGAAGGAGTGGGACCTCTCGGTCGTCGTCCCGGTCGAGGACATGAGCACCCTCGGCCAGCCCACGGGTGAGCTGGACGGCTCGGCGGCCGGCAACCAGCCGCGGACGTCGATCTGGCCGGCGGTCGAGGAGCGGGTGCTCGATCTGGTGCAGGCGCACCGCAGCACGATCGTGTTCGCCAACTCCCGACGGCTGGCCGAGCGGCTGACCAGCCGGCTCAACGAGCTGGCCTACGAGCGGGCGACCGGCGAGGCGGTGCCACCGGGCACCAACGCCGCCGCACTCATGGCCCAGGCCGGCTCCGGCGGCGGGGTACCCGAGGGCGTGCAGCCGGTCGCCGCGGCCCACCACGGCTCGGTGTCCCGCGAGCAGCGTGCCGTCGTCGAGGAGGCGCTGAAGTCCGGGCAGCTGCCGGCGGTGGTGGCCACCTCCAGCCTCGAGCTCGGCATCGACATGGGCGCGGTCGACCTCGTCGTACAGGTGGAGGCGCCGCCGACCGTGGCCTCGGGCCTGCAACGCGTGGGCCGGGCCGGGCACCAGGTGGGCGCGGTCAGCCGGGGAGTGCTGTTCCCCAAGTACCGCGGCGACCTGGTGCAGTGCGCGCTGGTCGCCGAGCGCATGAAGGCCGGCGCCATCGAGTCGATCCGCTACCTGCGCAACCCGCTGGACGTCCTCGCCCAGCAGGTCGTGGCGATCGTCTCGGAGCGGCCGCGCACCGTCGACGAGGTGGCCGAGCTGGTCCGGCGGTCGGCGCCGTTCGCCTCGCTGCCCGAGTCCGCACTGCACGCCGTCCTCGACATGCTGGCCGGGCGCTACCCCTCCGACGCGTTCGCCGAGCTGCGGCCACGGCTCACCTGGGACCGCGTGACCGACACCCTCACCGCCCGCAGCAGCGCGCAGCGGCTGGCCGTGACCAGCGGCGGCACCATCCCCGACCGCGGCCTGTTCGGCGTCTTCCTGGTCGGCGGGGAGGGGTCCGGCGGGCGGCGCGTGGGCGAGCTGGACGAGGAGATGGTCTACGAGTCCCGGGTGGGTGACGTCTTCCTGCTCGGCTCCTCGTCGTGGCGGATCGAGGAGATCACCCACGACCGGGTGCTGGTCAGTCCAGCTCCCGGTCAGCCCGGGAAGATGCCGTTCTGGCACGGCGACGCCCCCGGCCGCCCCCTGGAGCTCGGCCGGGCCCTGGGCGCCTTCCTGCGCGAGGTCGGCTCCGCCACCCCCGAGGCCGGCCTGGACCGGGCCCGGGCGGCCGGGCTCGACGAGTGGGGCGCGGCCAACCTGCTCACCTACCTCGCCGAGCAGAAGCAGGCCACCGGCCACCTCCCCGACGACCGGACGCTGCTCGTCGAGCGCTTTCGCGACGAGCTCGGCGACTGGCGGCTGGTCGTGCACTCGCCGTTCGGGGCGCAGGTCAACGCGCCCTGGGCGCTGGTGCTGGCCGCCCGGCTGCGGGAGCGCTACGGGGTGGACGTCGCGTCGATGCACTCCGACGACGGCATCGTGCTGCGGCTGCCGGACACGACCGGGGAACCGCCGGAGGCCGATCTCGCCGTCCTCGACCCCGACGACGTCGAGCGCGAGGTGACCGCCGAGGTCGGCAACTCGGCGCTGTTCGCCAGCCGGTTCCGCGAGTGCGCCGCGCGGGCGCTCCTGCTCCCGCGCCGCGACCCGCGCCGCCGGACGCCCCTGTGGCAGCAGCGGCAGCGGGCGGCCCAACTGCTGTCCGTGGCCAGCGAGTTCTCCAGTTTCCCGATCACGCTGGAGGCCGCCCGCGAGGTGCTGCAGGACGTCTACGACGTCCCGGGGCTGGTCGAGCTGATGCGCGATGTGCGTGCCCGCCGCGTGCGCGTGGTGGACGTGCAGACGCAGGCGGCCTCACCGTTCGCCCAGTCGCTGCTGTTCGGCTACGTCGGGCAGTTCCTCTACGAGGGCGACGCCCCACTGGCCGAGCGCCGGGCGCAGGCGCTCGCCCTCGACACCGGCCTGCTCGCCGAGCTGCTCGGCCGCTCGGAACTGCGGGAGCTGCTCGACGCCGAGGCCCTCGCCGAGGTGGAGGCCGAGCTGCAGCGCCTGCCGGCCGACCGGCACCCCCGTGGCCTGGACGGCGCGGCCGACCTGCTGCGCCTCGTCGGCGACCTGACCCCGGCCGAGGCCACCGCCCGCGGTGTCCCCCGGGAGTGGCTCGACGAGCTCGTCGCCGCCCGGCGCGCGCTCGTGGTGCGGATCGCCGGCGAGGAGCGGCACGTGGCGATCGAGGACGCCGGCCGCCTGCGCGACGCCCTCGGCACCGCCCTCCCCGTCGGCGTGCCCGAGGTCTTCACCGAACCGGTCCCCGACCCCCTGGGCGACCTGGTCGGCCGCTACGCCCGCACGCACGGGCCCTTCCAGCCCGGCGAGGTCGCCCAGCGACTGGGGCTGGGGGTCGCCGTCGTCACCGCGACCGTGCAGCGCCTCGTGGGCACCGGCCGGGTGGTCACCGGCGAGTTCCGTCCCGGCGGCAGCGGCCAGGAGTGGTGCGACGCCGACGTGCTGCGCTCCATCCGCCGGCGCAGCCTGGCCCGGCTGCGCCAGGAGGTCGAGCCGGTGCCGATCGGCACGCTGGCGCGGTTCACCCCGTCCTGGCAGTCGGTCGGCAGCCGGATGCGCGGGCCCGACGGCGTGCTGGCCGTGGTGGAGCAGCTGGCCGGGGCACTCGTGCCGGCCAGTGCGCTGGAGTCGCTGGTGTTGCCGGCCCGGGTGCGCGACTACTCGCCCGGGATGCTCGACGAGCTCACCAGCGCCGGCGAGGTGCTGTGGGCCGGAGCCGGGGGCCTGCCCGGTGGCGACGGGTGGATCAGCCTCGTCCCGGCCGACCTCGCGCCGCTCCTGCTGCCCGAGCCGCTGGAGCAGCCCGACGACGGCAGCGTCGGCTCCGCCGTCCTCGATCGGCTGGCCGCGGGGCAGGCACTGTTCTTCCGCGGGCTGTCCGACCTCGTCGGCGCCACCGACGACACCGCGCTGGCCGACGTCGTCTGGGACCTCGTCTGGGCCGGGCAGCTCACGAACGACACCCTGGCACCGCTGCGCACCCGGCTCTCCGGCGGCGGCACGCACAAGCGGCAGCCGGCACCGCCGCGGGCGCGGCTGGACCGCACCCGTTACGGGCGCCCCCGGCTGGGCCGGCCGGCCATGCCCACCCGCACCGGCCCGCCCACGGTGGCCGGCCGCTGGTCCCGGCTGCCCGACCGCGAGGCCAACCCGACCAAGCGGACGACCGCCCGCGCGGAGGCGCTGCTGGAACGGCACGGCGTGCTCACCCGCGACGCCGTGATGGCCGAGCAGGTGCCCGGCGGCTTCCCCGCGGTCTACCCCGTGCTGCGCGCCTTCGAGGAGAACGGCCGGGCCCGGCGTGGCTACTTCGTCGAGACCCTGGGCGCCGCCCAGTTCGGCACGCCCGGATCGGTGGACCGGCTGCGCAGCTTCGCCTCGCCCGACCGGGTGCCCGGCGGCGCGGTGGTGCTGGCCGCCACCGACCCGGCCAACGTCTACGGCGCCGCGCTGCCGTGGCCCGAGCGCTCGACCGGCGGGGACGAGGAGTCCGTGGACATCGGCGAGGGCACCGGCACCCGCCGGCCCGGGTCGGGGCACCGGGCCGGGCGCAAGGCCGGCGCGCTCGTGGTGCTCGTCGACGGCGAGCTCGTGCTCTACGTCGAACGGGGCGGAAAGACCCTGCTGTCGTGGACCGAGGAGGAGACGGTGCTCAAGGAGGCCGCGACGGCGCTCTCCGGAGCCGCGGCCGCCGGTGCGCTCGGCCGGATGGTGGTGCAGAAGGCCGACGGGGCGTCGGTGCACGAGTCCACGCCGCTGTCGGCGGCGCTGCAGGCCGCCGGGTTCGCCGCCACCCCCCGCGGTCTCCGGCTGCGGGCCTGACCGCGAGCCCGCCCGATCGGCCCGGCAGCGACGGTGCGCGTCAGCGGTCGGGGCGCAGCCAGCCGGCGAACAGCCGGGTCAGGGTCGGCATCACCACGAAGCCGAGCAGGACCACGACGATGCAGGCCGACAGCAGCAGCCGCAGCGGCCACGGCCACCCGGCGATGTGCGGCATGACCAGCAGCTGCAGCGTCGAGGTGATGAGGAAGACCGCGGCGATGGTGAGCACCGTCGACCGCCACCGCGGCCCCGGCGTCGCCGGCCGGGTGAAGAAGCTGTCCAGCCCCGCGACCCGTGCGTACCGCTCCTCGTCGATCATCTCCTGCATCCGCTCCAGTGCCTGGCGCCGCTGCTCCGAGGCCTCCCACGCGGCCAGCGAGGCGTCGTCCCGGAAGCGGTAGACGAGGTGGTACTCCGAGCTGCCGAGGCCGGGCTTGAGCAGCGTGCCCCCGAGGTTGCCGGGGTAGGTCGCGGCGAGGGCGAGCGCGTCGGCCGCCCAGCGCTCGAACGCCTGCCGGCGGTGCGGGCGCACGACCCGCGCGACCGTGACGGTCACCGGCTCCGGGGTGCGCCCGGCCACCTCACGCCGGGGCAGGCGGGCGCGGATCAAGGTCGGGACGGCCACAGGTACCTGAGCGCTGAGAGAACACGGCGTCATCCCGGCTGTCAGCGGTCTCACAGCAGGTGGCGGCCGCACAGGGGACACTGGCGGCGTGCCCGAGGGAGACACCGTGTGGCTGGCGGCCAAGCGCATGAACACCGCGCTCGCCGGCTCCACGCTGCGCCGCGGCGAGCTCCGCGTGCCCCAGCTGGCCGCGACCGACCTCGCCGGGCGCGCGGTCACCGAGGTGGTCCCCCGCGGCAAGCACCTGCTCGTCCGGTTCGCCGACGGGTGGACGCTGCGCACCCACTTCCGGATGGACGGCAGCTGGCACATCTACCGCTCCGGCGCCCGCTGGCGGGGCGGCCCCGCCTTCGACGTCCGGGCCGTGCTGAGCACCGAGCAGTGGGAGTGCGTCGGCTACCGGCTGCACGACGTCGCCCTGGTGCGCACGGCGCACGAGGACGAGCTGGTCGGCCACCTCGGCCCCGACGTCCTGGGCCCCGACTGGGACCTGGAGGAGGCGCTGCGGCGGCTGCGGGCGCACCCCGACGAGCAGATCGGCGTCGCGATCCTCGATCAGCGCAACCTCGCCGGCATCGGCAACCTCTACAAGGTCGAGTCGCTGTTCCTCTGCGGCGTGCACCCGTGGAGCCGCGTGGCCGACGTCCCCGACCTCTCCGGCCTCGTCGAGCGGGCCCGCACCCTCATGCTCGCCAACCGCGAGCACCCGGAGCAGAACACCACCGGCGACCCGCGCCGCGGGCAGGACCACTGGGTGTTCGGCCGCCGCGGCCGGCCCTGCCGCCGCTGCCGCACGCCGATCCTGCTCGGCGATCAGGGGCCGGACCTGCAGGAACGCGTCACGTGGTGGTGCCCGACCTGCCAGGCGGCCAGCACCCCGGTCGACCCGGGCGCCCGGACCGGCGAGCCCGGCCGGCCGTCACCGGTCGCCACGCGGTACTGACCCGGCGGACGTCACGGGACGACGACCGGCGGTCACCGCAGCGCGACGGGCCGGCCGCTGCGAGCGGCCGGCCCGTCGTGGCCAGGAGGAGGAGAGGTCAGGCCCCGGTCTCGGGGCGCTCGGCGGGCTGGGCCGCCGGCTGCGCCTCCGGCATCGGCACCGAGGGCGCACCCTGCTCCAGCGCGGGGTTCGCGGCCCCACCGGTCACCGCCGCCTGCCCGCCCATCGACGCCCGGATCTGGTCCAGGCGCGAGGCCCCGGCGACGTCGAGGGTCGCCTTCTGCACCTCGAGCATGCGGCCCTCGACCGAGGTCTGGGCCAGCTCGGCCTGCCCCAGCGCGTTGGCGTAGCGCGCCTCGATCTTGTCGCGGACCTCCGAGAGGCTGGGCGTGTTGCCCGGCGCCGACAGCTCGTTGACCTGCTTGAGCGAGGCCGCGACGTGCTCCTGCATCCGGGCCTGCTCCAGCTGGCTCATCAGCTTGGTGCGCTCGGCGAGCGTCGTCTGCAGGCGCATCCGGCTCTGCTCGACCGCGCCCCGCGCCTGCTCAGCGGCCTGGAGGGCCTCGTCGTGGCTGCGCTTGAGGTCCTCCATCGCCTGCTCGGCTGCGACGAGCTGGGTGGCGAAGGCCTGCGCGGCGTTCTCGTACTCACTCGCCTTGGCCGCGTCTCCGCCGGCCCGGCTGTTGTCGGCGAGGACGAGCGCCTGGCGGGCGGAGGCCTGCAGCTTCTCCACCTCGCCGAGCTGCCGGTTCAGGCGCATCTCCAGCTGCCGCTGGTTGCCCAGGACCGCCGCCGCCTGGTTGGCCAGGGCCTGGTGCCGCTGCTGCTCGGCCTCGATCGCCTGCGCGATCTGGATCTTGGGGTCGGCCTTCTCGTCGATCTTCGCGTTGGCCGAGGCCGTGAGGTACTTCCAGAACTTGACGAACGGGTTGGGCATGGGTCCTCCTGCTCGGCGCGGATCGTCCACCGGTCATCGCCGGCGGGCCGCAGCGATGGTCGTCACCGATCATCGTCCCAGGTGCGCCGGTCCGTGAGCCACCAGGGACGCCCCGGGGGCCTTCCCCCGTTAGTGTCTCGGGGTGTCCACCGAGAACCCGGTGCTGAGCGTCCTGGGTGAGCTGGTCGTCGACCTCATCCCCGTGCCCGAGGCCGGTGCCGGCCCGGAGGGCACCGCCCCGCAGTACGTCGCCCGCCCCGGGGGCAACGCCCTCAACGTCGCCGTCGCCGCGGGCCGGCTGGATACGCCGGTGCGGCTGTTGGCGCGGCTGGGCACCGGTCCGCTCGCCCCGTCCCTGCGCCGGCACGCGGAGCTGTCCGGCGTGGACCCGGCGGGCTTCGTGCCCGCGAGCGAGCCGGTCAGCCTCGCCGTCGTCGGCCTGGGGGCCGACGGCGCACCGGACTACGGATTCCACGTGCAGGGCGCGGCCGACTGGCAGTGGACCGACGACGAGCTCGCCGCCGTCCTCCCCCCGGGGACGGCGATCCTGCACGTCGGCTCGATCTCCAGCTGGACCCCGCCCGGCTGCGACCCGATCGCCCGGCTCGTGGAGCGCGTGGCCGCCTCGGGGCGGGCCCTGGTCAGCGTGGACCCCAACATCCGGCCGATGCTGGCCGACGGCCCGGTCGGGACGGCACTGGGCAACAGCCGCACCGAGGTGCACGCCCGGCTGGACCGGCTGCTGGCGCGGGCCGACGTCGTCAAGGTCAGCGCCGAGGACCTCGCCTGGCTCGAGCCCGGCGCCGCGGCCGACCTCGACGCGACCGCCGTGCGCTGGGCGGACCGCGGCGCCGCCCTCGTGGTGCTCACCGACGGCGGTGCCCCGCTGCGGATCGCCCGCCCCGGTCGGGCGCTGCTGCACCGAGAACCGCCCCGGGTGGACGTCGTCGACACGGTGGGCGCCGGGGACTCGCTCGCCGCCGGGTTGTTCGCCGGTCTCCTCGCCGCCGGCGCCACCACCCGGACCGCGCTGCGGGAGCTGTCCGACGAGCAGCTGCTGGCGATCGTCGACGACGCCGCCCTCGTCGCGGCGCTCAACTGCACCCGGGTGGGCGCGGACCCGCCGACCCGCGAGGAGCTCGCGGCGGCCCGCCGGTGAGCTCCGCGGTCACCCTCGTCGGCCTCGCCGAGCTGTCCGCCGTGGTGGTCCGGGCGCGGCTGCTCGCCGAGCACGACCGGTTCTGGGACGTCGACACCCGGCCGCTGCACGACCCCGTCTGGTTCGACCAGTTCGGCGGGTTCGGGGTGCTCGCGCGCACCGCGGACGGCGTGGACGCCGGGTACCTGCTCGGCACCGTCACCGCCGACCGGCTGGCCTACGTGCACCTGCTCGCGGTGCGCGACGACCGGCGCCGCGCCGGTCTCGGACGCCGGCTGGTGGGCTGGTTCGACGCCCTCGCCACCAGCACCGGGGCGCGGGTCGTCCAGGCCGTGGCCCGGCCGGAGGACGCCGCGACCCTCGGCCTGCACACCGCACTGGGCGCGACCGGCCACCTCTCCGCCGACCGCGCGGGGCCGGGGCAGGACCGCCTGGTGCTGACGCGGTCGCTGACCCGTTAGGCGCTCACCAGCCACGCCGCGGTGTCCGGCGGCAGCGCGTCCTCGAGGGGCTCGCTGCTGAGCACCAGCCGGCCCTCACCGGGAAGGGGCAGGGACCGGTCCGACATGTTGACGACGCACCGGAAGGTGGGACCCCTGTCGAAGGCCAGCACGTCCTCCCCCGCCTCGACCCAGGTCAGTGGCTGGTCGTCGGCGAGGCCGGGCAGGCTGCGGCGCAGGCGCAGCGCGGAGCGGTGGAGCGACAGGGTCGACGCGGGGTCCTCCCGCTGGGCCGCCACCGTCAGGGCAGCCCACGACTGCGGCTGCGGCAGCCACGGGCGGACGCCGTCGGCGGCGAACCCGAACGGCGGGCGGTCCCCCGACCACGGCAGCGGCACCCGGCAGCCGTCCCGCCCCCGGGCCGTGTGACCCGAGCGCTCCCACGTCGGGTCCTGCAACAGCTCCTCGGGGAGGTCCTCCACCTCCGGCAGGCCGAGCTCCTCGCCCTGGTAGAGGTAGGCCCCGCCCGGCAGGGCCAGGGTCAGCAGCGCCGCCGCCCGGGCCCGCCGCAGGCCCAGCCGGGGGTCCGCGGGTGCCGCCGCGTCGAAGCCCATGGTCGCCGCGCCACTCCGGCTGCGCCCGAACCGGGTGACGTGGCGGGTCTCGTCGTGGCTGGACAGCACCCACGTGGCGGGGGCGCCGACCGGCGCGAGCGCGGCCAGCGTGCCGTCGACCACCGCGCGGAGGCGGCCGGCGTCCCACGGGGCCTTGAGGTAGTCGAAGTTGAAGGTGGTGTGCAGCTCGTCCGGGCGCACGTACCGGCTCAGCCGCTCCGGGCCGTTGACCACCGCCTCCGAGACGAACAGCCGGTCCCCGTCGTAGGTGTCCCCGATGCGCCGCCACCGGCGGAAGATCTCGTGGACCGCGTCGACGTCCCAGTGCGGGTTGTCCACCCAGGAGCTCGACTCGAACAGCGCGTCGGGCCCGTGGCCGGCGTCCGGCAGCGTGGGCACCTTGGCCATGGCCGGAGCGGCATCGACCCGGATGCCGTCGACGCCGCGGTCGAGCCAGAACCGCAGGACGTCGTCGAACTCCTCCTGCACCACGACGTCGTCCCAGTCGAGATCGGGTTGCTCCGGCGCGAACAGGTGCAGGTACCACTGGCCCGGGCGGCCGTCGGGCTCGGTGACCCGGGTCCACGCCGGGCCGCCGAACGCGCTGATCCAGTCGTTGGGCGGCTCCGCGCCGCCGGCCCGACCGTCCCGGAAGAAGTACCGGCTCCGCTCCGGCGCACCCGGTCCGCCCGCCACCGCGGCAGCGAACCACGGGTGCTCGACCGACGTGTGGTTGGCGACCAGGTCGATGACGACCCGCAGGCCGGCCGCGTGCGCCTCGGCGAGCAGCGCGTCGGCGTCGGCGAGGGTGCCGAAGCGCGGGTCGATGGCCCGGTAGTCGCTGACGTCGTAGCCGCCGTCGGCCATCGGAGACGGGTACCACGGGGTGATCCACAGGGCGTCGACGCCCAGCTCGACCAGGTGGGACAGGCGGCCGCGCAGGCCGTTGACGTCCCCGAGGCCGTCGCCGTCGGAGTCGGCGAAGCTGCGCAGGTACACCTCGTAGACGACGGCGGACCACCACCACGGGCGGCGCCCGTGCCCAGCATGGGGAGACATCGGGCTCCAGACGTGCTCGGGCCCCGGGTGGGCGGGCGCCGCCCCGGGGCCGGTCGTACGGGGTGCGGCACCCCGCCGGTGGCCACTGCGACCACCGGCGGGGTGCCGTCGATCAGGCCGCGCCGGCGCGGTGCGCGCCCCCCACCGTCTGCCCGGACGCCTGCGCGTCCTGCACCTGCTCGACGCGGTCCTCGGCCGCCATCTGCGTCAGGCGGGCGCCGGCCTCGGCGTCACGGGTCAGGTTCTCGCCGGACTGGGGGTCGAACACGTGCACCTTGCGGCTGTCGAGCCAGAACTCCGCCTCGCGCCCCTCACGGATGCGGCTGGTCGCGTCGATCGACACGATGGCCTGGGTGCGCAGTTCCTCGGAGTCCAGCTCCCGGGACAGGTCCCGCAGCTGCCGGGTGATCTCCTCGGGTGCCTCGTAGGGGATGTAGGCGTACTGCGAGTCGCCCAGCCACTCGGTGACGTCCACGCGCGCACGGAAGACCGATCCGAGCGGCCGCTTGGCCTCGTCCACGAGGGCCGCGTCCTCGAAGTACTCCGGCCGGATGCCGACGAGCAGCAGATCGCGGCCGGTCACCGCCGCCGCCCGGCGCTCGTCGAGCTCGATCTGGCCGAACGGCGTCTGCAGCCGGTTGCCCTGCAACGTGGCCGGCAGGAAGTTCATCGGCGGGGAGCCGATGAACCCGGCGACGAACAGGTTCACGGGCTGCTCGTACAGCTCGCGCGGGGAGGCGACCTGCTGGATCTTGCCCTTCCGGAGGACGCAGACCCGGTCGCCGAGGGTCATGGCCTCGGTCTGGTCGTGGGTGACGTAGACGGTGGTGATCCCCAGCCGGCGCTGCAGCCGGGAGATCTCCGTGCGCATCTGGCCGCGCAGCTTGGCGTCGAGGTTCGACAGCGGCTCGTCGAAGAGGAACGCCTCGGCCTGGCGCACGATGGCCCGCCCCATGGCGACCCGCTGGCGCTGACCGCCGGAGAGGTTGGCCGGCTTGCGCTCCAGGTGCTCCTTGAGCTCGAGGACGTCGGACGCCTCGGTGACCCGGCGGCGCACCTCGTCGTCCGGGGTCTTCGACAACCGCAGCGGGAACGCGATGTTCTCGTAGACGGTCATGTGGGGGTACAGCGCGTAGTTCTGGAAGACCATCGAGAGGTTGCGGTCGCGGGGAGCCATGTCGTTGACCCGCTTGCCACCGATGATCATGTCCCCGCTGGTGATGTCCTCCAGGCCGACGATCATCCGCAGCAACGTCGACTTCCCGCACCCGGACGGGCCGACGAGGATCATGAACTCCCCGTCGGCGATGTCCAGGCTGACGTCGTTCACCGCCGGATAGCCGTCGCCGTACTGCTTGACGATGTTCCGCATCTCGATCGAAGCCATGACAGTTGTCCCC
This sequence comes from Geodermatophilus sp. SYSU D01186, assembly GCF_054050215.1. NCBI lineage: Bacteria > Bacillati > Actinomycetota > Actinomycetes > Geodermatophilales > Geodermatophilaceae > Geodermatophilus > Geodermatophilus sp. SYSU D01186. The sequence goes on along the minus strand of NZ_JBJGYW010000018.1, from coordinate 19,757 downwards.
TCGATGGGTGGATGGATCGGGCGTCAGCCCTTGACGGCGCCGTTCGTCAGGCCGGCCACGATGCGCCGCTGGAACAGCAGGACGAGGACGACGACGGGGATGGTCACCACGACCGCCGCCGCGGCGATGGCGCCTGTCGGGTCCTGGAACTGGGAGGCGCCGGAGAAGAGCCCGAGCGCCGCCGGGACCGGGCGGGCGGCATTGGTGGACGTCAGCGAGATGCCGTACGCGAAGTCGTTCCAGGCGATGAAGAACGCGATGATCGCCGTGGTGAACACGCCCGGTGCGGCGAGCGGGACGATCACCTTGCGGAACGCCTGCCAGGTGGTGGCACCGTCGACCTGGGCCGCCTGCTCCATCTCCCACGGGATCTCCCGGAAGAACGCCGACATCGTCCAGATGGAGATCGGCAGCGTCAGCGAGAGGTAGGGGATGATCAGCCCGGGCCAGGTGTCGTAGAGCCCGATCTGACGCCACAGGTTGAACAGCGGCGTGACGATCGAGATCACCGGGAAGATCGCCACGGCCAACGCGGTGCCGAGGATCAGCTTCTTGCCGGGGAAGTCCAGCCGGGCGATGGCGTAGGCGGCGAACATCGACAGCACGCACGAGATCGCCGTGGCGATCAGGCAGATCCCGAACGAGTTGCGCAGTGCCGGCAGGAACAGGTCACTGGCCGACCCGGTGAGGATCGTCGTGTAGTTCTCCCAGGTCCAGCTCGACGGCAGGAACTGCTTGTTCGCGATGTCCGCCGAGGTCTTGAAGGACAGCGAGAGGATCCAGGCGATCGGGAACAGGCAGTAGACGACGATCAGGACCCCGCCGATCCACCACCAGGTCTTCTCCTTGGTCGACATCAGCGCTCCCCTCGTGCCTGGGCCAGGTCGACCCTGAATCCCTTGATGAAGCCGAAGGCGATGAGCACCACCGACAGGAACAGCAGCACGGAGACTGCCGAGCCGAGGCCGATCTCCACCCGGGAGATCGTCTGCCGGTAGGCGAGGAACGACACCGACTCGGTGTTGTTCGCGCCTGCGGTCATGACGAAGATGCTGTCGAAGATCCGGAACGCGTCCAGGGTCCGGAACAGCAGGGCCACCATGATGGCGGCCTTCATGTTGGGGATCGTGACCCGCCACATCCGCTGCCACCAGGTGGCGCCGTCCACCTTGGCCGCCTCCTGCAGCACCTCCGGCACCTGCGCCAGGCCGGCCAGGAGCAGCAGCGAGATGAACGGGGTGGTCTTCCAGATCTCGGCCAGGCAGATCACGAACAGCGAGGAGGCCTGGCCACCGAACCAGTCGGTGGTGTCGCTGACGCCCGGCAGCCAGGCGAACCAGTTGTTGACGAAGCCCGTGTCGATCCGGAATGCGAACTGCCAGGCGAAGGCCGACACGACCGTGATCACCGCGTACGGGATCAGGATGGCGGCCCGGACGACGGGTCGGATCGACGAGAGCGCCTTGGCCATCACGAGGGCCAGCGCGAAGCCGAGCACCAGCTCGACGGCCACCGTGACCACCGTGATGACCACGGTGACGATGATGGCCTGCCACCACACCCAGTCGGTGAGGATCACCGCGTAGTTGCCGAGGCCCTCGAAGGTCCGGTTCTCCGGGTCGGTCAACCGGTAGTTGAACAGCGAGTACCAGACCGCCTGCAGGATCGGATAGGCGGTCACCAGCAGCATGACCACGAACGCCGGACCGGCCAGCATCCAGCCGAGCTTGCGCTCGGCCCGGGACCGGTCGCTGATCGTGCCGCGGGGCGCGGAGACGGGTCGAGTCTTCTCGACCGGCGGCAGCGTCGTCTGGCTCATAGCAGCTGCTCTCCTGTCAGGACTGCCTTGGTGAGGGTCTCCGTCCGCTCACCGGTCTGGTCGTTCACCGAGCCCGGCGGGTGGAACTCGCGGAGGAAGGACCCCAGGACCTCGCTGTAGTAGGCCGTGAGTGGCCGGGACGCCGCCAACTCCAGGGACTCGCGGATGGTGTCGGCCATCGGGTAGGCCTCCCGCACCTCGGGGTCGTCGTAGACCGCGATCGACGACGCCGGGTTGCCGTTGGTCACCATGTAATCGGCCTGGTTCTCGTCCTGGACGATGCAGGTGACCGCCTCGTAGGCGAGGTCGACGTTCCGGCTGAAGGCCGACACGGCGATGTCGATCCCGCCGAGGGGAGGCGCACTCGGCGTGCCCTCGTCGACTGCCGGGTAGAGCGCCCAGCCGTAGTCGTCGGGCACCGACTGGTCCAGGGTGCCGGCCTCCACCTTGCTGACGGCCTGGGCGTAGACGAACGGCCAGTTCACCATGAAGCCGGCGTCGTCGCTCTCGAACTCGGTCGCGCTCGTGTCCTCACTGGCCGTGGTGAAGCCGGCGCCGACCGCGGAGGAGTTGGCGACGGCGGCCATCACCTCGGAGGCGCGGTCCGCCTCGGGGGTGGAGAGACCGAACTGGATCTCCTCCGGGCTCTCTCCGCTCTCCTCGATGTACTGGCCCCCGGCGGACTCCAGGAGCGCGTTGAACCACACCATCAGGGACTCCGACCGCCTGCCCTGGGCACTCAGCAGGACGTCCTGACTCTCTGCGGCCTCGATCAGCTGGTCCCAGGTGACCGGCTGGGTCATGTCGAGCCCGGCCGCCTCCGCCACCGACTGCCGGTACCAGAGGAGCTGGGTGTTGGCCCAGAAGGGGACCGCGACGAGCTCGCCGTTCCACGTGGCGGAGTCCAGCGCACCCTCGAACACGCCCTCGCTGACCTCCTGCGCCACGTCCTCCGGGACGGGGGCGAGGAAGCCGGCCTGGGCGAACTCCGGCGGGAAGACCACGTCCAGACTCATGAGGTCGATCGACTCGTCGTTGGCCGCCAGCCGGCGGATCAGCTGCTCCCGCTGGGCGGGCGAGTCGCGGGGCAGCTGGGCCACCTCGATCGTGTACGCCCCGTTCGACGCCTCCGAACAGCGGGCGGCGATCTCCGCCTGGCCGCCGGAGTCGGGGTTGATGTACCAGTTGAGCACCGGCGCACCGCTGCCCCCGCCCCCACCGCCGCACGCGGCCAGGGTCGAGGCCAGGACCAGCGTGGCCGCCGAGCCCCCCAGCAACCGGCGGGAGCGAGGACCCGCGGACCTCCTGTCCGGCGCGACGCGCTGCCGGTGCGCCGCCCTCCTGCCACTTCTCAGCACGCGTCATCGCCTCCGTTGGCGGCTGTGGGCGTTGATCTCTCGGATTTCGTACGGTGGCCCAGGTCACAGGGGCTGTCAACTCGAACGAAACCCGTCCGTTACCGCCCCTGACCAGGGGTCCGGCGGTGCGCGCAGGGGTCAGATCTGGTGGCCCACGATGGCCGACGGCGTGGTCATCTCCTTGGGTGTGCGGGGCAGCACGGTCTCGAAGTACGCGCGCGCCGCCGCCGTCGTCCCGACGTCCCGGCCGGCCTTCTCCGACAGGAACCAGCGGTGCTCCAGCACCTCGTGGAACACCTCGGCCGGGGCCAGCCGCCCGACGAGGTCCGGCGGGATCGCCTCGACCACCGGCTGGTAGGCCTCCTCGAGCCACCGGTAGCCGGCGACGGTCTCGGGCACCGGCCGCCCGCTCTTCTGCTCCAGGTGCACGCGGAAGGCCCGCAGGTCGTTGAGCAGCCGGCGGGCCTGGCGCTCCTGGACCTCCAGGCCGGTCAGGCGGAACAGCTCCCGCCGGTTCTCCCCCGGCTCGGCCACCCGCGTCTCCACCCGCAGCCGGGCGCCCTCCGGTGAGGTGACCAGCTCCACCTCGCCGACGTCGAACCCCAGGTCGTTGAGCCGCTGCAGCCGGGCGGTCACCCGGTACCGCTGCTCGTCCGGGGCGAAGACCTCCTCCCGGTTGACCTCCTCCCACAGCGCCTCGTAGCGCGGCGGCAGGCTGTCGGCCACCTCGATCGGGTCGACGTCGCCGGGCAGCAGCCCGCCCGCCTGCAGGTCCAGCAGCTCGGCGCCGACCCGCTCGCGGGCCAGGTCGACGTCGTAGCGCCGCTGCCCGTCGCTGAGCCGGGGGTGGCGCTCGGCGGTCTCGGCGTCGACCAGGTAGGCGGCGAAGGTGCCGGCGTCGAGCCGGAAGAGGGTGTTCGACAGCGAGCAGTCGCCCCAGAACACCCCGGCGAGGTGCAGCCGGACCAGCAGCACGACCAGGGTGTCCAGCAGCTGCTCGGCCGACTGCTCGCCGTGGGGCCGGGAGAACAGGTACCGGTAGGACATCGAGTACTCGAGGTACCGGGTGACCAGGACGGCGTCCTGCCCGCCGGGCCGGTCGACGCAGATGCCGAGCACCGACACCGACGGCAGGCCCTCCTCCTCGAACTCGCCGAGCAGGGCGTACTCGTGGCGGGCCAGCGGCTCGGCGATCTCCTTGAGCGCGTACACGTGTCCGTCCTGGGCGACGAAGCGGACCACGTGCCGCGAGATGCCGCGCTGCGGCACCTCGAGCAGCAGGTCGGGGTCCCACTCCTCGAGCGGGACATGCCAGGGCAGGGTCAGCAGGCCCGCCCCGTCGGCGGCCGGTGGCCGGAACAGGTACCGCACGGCGAACTCCGATGGTGCAGCAGCAGCCGCCCGCCCGGGCGGTGTCGGACCGTCACCATCCCACGCCGGTGCGCCCTGCCGCGCGGCCGGGAGGGGTCAGGCGCGCCCGAGGACCGCGGCGAGGCGTGCCGCCGCGGCGTGCCGGGCCGCGGTCCCGCCCGGCTGGAGGACCAGTCCCAGCAGCCAGTGCGCCACCGTGTCCGCGGCGTCGGGCTCGGCCCGCAGCGCCGTTGCCAGCCGCTCGACCAGCTCGGTCCAGCGCTCGGGCGCGGCGGACAGCAGGCCGACCAGCTCGGCCGGCTCGTCCTCGGCCAGCCGGCGCAGCACCGGGTGCCCGGCGACCTCGTCGGCGAGGGCGACCAGCGCGGCCTCCGCCGGCAGCGCCGCGGCCAGCGCGGCCAGCCGGTCCAGCTCGGCTGCCAGCAGCGCCCGGGCGACGTCGTCCTTGGTGCGGAAGTGGTTGTACAGGGTCGCCTTGGCCACCCCGGCCGCGACGGCGACCGACTGCATCGTGCTGCGGCGCAGCCCGCGGTCGGCGAAGGCCCGGGCGGCGCCGTCCAGGAGTCCGGCGCGGGTGCGGTTCATGGCGTTGCCGCTGCGGGTGTGCGAGCCCGGCACGTGCACCGGGGCCGGCGGCGCCCAGCCCGGCGGCGGGGAGGGAGGACCGACGGTCACCATGCGTCCTGTCCGGCACCGCCCGGAGCGCGCGCCGAGGACGGCGGGCGCTGCGCGTCGGCCGTGTCGGCGACCTCAGGCCGCCAGCGACACCGCGGTACGGGCGGCGGGGCGGGCGGGTGCACCCACCAGGGCCAGCGCCGGCTCGGCGGCGGACTCCTCCGCGGCCTCCTCGGTGGGCGGCTCGGCGGCGACGGCGCCGGGCGCGGGGGTCAGCGGGTGGACCCCGCCGTCGGCGTGCCGCAGTTCGAGGCTGACCTCGGCGAGCAGATCGGCGAGCTCGAGGTCGAGGGCCTCGCAGATCGAGGCGAGCAGCTCGGAGGAGGCCTCCTTCTGGCCGCGCTCGACCTCGGAGAGGTACCCCAGGCTCACCCGGGCGGCTCCGGAGACGTCCCGCAGCGTCCGGCGCTGACGCAGCCGGTGGCCGCGCAGGGAAGTGCCGAGCTGGGTGCGCAGCAGCGTCATGGCCGTCTCCTGTCCTGCCTCTGCGGGGGCGGCGGCTCCCTCGGGGGCGCCGTGCGCTCACGGTACGCGGAGCCACTGACGGGCACCGCGCCATCCCCGGCGCGTCCGCTCTGGGCGTAACGCCCAGAGCCGCACGACCCTTCCCCGTCCTGTGCGGCGGGTCCTCGCTCAGGCGGCCGCGTCGGTGCGGGGTCCCCCGGTGGGGCCGGCGGCGCGGCGCGCGGCTGCCGCCCGCATCGCCCGGGCGCTGGTGCGCCGGAGGGTGAGGGCGCGGTAGACGTAGTCCAGGCCGGTCACGACGGTCAGCACGAGCGCCGCCGCCATCACCCACCAGCGGACGCTGGCCAGCACGCCCTCGAGCGGGAGGATGTAGAGCCCGACGGCCAGCGCCTGGACGACGGTCTTGGCCTTGCCGCCCCGGCTGGCCGCGATCACCCCGTGCCGGATGACCCAGAACCGCAGCAGGGTGACGCCGACCTCCCGGACCAGGATCGTCAGCGTCACCCACCACGCGACCAGCGACAGCACCGACAGCCCGATGAGCGCGGTGCCGGTGAGGGCCTTGTCGGCGATCGGGTCGGCCAGCTTGCCGAACTCGGTCACCTGGCCGGTGCGGCGGGCGATCATCCCGTCGTAGCGGTCGGTGATGATGGCCAGCGCGAAGAACAGCGTCGCCCAGTAGCGCTGGGCCTCGTCCGTGCCGCCGTCGGTCAGCAGCAGGACGGCGAACACCGGCACCACGGCCAGCCGCAGCACGGTCAGCGCGTTGGGCAGGTTGAGCACCCGCACCGACTGCGGCGGGGTCGCGGCCGGGTCCGCGGGTGCCGAGCTCATGCGGTCACCGCGGGTACCAGCGCGGCGGCGACGAGGTCGACACCCTCGGTGCCGACCACCTCGGCGGTCACCAGCTGTCCGGCGACCGCGCCGTCCGGTACGCCGGTCACCGTCGTCGTCCCGTCGGCCTCGGGGTCCTGGTGGGCCGCGTGCCCGAGCCAGCTGCCCGCGCCGTCGGTGCCGGAGAGGTCCTCGGTGAGCAGCACCTCGACCCGGTCGCCGACGCGGTCCTCGGCGCGCTGGGCGGTGAGCTCCTCCACCAGGTCGGTGACCCGGCGGACGCGGGCGTCGATCTCGGCCTGGTCGAGCTTGCCGGGCAGCCCCGCGGCCTCGGTGCCCTCCTCGTCGGAGTACCCGAAGACGCCGACCGCGTCCAGCCGGCCCTCGACGAGGAAGCGCTCGAGCTCGGCGACGTCGTCCTCGGTCTCCCCCGGGAAGCCGAGGATGACGTTGGTGCGGAAGCCGGCGCCCGGGGCCAGCGACCGGGCCCGCTCGATCAGCGCGAGGAAGTCGTCGGTGCCGCCGAAGCGGCGCATGCGGCGCAGCAGCCCCGGCGAGGAGTGCTGGAACGACAGGTCGAAGTAGGGCGCGACCCCCTCGGTGCCGGCGATGACCTCGAGCAGGCCGGGCCGCATCTCGGCCGGCTGCAGGTAGGCCACCCGCACCCGGGTGATGCCCTCCACGGCGGCCAGCTGCGGCAGCAGCCGCTCCAGCGACCGCAGGTCGCCGAGGTCCTTGCCGTAGGAGGTCGAGTTCTCGCTGACCAGCACCAGCTCGGTCACGCCCTGCGAGGCCAGCCACTGCGCCTCGCCGAGGACCTCGGCCGGGGGGCGGGAGACGAAGGCGCCGCGGAAGGCCGGGATGGCGCAGAAGGCGCACCGGCGGTCGCAGCCGGAGGCCAGCTTCAGGGCCGCCGACGGCCCCGACGCCAGCCGGCGCCGCTGCAGCCAGCCGTGGCCGGGGATCGCCGGGGCGTCGACCGCCGCGACCGCCGCGGTGCGGGCCACCGGACTGATCGGCAGGAGCGTGCGGCGGTCGCGCGGGTCGTGCGGCACCAGCGGCCGGCCGGTGAGGACGTCGTCCAGCCGGTCGCCGATCGCGGCGTAGTCGTCGAAGCCGAGCACCGTGGCCTCGGGCAGCGCGCCGGCGAGCTCGGAGCCGTACCGCTCGGCCATGCAGCCGACGGCCACGACCTGCGCGCCGGAGTCGGTGGCGGCGAGGATCGCGTCGACGGAGTCCTTCTTGGCCGACCCGATGAACCCGCAGGTGTTGACGAGCACCGCGTCGGCGTCGTCGGCGTCCTCGACCAGTTCGTAGCCGCCGGCGGCCAGCCGGCCGGCGAGCTCCTCCGAGTCGACCTCGTTGCGGGCGCACCCGAGGGTCACCACCGCCACCTTGCGGGCAGGGTCGGGCAGAGCTGTCACCGGCCCATCGTAGTCGCCGCGTCGAGCCCGGTCGGGATCCCGCGAGTGACCCCGCCCTCCCCGCCGGGCGGCCGCCCTCAGGCCTCGCTGAGGGTGCCGCCGCGCAGCGTGAACAGCACCGACTCGAGCTCGTCGGGCTTGATCAGCACGTCGCGGGCCTTGGAGCCCTCCGACGGGCCGACGATGCCGCGGCTCTCGGCGAGGTCCATGAGCCGGCCGGCCTTGGCGAAGCCGACCCGCAGCTTGCGCTGCAGCATGGACGTCGACCCGAACTGGCTGGTCACGATCAGCTCGACCGCCTGGCACAGCAGGTCGAGGTCGCCGCCGATGTCCTCGTCGATCTCCTTCTTCTCGCCCCCGCCGGCGGTGAAGACCTCTTCCCGGTACTCGGGCTCGGCCTGCCGCTTGGTGAAGTCGACGACCGCCTCGATCTCGCCGTCGGAGACGTAGGCGCCCTGCACGCGCATCGGCTTGCCGGCGCCGATCGGCAGGAACAGGGCGTCGCCCATCCCGATCAGCTTCTCCGCGCCCGGCTGGTCGAGGATGACCCGGCTGTCGGTGAGGCTGGAGGTGGAGAACGCCAGCCGCGAGGGCACGTTGGCCTTGATCAGGCCGGTGACGACGTCCACCGACGGCCGCTGGGTGGCCAGCACCAGGTGGATGCCGGCGGCGCGGGCCTTCTGGGTGATCCGGACGATCGACTCCTCGACGTCGCGCGGCGCGACCATCATGAGGTCGGCGAGCTCGTCGACGATCGCGAGGATGTACGGGTAGGGCCGGTACACCCGCTCGCTGCCGGGCGGGGCGGTGATCTCGCCGCGCTCCACCTTGCGGTTGAAGTCGTCGATGTGCCGGACGCCGGTGGCCCGCATGTCCTGGTAGCGCTGCTCCATCTCCTCGACCAGCCAGGCCAGCGCGGTGGCCGCCTTCTTCGGGTCGGTGATGATCGGCGTGATCAGGTGCGGGATGCCGTCGTACGGCGTCAGCTCGACCATCTTCGGGTCGATGAGGATCATCCGCAGCTGGTCGGGCGTGGCCCGCAGCAGCAGCGAGGTCAGCAGCGAGTTGACGCAGCTGGACTTACCGGCACCGGTGGCGCCGGCGACCAGGAGGTGCGGCATCTTCGCCAGGTTCGCGCAGACGAAGCCGCCCTCGATGTCCTTGCCGAGGCCGACCAGCATCGGGTGCGGGTCCTGCTTGGCCACCTGCGAGCGGAGCACGTCGCCCAGGCTGACCATCTCGCGGTCGACGTTGGGCACCTCGACGCCGACCGCGGACTTGCCGGGGATCGGCGCGAGGATGCGGATGTTGTCGTTGGCCACCGCGTAGGCCATGTTCTTGGTCAGCGCGGTGATCTTCTCGACCTTGACCGCCGGGCCCAGCTCGATCTCGTAGCGGGTCACCGTCGGGCCGCGGGTGAAGCTCGTGACGGCGGCGTCGATGTTGAACTGCTCGAGCACGCCGGTGATCGCCTCGATGGCCGCGTCGTTGGCCTTCGAGCCCTTCTTCGGGGGGTCGCCGGGGCGCAGCACGCTGACCGAGGGCAGCGTGTAGGCACCCTCGACCGGCTCGATGCGCAGCTGCTCGGGCTCGGTGACCGGCTCGAGCTCCTCCGGCGGGGCGGTGCGGTCGACCACCGGCCGGCGCGGCGCCGGGGGCGGTTCGGGCGGCCGCTCGAGGCGCACGGCCTCCGGCGCCTCGTCGAACGCGGCGTGGTCGATGGCCGGCACGGTGTCGACCGGGCCGGTGTCGAGCAGGTCCTCCGACAGCGAGCGCCGGCGGGCGCGACGCGGGGTCGGCGGGGCGACCGGCTCGTCGTCCTCCTCGTCGTCCCAGTCGTCGTACGCGTCCTCGTCGGACCCCTGGCCGAGCAGCCGGTCCCCCAGCTCGCGCAGCCGCTCGGGGATCTGGTGCACCGGCGTCGCGGTGAGCACCAGCAGGCCGAAGAACGCGAGCAGGACCAGCAGGACGACGGCGACGACGCTGCCGACGCCGGCGACCAGCGGGGTGCCCGCCGCCCAGCCGACGAGACCGCCGGACCCCGGCCGGCCCGCGGCGGGGACGGCGCCCTCCCCCACGACCTGCGCGATGCCGAGCACCGAGGCGACGGCGCAGATCCAGCCGATCACCAGCCGGCCGCGGGCCTCGGGGCGGGGACCCCGGCGCAGCAGCCGGAGGGCGGCGAAGAACAGCACGACCGGCAGCACCATCACCAGGGAGCCGACGATCCAGCGCACCGCGTCGGCGAGCGCGGCGCCGACCGGGCCGATGCCGTTGGTCCAGGCGGCCGCACCGAGCACGACGGCCAGCCCGAGGACGGCGAGGCCGACCCCGTCGCGGCGGTGCTCGGGCGCGAGCGGCTCGGCCTCCTCCGGACGGGCCACGGAGCGGGCCAGCCCCCCGGCACCGCGGGCCAGCAGCGACCAGCCGCCGCTGATGACGCCCCAGAGACCGGGGCCGGAGTTCTTCGCCGCGGGCTTGCGGGCCGCGGGCTTGCGACCGCCGGAGGCGGGTCGCTTCGCGGGCGGTCGCTTCCGGGACGCGGTCGACCCGGAGCCGGAGCGGCCGCGCGCGGACGACCGACCCGACGGCCGGGTCGTCGTCGAGCGAGCAGGCATGCGTCAGACGGTAATGGCCGCGGGGGTCCCCTGACGGCAGGCGGAGGGACGTGTCCGCCACCTACGGTCATGGCATGCCGACGACCCCGTACGGGAGCTGGCCCACCCCGATCACCTCGGAACTCGTCGTCCGCGCCGCCGCCCGGCTCGGCGAGGTGGCCGTGGACGGGGACGACCTCTGGTGGTCGGAGTCACGGCCCGGCGAGGGCGGGCGCTCGGCACTGGTCCGTCGCGCCGCCGACGGCCGGACCGCCGACCCCCTGCCCCCGCCGTGGAACGCCCGCACCCGGGTGCACGAGTACGGCGGGGGCGCGTGGACCGTCGCCGACGGCGTCCTGTGGTTCACCGAGTTCGCCGACCAGCGGCTGTACCGGCTCGGCCCCGGTGCCGCCGAGCCGAGCGCGGTCACGCCCGAGCCGCCGCTGCCGTCCGGGGTGCGCTACGCCGATCTGCACGTCGTCCCGGGCGGTGTCCTCGCCGTGCGGGAGACGCACGCGGCGGGCGGCGCGGCCGCCGACGTGGTCAACGAGGTCGTGCGGATCGGCACGGACGGCACCACCGAGGTCCTGGTCACCGGCCCGGACTTCGTCTCCGACCCCCGCCTCTCCCCCGACGGCCGGCACCTGGCCTGGCTGCAGTGGGACCACCCCGACATGCCGTGGGACGCCGCCGCGCTCGTCGTCCGGGCCGCCGACGGCACCGAGACGGTGGTGGCCGGTGGCCGATCCCCGGACGGCCGCGCGGAGTCCGTCGTCCAGCCGGTCTGGGCCGCCGACGGCAGCCTGTGGTTCTGCGCCGACCGCAGCGACGTCTGGGCGCTGTACCGATGGCGGCCGGGTGGGGACGTCGAGCCGGTGCTGGACGTCGGCGCGGACCTCGCCGGGCCGCAGTGGGTGTTCGGCGCCCGGCGGTTCGCGGTGCTGCCCGACGGCCGGGTGGTCGTCGCGCGCGCAGGGGAGGGCACCGACCGGCTGGCCGTGCGCGAGCCCGACGGGACCCTGCGAGATCTCACGCTGCCGTACGCGGCCTTCCGGTACGTGACCGCCGCCGGCGGGTCGGTGGTCTGCGTCGCCGGCGGTCCGGACGCCGAGCCGGTCGTGCTGCGGGTCGGCCCGGACGACGGGACCGCCGAGGTGCTGCGCCCCGCCCGCGACCTCGGGCTGGACCCGGCGTGGTTCTCCCGCCCCGAGCACGTCAGCTTCCCCACACCCGAGGACGGGACCGGCATCGACGTCGCGCACGCGCTGGTCTACCCGCCGACCAACCCGGAGGCCTCCGCCCCCGCCGGCACCCTGCCGCCGCTGCTCGTGCTGGTGCACGGCGGCCCGACCTCGGCGACCTCCGCGGTGCTCGACCTGGGGGTGCAGTACTGGACCTCCCGCGGGTTCTGCGTCGCCGACGTCGACCACCGCGGCTCGACCGGCTACGGCCGGCGGTACCGGGAGGCGCTGCGCGGCCGGTGGGGTGTGGTCGACCTCGACGACGTCGTGGCCTGCGCGCGGTTCCTCGCCGACAGCGGCCGGGTGGATCCCGCCCGCATGGCCATCCGCGGCGGGTCGGCCGGCGGCTACACCACCCTGGCGGCGCTGTGCCTGCGGCCGGGCGTCTTCTCCGCCGGCGCGAGCCACTTCGGCGTCGCCGACCTCGGCGCACTGGCCGCCGACACCCACAAGTTCGAGTCCCGCTACCTGGACTCGCTGGTCGCCCCATGGCCGGAGGGCGCCGACGTCTACGCCGAGCGCTCCCCGATCTCGCACGTGGACGCCTTCGACACCCCGCTGGCGGTGTTCCAGGGCGAGGAGGACCGCGTCGTCCCGCCCGAGCAGGCCGAGGCGATCGTCGGGGCGTTGCGGGACAAGGGGGTGCCGCACGCCTACCTGCTCTTCCCCGGCGAGCAGCACGGGTTCCGGCGGGCGGAGAACATCCGCGCGGCCCTGGACGGCGAGCTGTCGTTCTACGCGCAGGTGTGGGGCTTCGAACTGCCCGCGGACGAGGGCATCGAGCCGATCGAGCTGCGGTGACGGAGTGGGAGGGACGCGTTCCCCCCACTCCAACTCACACCTCGAGGACGGTGGGGATGATCATCGGTCGGCGGCGGTGGGTGTCCGACACCCACTTGCCGACCGTCCGCCGGATCACCTGGGACAGCCGGTGCGGGTCGGTCTCGCCGTCGGCCAGCGTGCGCCGCAGGGCGTCCTCGACCAGCGCCAGGGCGGGGTCGAAGACGGTGGGGTCGTCGGCGAAGCCGCGGGCGTTGAGGTGCACCGGCCGCACGATGGTGCCGGTCGAGGGCTCGATGACGACGGTGAGCGCCACGAAGCCCTCGTCGCCGAGGATCCGCCGCTCCTGCAGCGACTCCTCCCCCACGTCGCCGACGTTGAGCCCGTCCACGTAGACGTCGCCGACGGGCACGCTGCCGACGATCGAGGCCTTGCCGTCGACGAGGTCGACGACCACGCCGTTCTCGGCGAGCAGCACCCGGTCGGCGGCCATGCCGGTCTGCTCGGCCAGCGCGGCGTGGGCGCGCAGGTGCCGCCACTCCCCGTGCACCGGCATGAGGTGCCGCGGCTTGGCGACGTTGAGCAGGGTGCGCAGCTCCCCCGCGGGGGCGTGCCCGGAGACGTGCACCATCGCCGTCTCCTTGTGGACCACGGTGGCGCCGAGGCGGGCCAGCCCGTTGATGACCTTGTAGACGGCGGTCTCGTTGCCCGGCACGAGCGAGGAGGCCAGCACGATGGTGTCCCCGGCCTCGATCGTGACCTGGTGGTGCTGACCGCGGGCCATGCGCCCCAGCGCCGACAGCGGCTCCCCCTGGGAACCGGTGCTGACCAGCACCACCTGCTCGGGCGGCATGGACGTCGCCTCGTCCAGCGACACCATGAGCCCGGGTGCCACCCGCAGCAGGCCCAGGTCGCGGGCCACGCCCATGTTGCGGACCATCGAGCGCCCGACGAGGGCGACCTTGCGGCCGTGCACCTCCGCGGCGTCGAGCACCTGCTGGATGCGGTGCACGTGGCTGGCGAAGCTGGAGACGATCAGCCGCTGGGTGGCCCGGCGGAAGACGTCCTCGAGCACGGGGCCGATCGCGCGCTCGGAGACGACGAAGCCGGGCACCTCGGCGTTGGTCGAGTCGGCCAGCAGCAGGTCGATGCCCTCCAGCCCGAGCCGGGCGAAGGCACCGAGGTCGGTGAGGACGCCGTCGAGCGGGAGCTGGTCCATCTTGAAGTCGCCGGTGTGCACCAGGACCCCGGCCGGCGTGTGGACGGCGACGGCCAGCGCGTCGGGGATCGAGTGGTTGACCGCGAGGAACTCGCAGTGGAACGGCCCGGCCACGTGGTCCTCGCCGGCGGCCACCTCCACCAGCACCGGGTCCAGGCGGTGCTCGCGCAGCTTGGCCCGCACCAGTGCGAGGGTGAACCGGGAGCCGACCAGCGGGATGTCCCCCCGCATCCGCAGCAGGTACGGGATGGCGCCGATGTGGTCCTCGTGCCCGTGGGTGAGCACCACCGCGGCGACGTCGTCCAGCCGGTGCTCGATGACGCCGAAGTCCGGGAGGATCAGGTCGACGCCGGGCTGCTCGGCCTCCGGGAAGAGGACGCCGCAGTCGATGACCAGCAGCTTGCCGTCGAACTCCAGCACGGCCATGTTGCGGCCGATCTCGCCGAGCCCGCCGAGCGCCATGACCCGCAGGCCGCCGGCCGGCAGCGGGGGCGGGACCTGCAGGTCGAGGTGCGGCTGAACGGCACCCGCCGTCACAGCGCGACCCCGCCCGCGGTGAGGTCCGCGCGCAGGGTGGCGACCTGCTCAGGGGTGGCGTCGACCAGCGGCGGGCGGACCGGGCCGGCGGGCAGGCCGAGCTCGCGCAGCGCGGCCTTGACCAGGATGACCCCCTGCGTCCGGAAGATCCCGGTGTAGACCGGCAGCAGGCTCTCGTTGACCGCGCGGGCCTTCACCAGGTCACCGGAGTCGACTGCCGCGATCAGCTCGGCCAGGCGCGGGCCCACCAGGTGGCCGACGACGCTCACGACGCCGACCGCGCCGAGGGCCAGCAACGGCAGGTTCAGCATGTCCTCGCCGCTGTAGTAGGCGAGGTCGGTGCGGGCGAGGGTCCAGGCCACCGCGCCGAGGTCGCCCTTGGCGTCCTTCACCGCGACGATCCGCGGGTGCTCCGCGGCCCGCACCAGCGTCTCCACCTCGATGGGGACCACGGTGCGCGGCGGGATGTCGTAGAGCATCACCGGCAGGTCGGTGGAGTCGGCGACGGCGGTGAAGTGCCGCAGCAGGCCGGCCTGCGGGGGCTTGTTGTAGTACGGCGTCACGACCATGAGGCCGTGCGCACCGAGGCGCTCGGCGTCGCGCGCCTTCTCGATGGAGTGGGCGGTGTCGTTGGTGCCGACACCGGCCACGACGGTGGCGCGGTTCCCGACGGCGTCGAGCACCGCCTCGAGGACGGCACGCTGCTCGGCGTCACTGAGCGTCGGCGACTCCCCCGTCGTCCCGGCGACGACGAGGCCGTCGTGGCCACCCCGGTCCACCAGGTGCGCGGCCAGTTCCTGGGCCCCGGCGAGGTCGATCGAGCCGTCCTCGGCCAGGGGGGTGACCATCGCCGTCAGAACGCGCCCGAAGGGCCGGGCGGGGTCGCTGGTCATGGGGAGAATCTACCGAGCGATCCCGGGCCGGTCCCCCGGCGCGGACCGCCGGTGCTCCGAGACGGCGTACCGCAGGCCCGTGGAGGACGTCGACCAGCCCTCTCCCGGCTCCCGGGACACCCGGTGCCACTCGGCGCCGAGCTCCGGCGCCCACGTGTCGCCGTCCACCCGGGTGTCGACGTCGGTGACGACCACCCGGTCGGCGAACGGCAGGAAGGCGACGTACACCTGGCCGCCGCCGATCACCCACAGGTCGCCGTCCCGCTCGGCGAGCACCTGCGCCACGGACGACGCCGCGTGCGCGCCGTCCGCCGTCCACGAGGGGTCGGAGGTGAGGACGACGTTGCGCCGCCCCGGCAGCGGGCGGGAGCGCTCGGGCAGCGACTCCCACGTCCGCCGGCCCATGACCACGGTCGAGCCCGTGGTGAGGGTGCGGAAGAGCCTGAGGTCCTCGGGCAGGTGCCAGGGCAGGGTCCCGTCGGCGCCGATGACCCCGCCGTGGGCCTGGGCCCAGATCAGCGCGACCGTCACACGGCCACCGGGGCCTTGATGGCCGGGTGGTGCCGGTAGTCGTCGAGGGTGAAGTGCTCGTAGGTGTAGTCGAACAGCGACGGCGCGGGCGCCAGCTCCAGCCGCGGGAACGGCAGCACCTCCCGGGAGAGCTGCTCGGTCACCTGCTCGACGTGGTTGCTGTAGACGTGGCAGTCCCCGCCGACCCAGATGAGGTCGCCGGGGGCCAGGCCCACCTGGGCGGCGACCATGCGGGTCAGGAGCGCGTAGCTGGCGATGTTGAACGGCACGCCCAGGAACAGGTCGGCGCTGCGCTGGTAGAGCTGGCAGGACAGCCTTCCGTCGGCGACGTGGAACTGGAACAACGCGTGGCAGGGGGCCAGCGCCATCTCGGGCAGGGCCGCGACGTTCCAGGCCGAGACCACCATGCGCCGCGAGTCGGGATCGGTGCGCAGGGTCTGCAGGACGGCGCTGATCTGGTCGACGTGCTCGCCGCCCGGCGTGGGCCACGACCGCCACTGGACGCCGTACACCGGCCCCAGCTCCCCTTCGGCCGAGGCCCACTCGTCCCAGATCGTGACCCCGTTGTCGCGCAGCCACTGCACGTTGCTGTCGCCGCGGAGGAACCACAGCAGCTCGACGGCGACCGACCGGAAGTGCACCCGCTTCGTGGTGACCAGCGGAAAGCGCTCGGAGAGGTCGTAGCGCAGCCGCTCACCGAAGAGGCTGACGGTGCCGGTGCCGGTGCGGTCCTGCTTCGGGGTGCCCTGCTCCAGCACCCGGCGCAGCAGGTCCTCGTACTGGGTGTCGATCGGGCCGTCGGTTGCGCTTCCCACGGCGCCGAGACTACGGCGGGCCGCCGACGGGGAGCGCGAGGCCGGGCACCTGCGGATCGCTCCCGCCCCACCGGTCAGACTCGTCACCGTGGAGTGGTGGGAGACGCTGCTCGCCGTCGTGGGCGGGCTGCTCCTGCTCTGGGCCGTCCTCCTGCTGCTGCTCTGGCGGGCCCGCCCGCCGGACCTGACGGTCCGGGAGGCGCTGCGCCTGCTGCCCGACCTCGTCCGCCTGGTCCGCCGGCTGGCGGCCGACCGCTCCCTCCCCCGCGGGGTCCGGTGGCGGCTGTGGGCACTGCTGACCTACCTGCTGTCCCCGGTCGATCTGGTGCCGGACGTCGTGCCGGTCCTCGGCTACGCCGACGACGTGGTGGTGGTGGCGCTGGCGCTGCGGTGGGTGGTGCGCAGCGCCGGGGACGCCGCGCTGGTCCGGGCGTGGCCCGGCAGCCCGGTCGGCCTCACCGTCGTCCGCCGGCTGGCCGGCCTGCAGGAGAGCTGAGGCCGTCTCAACGGACGACGACGGCGGCGGCCAGGTCCCCGGCGAGGTCGCCGCGATCGGCGACGCCGACCGCCTCCAGCTCCATCCAGCCGGCCATGAGGGCCAGTTCGGCGGCGAGCTCGGCGGCCACCTCGGCCCGGTCGACGCCGTGCTCGGCGAAGGCGGACTGCACCCGGAGGACGCCGGCCCGACGGTCGGCCTTGAGGTCCACGCGGGCGACGAGCCGGTCACCGAGCAGGAAGGGCAGCACGTAGTACCCGTGCACCCGCTTGTCCGCCGGCGTGTAGATCTCCAGGCGGTAGCGGAACCCGAAGATCCGCTCGACCCGCGGCCGCTCCCACACCAGGGAGTCGAACGGGCTCAGCAGTGCCCGCGCCCGGGCCCAGCGCGGACGTCGCGCCTCCGGGTGCAGCCAGGCCGGGGCACCCCACCCGGCGACCTCGACCGGCAGGAGTTCGCCAGCGTCGGCGAGCTCGGCGATGGCGGTGCGCGCCGGCCCCGGCCGGAGCCGGAAGTAGTCGCGCAGGTCGCGCTCGGTGGCCACGCCCAGGGCGCGGGACGCCGTCCGGACGAGCTCGCGGACCGCCTCGGCCGGCTCTGGGGTGGGCGCGCGCAGCACCTCGGTGGGCAGCACCCGCTCGGCCAGGTCGTAGACGCGCTCGAAGCCGGCCGTCCGGCCGCGGGTGCTGAGGACGCCGGTGTAGAACAGCCACTCCAGCGCGACCTTGCCCGCGTGCCAGTTCCACATGCTGCCGGGCCGGTCCGGACGCGGCCCGGCGAGGTCGCTGGCCTTGAGCGGCCCCCCGTCGCGCACCCGGTCGAGGACCTCCGCGACGAAGCCGGGGCGCTCGCGCTGGATGCGCACCATCGACCCCCAGGCGTGCTCCTCCGCAGCGGCCATCCGCCACCGCAGGTGCGGGTGCAGCCGGACGGGCAGGAACGACGCCTCGTGCGCCCAGTACTCGAACAGCTCCCGGCGACGCCCGGCCAGCTCGTCGAAGGCGGCCCGCCGATAGGGGCCCAGCCGGCTGAACGCCGGCAGGTAGTGCGACCGGGAGAGGACGTTCACCGAGTCGATCTGGACGACGGCCAGCCGGTCGGCCAGGCGCCGCAGGTGCCCGCCGTTGACCGTCCCCTCCGGCCGCGGGACGGCGAGCCCCTGGGCGGCCAGGGCGATGCGCCGCGCGAGCGCGGCGGGCAACCGGTCGACGACGGGAGCAGCCACGATCTCGATCCTGCCCGGCGGGTCCGACGGGAACCGCGCGGGCCCTAGGCTCGCCGCGTGCAGCCGACCTCGCCGTTCCCCCGGTTCTCGGGCAGCGCGGAGGTCTCGGTGCGCCGCGCCCGGGCCGAGGACGTCGCCGCCATCACGCGGGTCCAGCTGGTCACGTGGCGCACCGCCTACCACTCGGTGCTCCCCGCCGACGTGCTCGACGACTGGGACGACGAGGCGGCCGCGAACAGCTGGCTGGCCGCGGTCACCTCACCCCCCACGCCCGCGCACGGCGTGGTGGTCGCCCTCGAGCGGGAGGACGTCGTCGGCTTCGCGGCCTACGGGCCACCGGAGGTGGGCGGAGGCGAGGTGCCGCACCCTGCGGGCCCGACCACCGAGGTGGCCGTACTGCTCGTCGAGCCCCGCTGGGGACGGCGTGGGCACGGCAGCCGGCTGCTGGCAGCGGTCGCCGACCTCGCCCGCGACTCCGGGGCGGCCCGCCTCTCGGTGTGGCTGCCGGAACAGGACCGGGTGTCCGCGGACTTCTTCGAGTCGGCCGGCTGGGCGCCGGACGGCTGGGTGCGCACCCTCGACACCGGGCAGGGCCCGCTGCGCGAGGTGCGCTGGCACGCACTGCTGGAGGAGGCGGAAGGGTGAGCTTCGCCGGGTTCCCCGACGAGGGACTGGTCTTCTACGAGGGCCTGGAGGCCGACAACAGCAAGACGTACTGGACGCGGCACAAGGCCACCTACGACACCTGCGTGCGTGCCCCGATGCAGGCCCTGGTCGACGAGCTGGCCCCGGAGTTCGGGACGGCGAAGCTCTTCCGCCCGTACCGCGACGTCCGCTTCAGCCACGACAAGACGCCGTACAAGACCCACCAGGGCGCGGTGGTGAACCCGGAGGGGCGTGGGGCGGGCGCCTGGTACGTCGAGGTCTCCGCCGACGGCCTGCGGGTCTCCGGGGGCTGCTGGCGGCTCGAGTCCGACCAGGTGGCGCGGTACCGCCGCGCCGTGGCGGACGACGTGCAGGGCGGCCGGCTGCGGGCCGAGGTGGACCGCCTCGCCGCCCGCGGGTGGGACATCGCCGGTGAGCGGCTCACCCGGGTACCGAGCGGCTTCTCCGCGGACGGCGACCGTGCCGATCTCCTCCGGCACAAGTCCCTGCACGCCACGCGTCGCTGGGAGCCGGCCGAGTGGCTGCACGAAGCGCGCGCACTCGACGAGGTGCGGACGGCGTGGCGTGACCTCGACGCGCTCAACGCCTGGTTCGCCGACAACGTAGGCGCCACGACCAAGGAGCCGCGCGCCCGGCGGTGACCGCACCGGCGGAGCCCGGAATGGCGCCGTCGTGATTGTTCCGGGGAATGCCGGCAGGGCCCCAGCACGGATGCTGGGGCCCTGGCGGAAAGGTTTGTCCGGCGGCGTCCTACTCTCCCACCCCGTCTCCGGGGCAGTACCATCGGCGCTGAGAGGCTTAGCTTCCGGGT
>NZ_JBJGYW010000017.1:0-118346 GCF_054050215.1 Geodermatophilus sp. SYSU D01186 | reverse complement strand
CCAGACATACAGTGCGGTCAGGAGGGTGTTTAGGTCGGTTCTCACACCCCGAGCCTGGGCACCCTCCGCCTGCGCCTACAGCGCCCTTCGGCCCTGCCCGCCGATAGGACTTACTCGTCTAGCCGCCGGGGCATGTCCGACGCGGGGCGGGACCGTGGTGGCTGATCCGGTGCGGAGGCGGGAGCCGCCGTCCCGGTTGCTGGTGATCGGGCCTGCGGGCGCGGCCGTCGTCGCGGTCTCCAGGTTGGTGGACCCGGGCAGCACCGTGCCGGTGTGGCTCGCGGCGCTGCTCCTCGTCGCCTCGCTGGGAGCTGTCGTCGCGATCCTCGTCCTGCGCCGGCGCACGATGCACCGGCGCTGACCCGGCGGACGACGGTGCCCGAGTACGGGAGCCCCCGGGGGGGGGGGGGGGGGGGGGGGGGGGGGGGGGGGGGGGGGGGGGGGGGGGGCCGCGGGGGGGCGGGGGGGGGGGGGGGGGGGGGGCGGGCTGCCCCGGGCGTGGGTTGCCGGGGGAAACCCCCCCCCCGGAGCTGCCGGGTCCGGCCACGCGGAGAACCGGCGCGGGCGCCGGGACGTAGACGCCTCGCCCTGGGGCGAGGACCGTGAGCTCCGACGGGAGCGATCAGTCACCCCCGTCGTCGCCGCCGACGGCGCCATCCGAGCTGCCATCGACCGGTACATGAGGGGCCGCCGGTTGCTCGACCACCGTGTGCGCAAGGGGAATGGGCTCCGGCAGCGTCGTGAAGTCGATGTCAGCGGCGTGGCGTCCGACACCTGGCTTCGGCTCGATCATGACGACCACCCCCTCGACGGAAGTGTGCGTTGGGTCGGCCAGCTCGCCGCGAGGCCGCCGGGAACTACCAACCGCGGGCGCGCCACTCGCCGAGGTGGGGGCGCTCGGCGCCGATCGTCGTGTCCTTGCCGTGGCCCGGGTACACCCATGCGTCGTCGGGCAGGGTGCCGAACAGCCGCTGCTCGACGTCGTCGATGAGGCTGGCGAAGCGCTGCGCGTCCTTCTGGGTGTTGCCGACGCCGCCGGGGAACAGGCTGTCGCCGGTGAACACGTGCGTGCCCGCGTCCTCGGGGCCGCGCCAGACCAGCGCGATGCTGCCCGGCGTGTGCCCACGCAGGTGCACCACCTCGAGCACCTGCTCCCCGACGGCCACCGTGTCGCCGTGCTCGACCGGCCGCTGCACGGGCACCGGGAGGTCGCCGGCGTCGGCCGGGTGGGCGACGGTGACGGCGCCGGTCGCCTCGACGACCTCGGGCAGGGCGCGGTGGTGGTCCCAGTGCCCGTGCGTGGTGACGACGGTGCGGACCGGGGCGTCGCCGATGAACGCGCGCAGCGTCTCGGGCTCCGCGGCGGCGTCGACGAGCAGCGCCTCGCCGGTGGCGGTGCAGCGCAGCAGGTAGGCGTTGTTGGCCATCTCGCTGACCGCGATCTTGCTGATCGTCAGGCCCGGCAGCTCCCGGACGTCGGCGGGCCCGCCCACCTCGACGTCGCCGGTGTAGGTCCCCGAGGTCATGCCTGGACTCCGTTCGAGAAGTGTCGCTGGCCGCGGTTACGGTCCTGGCATGGACGCTAGCGGAGGTCTGCCGCTCGGGGCCCGGGTCGAGGGTGGGCCGGGCACGGTCGTGGGTCTCCCGGCCACCGAGCTGGCCGCACGCGTGCGGGCGGGGGAGCTGACGGCGGTCGAGGTGGTGCGCGCGCACCTGGCCCACCTCGACCGGGTCGAGGCGCGCGTCGGGGCCTTCCGGGTGGTCCGCCGCGAGGCCGCGCTCGCCGAGGCGGCCGCGGTCGACGCCCGCCCCGGCCGGGGTGCTCTGCCGCTCGCCGGGGTGCCGGTCGCGGTCAAGGACAACGTCGCGGTGGCCGGCGAGGTCTGCACCGACGGGTCGCCGGCCTGCCCGAGCCGCCGCGCGACCGAGGACCACCCCGTCGTCGCCCGCCTGCGCGCCGCCGGCGCCGTCGTCGTCGGCATCACCCGCGCCCCCGAGCTGTGCCTCTACGCCTCCACCGACGGTCCCGGCGCGGTCAGCCGCAACCCCTGGGACACCGCGCGATCCCCGGCCGGCAGCTCCGGCGGCAGCGCCGCGGCGGTCGCCTCGGGCTCGGTGCCGCTGGCGCACGGGAACGACGGCATGGGGTCGCTGCGCCTGCCCGCCGCCGCCTGCGGGCTGGTCACGCTGAAGCCCGGCCGCGGCGTGGTGCCGGGCGGGATCGGCGCCGACGACTGGTCCGGCATGGCCGTCAACGGGGCGTTGGCGACGACGGTGGCCGACCTCGCCCTCGCGCACGCGGTGCTGGCGGGGGAGCAGCCGGTACCGCCCGCGGCACCCGGCCGGCCACTGCGCATCGCCGTCTCCACCCGGTCGCCGCTGCCGGGCGTGCGGGCCGACGCCCCGGCCCTGGAGGCGGTCGAGCGGACCGTCGCGGCGGTCACCGCCGCCGGGCACACCGTGGTCCGGCGCGACCCACCGGTTCCCCCCGCGGCCGCGGCGGGGGCGATCGCGCGGTGGATGGCCGGGGCCGCCGACGACGCCGAGCACCTGGGCATCGCGACCGCCGACCTCCAGCCGCGCAGCCGCACCCACGTGCGGATCGGCCGGCTCGTCCGCCGGGCCGGGCTGGTCCGGCCGGCCACCGCCGAGCGGTTCCGCGACCGGACGACCGCCTTCTTCGACGACGTCGACCTCCTGCTCACCCCGGTGACGACGGGTCCGCCGCTGTCCGCCCGCCCGTGGCACGAGCGCGGGTTCCTGGCCAACGTCACGGCCAACGCCCGCTGGGCGCCGTGGACGGCGGCCTGGAACCTGGCCGGCCTGCCCGCGCTGGTGCTCCCGGCCGGCGTGCGGCCCGAGGGCCACCCCCTGGCGGTCCAGCTCGCCGGCCCCCCGGGCGCCGAGACGCGACTACTCTGGCTCGCCGGAGAGCTGGAACGGCGACAGCCGTGGCGCCGGTACGCGCCGGTCTTCGACCCCACCGAGCCCGCGGTCGCGGCGTCCGGCTGACCTCTTCCCCTCCCGGCACGGGGGTTGACCGGCATCACGCAGGTCACGGCCCAGCCGGGGAACAGGCACGCAGCGCGACGACTTGTCTCCGTAGGGACATCGGCACCGGGTACCGACGGCGCCGCGCACCCGCAATCCACGCTCCAGCGACCGACAGGGAACACATGGACCGCCTCGTCGTCCGCGGCGCCCGCGAGCACAACCTCAAGGACGTCCACCTCGACCTGCCCCGCGACGCGCTCATCGTGTTCACGGGCCTGTCCGGCTCGGGCAAGTCGAGCCTGGCCTTCGACACCATCTTCGCCGAGGGCCAGCGCCGGTACGTCGAGTCGCTGTCGGCCTACGCCCGGCAGTTCCTGGGGCAGATGGACAAGCCCGACGTCGACTTCATCGAGGGCCTGAGCCCGGCTGTCTCGATCGACCAGAAGTCGACCAACCGCAACCCGCGGTCGACCGTCGGCACGATCACCGAGGTCTACGACTACCTCCGGCTGCTGTACGCCCGCGCCGGCCAGCCGCACTGCCCCAACTGCGGCAAGCCCATCTCGCGGCAGACGCCGCAGCAGATCGTCGACCAGGTGCTGGCCATGGAGGAGGGCACCCGCTTCCAGGTGCTCGCCCCCGTCGTCCGCGCCCGGAAGGGCGAGTACGTCGACCTGTTCAGCTCGCTGCAGACCCAGGGCTTCTCCCGGGTCCGCGTCGACGGCGTCGTCCACCAGCTGACCGAGCCGCCGAAGCTCAAGAAGCAGGAGAAGCACACGATCGAGGTGATCGTCGACCGGCTCACCGTCAAGGAGAGCGCGAAGCGCCGGCTCACCGACTCGGTCGAGACCGCGCTCGGCCTGGCCGGGGGCCTGGTCGTCCTCGACTTCGTCGACCTGGCGGAGGAAGACCCGCACCGCGAGCGGACCTTCTCCGAGCACCTGGCCTGCGTCGACGACGGCCTGTCCTTCGAGGCGCTCGAGCCGCGGTCGTTCTCCTTCAACTCGCCGTTCGGCGCCTGCCCGGAGTGCACCGGCATCGGCACCCGCAAGGAGGTCGACCCCGACCTCGTCGTGCCCGACCCGGAGAAGAGCCTGGCCCAGGGCGCCATCGCGCCGTGGTCGACGTCGATGAGCAACGAGTACTTCACCCGGCTGCTCACCGGCCTGTCCCAGCAGCTCGGCTTCTCCATGGACGATCCGTGGGAGCGGCTGCCGGCCAAGGTGCAGAAGGCCGTGCTGCACGGCTCGCCGGACCAGGTGCACGTCCGCTACAAGAACCGCTACGGCCGCGAGCGCAGCTACTACGCGGCGTTCGAGGGCGTCCTGCCGTTCCTCGAGCGGCGGCACGAGGACACCGACAGCGACTACATGCGGGACAAGTACGAGGGCTACATGCGCGACGTGCCGTGCCCCGTGTGCCACGGCACCCGCCTGAAGCCGGAGATCCTCGCGGTCAAGCTCAACGGCCGCTCCATCGCCGAGGTCACCGGGCTGTCGATCGGCGAGGCGTCCGACTGGCTGGGCGCGCTGGTGCTCGGCGAGCGCGAGCGGGCGATCGCCGACCGCGTGCTCAAGGAGATCCAGGCGCGGCTGTCCTTCCTGGTCGACGTCGGCCTGGACTACCTGTCCCTCGACCGGCCGGCGGCCACCCTCGCCGGCGGTGAGGCGCAGCGCATCCGGCTGGCCACCCAGATCGGCTCCGGGCTGGTCGGCGTCCTCTACGTCCTCGACGAGCCCTCCATCGGCCTGCACCAGCGGGACAACACCCGGCTGATCGAGACCCTGGTCCGGCTGCGCGACATGGGCAACACGCTCATCGTCGTCGAGCACGACGAGGACACGATCAAGACCGCCGACTGGGTCGTCGACATCGGCCCCGGCGCCGGCGAGCACGGCGGCGAGGTCGTCGTGAGCGGCACCGTCGAGGACCTCCTCACCAGCGAGCGGTCGCTGACCGGCCAGTACCTGTCCGGCCGCAAGGAGATCGCCGTCCCCGAGAAGCGCCGGGAGCCGACGCCGGGCCGCGAGCTGGTGGTCAAGGGCGCCCGCGAGCACAACCTGCGCGGCGTCGACGTCACGTTCCCGCTCGGCTGCCTGGTGGCCGTCACCGGCGTCTCCGGCTCGGGCAAGTCCAGCCTGGTCAACGACATCCTCTACACGGTGCTGGCCAACCAGCTGAACCGGGCGCGCCTGGTGCCCGGCCGGCACCGGACCGTCACCGGCCTGGAGCACCTGGACAAGGTGGTGCACGTCGACCAGTCGCCGATCGGCCGCACCCCCCGGTCCAACCCGGCCACCTACACCGGCGTCTGGGACCACGTCCGCAAGCTGTTCGCGAGCACCTCCGAGGCGAAGGTGCGCGGCTACCTGCCGGGCCGGTTCAGCTTCAACGTCAAGGGCGGCCGCTGCGAGGCGTGCTCCGGCGACGGGACGCTGAAGATCGAGATGAACTTCCTGCCCGACGTCTACGTCCCCTGCGAGGTGTGCAAGGGCGCCCGGTTCAACCGGGAGACCCTCGAGGTGCACTACAAGGGCAAGACGGTGGCCGAGGTCCTCGACATGCCGATCGAGGAGGCCGCCGACTTCTTCGCCGCCATCCCGGCGATCGCCCGGTACCTGCGCACCCTCACCGAGGTCGGGCTCGGCTACGTGCGGCTCGGCCAGCCCGCGACCACTCTCTCCGGCGGTGAGGCGCAGCGGGTCAAGCTGGCCAGCGAGCTGCAGAAGCGGTCCAACGGCCGCAGCATCTACGTCCTCGACGAGCCCACCACCGGCCTGCACTTCGAGGACATCCGCAAGCTGCTGCTCGTGCTCCAGGGCCTGGTCGACAAGGGCAACTCGGTGGTCGTCATCGAGCACAACCTCGACGTCATCAAGAGCGCGGACTGGCTCATCGACATGGGTCCCGAGGGCGGGTTCCGCGGCGGCACGGTCGTCGCCGAGGGGCCGCCGGAGTTCGTGGCCGGCGTGCCCGAGAGCCACACCGGCCGGTACCTGGCCCGGATCCTCGACCCCGAGTCGGTGGCCGCGGCCGCCGCCCCCAAGAAGCGGGCGCGCAAGAAGGCCAGCTGAGCCCACCAGCGCCGACGGCCACTCCACGTCTTGAGCGAGGAGTGGCCGTCGTCGTACCGTCCCTGTGACAGACATCACGCCCAGGACCTGGCGTGATGGGGGTCCCCGACGGAGGAGACGCGCATGGGCGCTGTCCTGCACCAGACCGCTGGGCCGCGATGAGCGCGCTCACGCCCGACTGCGACCCGGACCTGTCGAACTGCGGTTCGCCGGTGGGGAACGGCCCCGGGATCGGGTCCACCCTGGTCCTGCTCGCCGTCCTCGCCGTTTCCGTGCCTGTCGCCACGGGTACGGCGGCGCCCGGGGTCGTGGCCTTCCTGGCCGGCGGCGCCGGGGTGGTGTCGGCACTGGTGCTGGTCCGCCGCACGGTGCGCCTGGTCCGCCGGGTCGCGCCCCAGAACTGGGCGCCAGCGGCGCGGCGGTCGCGTCCCGTGGGCTGACCCGGGACGCCACGTCGCCTCGCCCGGAGGTGGGCTCGTGCTCAGCCGCAGGTCGTTCCTCGCAGGCGTGGTGGCCGCGCCCGTCCTCGGCGCCCTGGCCGGTTGCGCGGGCACGGTCGTCCGCCCCGGCGACCTCTCCCGGCTGCGGATCATGGCACCGGCCAGCCCGGGCGGCGGCTGGGACACCACCGCCCGCGTCATGCAGCGGACGATCCAGAGCAGCGGCCTCGCGCGCAACGTGCAGGTGTTCAACGTCGAGGGCGCCGGCGGCGTCATCGGGCTCGGCCAGCTCGCCCGTGAGGACGACGACGCCCTGCTGATGATGATGGGCCTGGTCATGGTCGGCGCCGTCGACACCAACGACTCCTCCACCCGGCTCACCGACGTCACGCCCATCGCCCGGCTGATCGGCGAGACGGAGCTGATCGTCGCCCCGCCCGACGCGCCCTTCGACGACGTCGCGGGCTTCGTCGAGGTCTGGGCGGCCGACCCCGCCAACACGCCCATCGCCGGCGGCTCGGCCGGCGGCACCGACCAGATCCTCGCCGGCCTGCTCGCCCAGGCCGCCGGCATCGACCCCGGGCAGGTCAACTACATCCCGTACTCCGGCGGCGGCGAGTCGCTGTCGGCGCTGCTCGGCGGGCAGGTCACCGCCGGCATCTCCGGCACGGCCGACTACGGGCCGCAGGTCGCCTCCGGGGACCTCAAGGGGCTCGCGGTCTCCACGCCCGAGCGCAGCGACCAGGTGCCCGACGTCCCCACGCTGATCGAGTCGGGCTTCGACGTTGAGGTGTCCAACTGGCGCGGCGTGATGGCCCGCCCCGGCATGACCGACGCTGCCCGGGAGGACCTCATCGCGCTGGTCGTCGACACCCACGACAGCGACGAGTGGGCCGAGGCGCTGGCCAACAACGGCTGGGACGACCTCCTGCTCACCGGTGACGACTACGGGGCGTTCCTCGCCGAGGAGGAGGCGCGGGTGCGGGAGATCCTGGTGCAGATCGGCCTGGTGCAGTGAGCCCCCCCGAGCCCGCGGCACCGGACGCCACCCCCGCCGACGCCGCCCCCTCCGACGCCGCCCCGCCGCCGGAGGAGCTCGGGCGGAGCACCGGCGAGCTGGTGATGGCCATCCTGCTCGGGGCGCTCGGCGTCTACCTGGTCCTGGACGCCGGCAGCATCGCCGTGCCGGGGTCGGCGAACACGGTGGGGCCGCGGTTCTTCCCGTACCTGGTCGGCGGGCTCATCATCGCCACCTCCCTCGCCCTCACCTACCGGGTGTGGCGCGGCGACCGCGGCCCTGCCGACGAGAGCGAGGACGTCGATCCGACGGCCGGCACGGACTGGCGGGCGGTGGGCATCATCGCCGCCGCCTTCCTCGCCCAGGCCCTGCTCATCAACGTGGTCGGCTGGCCGCTGGCGGTGACCCTGATGTTCGGCACGGTCGCCTGGGCCCTGGGGGCGCGCGGCATCGTCCGGCCGCTGCTCGCCGGCGGCATCACCGCGGTCGTCGTCTGGATCATCTTCGTCAAGGCGCTCAACGTGGCCCTGCCCGGCGGGACCCTCCTCGAGCTCGCGACGAGCTGGTTCTAGATGGACGCCCTCTCCGACCTGGCCGCCGGCTTCGCCGACGCCCTCACGCCGGTCAACCTGCTGTTCGCCTTCGTCGGCGTGCTCTTGGGGACGGCGGTCGGCGTCCTGCCCGGCATCGGCCCGGCGATGACGGTGGCGCTGCTGCTGCCGATCACGTACGTCCTCGAGCCGACCAGCGCGTTCATCATGTTCGCCGGCATCTACTACGGCGGCATGTACGGCGGGTCGACGACGTCGATCCTGCTGAACACCCCCGGCGAGGCCAGCTCGATCATGACCGCGCTCGAGGGCAACAAGATGGCCAAGGCCGGCCGCGGGGCCGCGGCGCTGGCCACCGCGGCGATCGGCTCCTTCGTGGCCGGCACGATCGCCACCCTGCTGCTCGCCCTGGTCGCGCCCACCGTGGTCGACCTGGCGATCGGGATCACCGCGGCGGACTACTTCGCGCTGGCCGTGTTCGCCTTCGTCGCGGTGTCCACGGTGCTGGGGGCCTCCCCGCTGCGCGGCCTGGCGTCCCTCGGCGTCGGGCTCTACCTGGGGTTGGTCGGCACCGACGTCCTCACCGGCCAGGAGCGGTTCGCCCTCGGCGTCCCACAGCTGTCCGACGGCATCGACGTCGTCGTGGTGGCGGTGGCCCTGTTCGCGGTGGGGGAGGCCCTCTACGTCGCCTCCCGGCTGCGGCACGGGCCGGTCGAGGTGATGGCCGCGAGCGGTCGCTACATGACCCGCCAGGACTTCCGCCGCTCCTGGAAGCCCTGGCTGCGGGGCACCGCGCTCGGGTTCCCGTTCGGGGCGCTGCCGGCCGGCGGCGCGGAGATCCCGACGTTCCTCTCCTACGCCTCCGAGCGGCGGCTCACCAAGCACCCCGAGGAGTTCGGGAAGGGCGCCATCGAGGGGGTGGCCGGGCCGGAGGCGGCCAACAACGCCGCGGCCGCCGGCGTGCTCGTCCCGCTGCTGACCCTCGGGCTGCCGACCTCGGCCACCGCGGCGATCCTGCTGGCGGCCTTCCAGGGCTACGGCATCCAGCCGGGCCCGACCCTGCTGACCACGGAGTCCACGCTGGTCTGGACGCTGATCGCGGCCCTGTTCATCGGCAACACGATGCTGCTGGTGCTCAACCTGCCGCTGGCCGGCATCTGGGTGAAGCTGCTGCGCATCCCGCGGCCGTACCTGTACGCGGGCATCCTGCTGTTCGCCTCGCTCGGGTCCTACGCGGTCAACGCCGACCCGCTGGACCTGGTGCTGCTGCTGGTGCTCGGCTTCCTCGGCTTCTTCATGCGGCGCTACGGCTGGCCCGTCGCGCCGGCGGTCATCGGGCTGATCCTCGGGCCGATCGCCGAGACCAACCTCCGCCGTGCGCTGGCCATCAGCGGTGGCGACCTGAGCGTCCTGGTCGAGACGTGGTTCAGCCGGGTCGTGCTCCTGCTGTCCCTCCTGGCCCTCGTCGTGCCGATCGTGCTGCGCGTGGTCCGCGGCCGCCGGTCGACCCCCGAGGAACTGCAGGAGACCGGCGAACTGCGCCACCACGAGCAGGCGGCCGCCAACCGCAACGACGGGAGGGCTGGGTGAACGGTGTCGTGGTCGTCGGCGTCGTCCCCAACCCCCGGGGGCAGGCGGCGCTGGAGCACGCGGTCGCCGAGGCGCACCGCCGGGGGGCGCGGCTGGTCGTCGTCAACAGCTCGCGCGGTGACGCGCTGGTCGACGAGGAGTACCTGTTCGGCGACCGGCTGCGGCAGCTGCAGGCCGACCTGACGGTGTCCGGGGTGCCCTTCGAGCTGCGCCAGCCGGTGGGCCGGGACGTCGCCGAGGAGCTCGCCGCCACCGTCACCGAGACCGGCGCGGAGTTGCTGGTCATCGGGCTGCGGCGGCGGTCGGCGGTGGGCAAGCTGCTCATGGGCAGCGCGGCCCAGCGCATCCTGCTCGACGTCGACTGCCCCGTCCTGGCGGTGAAGTCCCCACCGCGCGAGACGCGGTGAGCCGCGCGCCCCGAGGTCAGCCGGGCCGCACGGCTCCCGCCGGGGACGTCCCGGCGTCCGCGGCCGTCCGGGGCGGCGGCGTCCCCGGGCGGGCCTCGACGTCCTGCCAGAAGGCGTCGACGCGGGCGTTCCAGCGGTCCGGGACCTCCTGGAACGGCTGGTGGGACTCGGTCTCCCACACCTCGAACAGCGCCCCCGGGATCAGGTCGGCGACCGCCCGGCCGCGCTCCGGCCGCACCACCGGGTCGATCCCGCCGGCGAGCACCAGGGTGGGCGCGGTGATCTGGGGGAGCGTGTCGGTGGTGTCGTGGGCGGCCCACGCGTCCAGGTGCCGCTGGATCACCTCCGGTGCCTGCTTGTAGGGGAAGGCGAGGGCCTCGTCGATGATCACGGCGACGGTGCCGTCGTCGTGTGCCCGGGGTGTGTAGATGAGGAGGAAGAAGGCCTCGAGGAAGGTGCGCTCGTCGGGGACGGCGTCGACCATCCAGCGGGTGGACCGCACCCAGGCCTGCATGTAGGGGTCCATGGCTGCCCAGGTGCTCTGCAGCACCAGGCTGCGGACGAGGTCGGGCCGGCGCAGCGCCAGCTCCTGCGCGGTCTTGGCCCCGCCGGAGAAGCCGGCGACGTGCGCCGACGCGATGCCGTGCGCGTCGAGCACGGCGGCGGCGTCGCCGGCCATGTCCGCGACGGTCACCGGGCCGTCGGGCAGCGCGGTCCGGCCGGCGCCCCGGTTGTCGAAGGCGGTCAGCCGGTAGCGGTCGGCCAGCCCGTCGAGCTGGAACTGCCAGGACTCCACGGTGTCCCCGAGGCCGCCGATCAGGAGGACGTCGGAGCCCTGCCCGACCTGCTCGGTCCAGATGTCGAGACCGCGCGCACGGATGTGTTCGCCCATCTCGGGAGACCCTCTCTCTGGCCGGCGACCCTGCTCAGGACGGTGGACGGTCACCGGCCGGCAGCCGCTCACCCTCGGGGACCGCCCGGGGACCCGGTGCAGCCAGGCGCGCCTCGACGTCCTGCCAGAAGGCGTCGACGCGGGCGTTCCAGCGGTCGGGCACCTCCTGGAACGGCTGGTGGGACTCCTCCGCCATGACCTCGAAGACGGCGCCGGGGATCGCCTCGGCGACAGCCCGGCCGAGGTCCGGCCGGGCCGTGGGGTCGATGCCGCCGGCCAGCACCAGCGTCGGCGCGGTGATGCGCGGCAGCCATCCGGTGCTGTCGTGGTGCCAGATGTCGGCGAGGAAGCGGTGCACGTCCTCCGCCGACTGCTTGTGGGGGAAGGCGAGCACCTCGTCGATGAACGCGGCGACGGTGCCGTCGTCGTGCGCCCGCGGTGTGTAGATCCACAGGAAGAACGACTCCAGGAACGTCCGCTCGTCCGGGGCGCTGTCGACCAGCCACTCGACGAAGCGCAGCCACGTGCGGAAGTACGAGTCCATCACCGCCCAGGTGCTCTGCAGCACCAGGCTGCGGACCAGGTGGGGATGCCGCAGTGCCAGGTGCTGGCCGATGAGGCTGCCACCCGAGAAGCCCGCGACGTGGGCCGAGGGGATGCCGAGCGCACGGAGGACACCGGCCGCGTCGTCGGCCATCGCCGCCAGGGTGGCGCCCTCTGCCGGCATCGCCGTCCGGCCCGCCCCGCGGTTGTCGAACGCGGTCAGCCGGTAGCGGTCGGCCAGCCCGTCGAGCTGGAACTGCCACGACTCGACCGTGTCGCCGAGGCCGCCGATCAGCAGCACGTCGGGCCCCCGCCCGACCTGCTCGGTCCAGATCTCCAGGTCGCCCGCCCCGACGTGTCGGCCCATCTCGGTCCTCCTCGGTCAGCCGCGCCGGGTCGTCTCCGGCGGGCGGTCCGGCGACGGGTGGGCGTCGTCGGGGGCGGCACGCGGCAGCGGGGTGCTCGCCGCGACCTGCTGCCAGAAGGCGTCGACGCGGGCGTTCCAGCGGTCGGGCACCTCCTGGAACGGCTGGTGGCACTCGGTCTCCCACAGCTCGAAGCGCGCAGCGGGGTTCGCCTCGGCGACGACGCGGCCCAACGGCGGACGGGCGATCGAGTCGACCCCGCCGGCCAGCACCAGCGTCGGCGCGGTGATCCGCGCCGGGCGGTCCGGGGTGTCGTCGTCGATCAGGGCGTCCAGGTAGCGCTGGAGGTCCTCGGCCGCCTGCTTGTGGGGGAAGGCCAGCACTACCTCGACGAAGCCGGCCACCGTGCCGTCCTCGTGCGCGCGGGCGGTGTACAGGTCGAGGCAGAAGGCCTCGACGAACGCCCGCTCGCTGGGGGCGACCGCGACCAGCCACCGGACGAACCCCAGCCACGCCCGGAGGTACACGTCGGGCACGGCCCAGGTGCTCTGCAGCACCAGGCTGCGGACCAGGTCGGGACGGCGCACCGCGAGCTCCTGGGCCACGATGCTGCCCCCGGAGAACCCCGCCACGTGGGCCGACGCGATCCCCAGGACGTCGAGGACGCCGGCCGCGTCGTCGGCCAGCACCCCCATCGTGACCCGGTCGCGGGGCATCGGCGTCCGGCCGGCCCCGCGGGTGTCGAACGCGGTCAGCCGGTAGCGGTCGGCGAGCCCGCCGAGCTGGAACTGCCAGGACTCGACGGTGTCGCCGGCCCCGCCGATCAGCAGCACGTCGGGCCCCTGCCCGACCTGCTCGGCCCAGACCTGGAGGTCACCGACCGGGACGTGCGTGCCCACGGGGCCCCTCCTCCCCGGCGTGCCACCGCTGCATGTGCTCGGCGTGGGTCCGCAGGTAAGCGCCGGGCCGGAAGAACCGGTCGTAGAACTCCAGGTCGAGGTGGTGCGCCTGGACGTAGTTGAGGATGAACACCGTCGGCACGGTGCCGGGGAACTTGCCGAAGGTGTCCAGGACGTACTGCGCCTGCAGCGCCACGCACGCCTTGAACTCCGCGTCGTGCACCTGGGCGCTGCCGCGGAAGCCGGGGCTGTCGGTCCACGGGCCCGGCGTGCGCGGGTTGAACGGACCGCCCTCGCCGAACTTGCGCTCGGCGAAGGCCTCCACCGCAGCCGCCATGTCCGCGTGGTGCGGCGGGCAGAACGCCTCGAAGACGCCGGGCAGGCCGGTGGGGTTGGGCACCGCCCAGCGCTCGTCCTCGTCGTGGCGGAAGCCGAGGCCGGGCACGTTCGGGTCGCCGGACGCCCCGAGGACCGCGAAGCGGTCGATCCCGTCGAACATCCACCCGCCCAGTCCCATCGCCTGCAGTACGAGGACCCCGCCGAAGCAACAGGTCGCCAGCTCGGCGGTGGCCTCGGTCAGCGCGTACTGCTCGGTGAAGGTCAGCGGGAAGGGCGCGTCGACGTCCACCAGGTGCCGGAACCGGTCCAGCCCCGGGATCTCCCGCCCGTTGACGTCGTCGAAGACCGCGTACCCGTTCTGCGTGAAGAAGCAGAGGATCGCCAGCAGGTGCTGGGCGATGTCGGCGACCGGGATGACCAGCAGGGAGCCGGGCACGTTGACGCACCAGGTGTTGTGCCCCTCGAGGTAGGGCTCCTCCCGGGGCAGGTGCAGCCGCCGGTCGGACAGCTGCCGGACGCGGCCGCGGTGCCGCTCCACCATCAGCTCGGGCGTGACGTCCTCGGTGGCGGGGTCGACGAGCGCACCGGCGTCCCGGGTCGGGAAGAAGTACACGCCCGAGTCGTCGGTGAAGAACAGCTCGGCGGTGTGGAACCCGGCCGCGGACGGGAAGGTGCGCCCGGCCGCCCCGCCGGCGTAGTTCGCCGGGTGGGGTGCGTAGTGGGCGTTGCGGGTGATCGAGTAGTGCCAGCCGGTGGTCCCGCCCATGGCGCTCAGCACGAGCATCCGCTCGAGCTCGGTCAGCGGCACCGGGTCGTGCCGCGACCGGTGGGCCAGCGGGCCGTCGGGGATCTCGTCGCCGAGGGCGAAGCGCCGGGAACGCCGTCCGAACAGGGCCTCCACCAGCGGGAAGGCGGCGAGGTCGGCCAGCGGGTCGGTCAGGGTGGGCGGGGCGGTGCGGGCCTCGGGGATCGGCGTCGTGCGGGCCGGGCTCGTCGGGTCCTGGATCGAGCTCATGGGCGGCACCCCTGGGGGAGGACGACCTGTCCGTCCGAGGCTGGTGCCGGGTGCCGCGGGTGGGCAAGGGGCGGAGGTCCCGGGACGGATCACACGGATGTGGTTCGAGTGACCGCTGCCATCCCGGTGCCCGGGCGAACCGTCGTCCGTCCCACCTAACCTGGGACCCATGCCCGACCCGTCCACGTACCGACCGGCGGTCGGCAGCATCCCGGAGGACCCGGGGGTCTACAAGTTCCGCGACCCCAACGGGCGGGTCATCTACGTCGGCAAGGCCAAGAGCCTCCGGCAGCGGCTGAACAGCTACTTCGCGGACGTCGCGGGCCTGCACCCGCGCACCCGGCAGATGGTGACGACGGCCGCCAGCGTCGAGTGGACCGTCGTCGGCACCGAGGTCGAGGCCCTCCAGCTCGAGTACAACTGGATCAAGGAGTTCGACCCCCGGTTCAACGTCCGCTACCGCGACGACAAGAGCTACCCGTCGCTGGCCGTGACGCTGAACGAGGAGTACCCGCGGCTGCAGGTCATGCGCGGGCCCAGGAAGAAGGGCGTGCGCTACTTCGGGCCCTACGCCCACGCGTGGGCCATCCGCGAGACGCTCGACACCCTGACCCGGGTGTTCCCGGCCCGCACCTGCTCCAACGGCGTCTTCAAGCGGGCCGGGCAGATCGGCCGGCCGTGCCTGCTCGGCTACATCGGCAAGTGCGCCGCACCCTGCGTCGGCCGGGTCTCCGCCGAGGAGCACCGGCGGATCGTCGACGACTTCTGCGACTTCATGGCCGGGCGCACCGAGTCGATGGTCAAGCGGCTGGAGCGGGAGATGGCCGCCGCCGCCGAGGCGATGGAGTACGAGAAGGCCGCCCGGCTGCGCGACGACCTGGGGGCGCTCAGGCGGGCGATGGAGAAGCAGGCCGTCGTCCTCGGTGACGGCACCGACGCCGACGTCGTCGCCTTCGCCCAGGACGAGCTGGAGGCCTCGGTCCAGGTCTTCCACGTGCGCGGCGGGCGGGTGCGCGGCCAGCGCGGGTGGATCGTCGACAAGGTCGAGGAGGTCACCACCGGCGAGCTGGTCGAGCAGTTCCTGCTCCAGGTGTACGGCGGCGTCGACGAGCAGACCGGCGCCGGCGAGGCCGGGGAGGCGGTGCCGCGCGAGGTGCTGGTCCCCGAGCTGCCCGACGACGCCGACGTCTACGCCGACCTGCTCAGCGAGCTGCGCGGGTCGCGGGTCTCCCTGCGGGTGCCGCAGCGCGGGGACAAGCGGGCGCTGCTGGAGACGGTGGAACGCAACGCGAAGGAGGCCTTCGCCCGGCACCGGGTCAAGCGCTCCAGCGACCTCACCGCCCGCTCCCTGGCGCTGTCGGAGCTCCAGGAGGCGCTCGAGCTGCCCGACGCCCCGCTGCGGATCGAGTGCATGGACGTCTCGCACGTCCAGGGCACGAACGTCGTGGCCAGCATGGTCGTCTTCGAGGACGGCCTGGCGAAGAAGTCCGACTACCGCCGCTTCTCCGTCACGAACGGAACCGACGACACCGCGGCGATGGCCGAGGTGGTGCGCCGCCGGTTCGCCCGCCACCTCAAGGAGGAGGCCGACCGCAAGGACGAGCAGGGCATCGCCGCGGAGGAGGGCCGGCCGCGCCGGTTCGCCTACCCGCCGAACCTGCTCGTCGTCGACGGCGGCGCCCCGCAGGTGGCGGCAGCCGCGCGGTCCCTCGAGGAGCTGGGCGTCGTGGACGTCGCCGTCTGCGGGCTGGCCAAGCGGATGGAGGAGGTGTGGCTGCCCGGCGAGAGCGACCCGGTGATCCTGCCGCGCACCTCCGAGGCGCTGTACCTGCTGCAGCGGGTCCGCGACGAGGCGCACCGGTTCGCGATCACCTACCACCGGCAGAAGCGGTCCACCAGCATGCTGGTCTCCCTGTTGGACGACGTCCCCGGTCTCGGGGAGACGCGGCGGAAGGCGCTGATGAAGCAGTTCGGGTCCCTCAAGCGGCTGAGGGCCGCGACCCTCGAGGAACTGGTGGCCGTGCCCGGCATCGGCCGGCGCACGGCGGAGGCGGTGCTGGCGGCGGTCGCCGAGCCGGCCGCCGACGCCGAGCCCGCGGAGGAGGTCGTGGAGAGCACCACCGCCCCGGCCGGGCCCGCCGAGCGGGGCACCCCGCAGCCCGGTGCCGGCGCCACCGCCGAGGTCGGGCTGGTGGCCTCGTGAGCGAGCTCGCGAGCTCACGCATGAGCACAGCAACGCCGGTCACGCGTCCGACGAGCGCCGGCGAGGAGGGCGCGTGAACGAGCTGACCCGCACCCACGGGCCGGGGGCCTTCGGCACGGCGCCGGGCGCCCCGGGGCACCCGCACACCGACGTCCCCCCGCCGCTGGACGCGAAGTCCGCCGAGACCCAGCCGCTGGACGTCGTCGTCGTCACCGGGCTGTCCGGCGCCGGCAAGAACACCGCCGGGCGGGTGCTGGAGGACCTCGGCTGGTTCGTCGTCGAGAACCTCCCGCCCGCGCTGCTGTTGCCGATGGTGGAGCTGGGGGGCCGCGGCGACGTCCGCCGGTTCGCCGCCGTCGTCGACGTCCGCAGCCGGGCCTTCTCCAGCGACCTGCAGGAGGCGATCCGCGTCCTCGCCGGGGCCGGGCACCGCCCGCGGGTGGTGTACGTGCACGCCCGCGACGAGGTCCTGGTCCGCCGGTACGAGTCCAACCGCCGGGAGCACCCGCTGCAGGGCGGCGGCACGCTGATCGACGGCATCTCGGCCGAGCGGGCGCTGCTGACCGGCATCGCGGGCGAGGCCGACCTGTGGGTGGACACCAGCGACCTCAACGTGCACCAGTTGCGGGCCACGCTGGAGAACGCCTTCGCCCGCGAGGGCCAGACGCCGCCGCTGACGGCCACCGTGCTGAGCTTCGGGTTCAAGTACGGCCTGCCGCTGGACGCCGACCTCGTGGTCGACGCCCGGTTCCTGCCCAACCCGCACTGGCTGCCCGAGCTGCGGCCGCACACCGGCCAGGACCCCGACGTGCGGGACTACGTCCTGAGCCAGGAGGCGGCGTCGCCGTTCCTCGACCGCTACACCGACGTGCTCCGCCTGCTCATCCCCGGCTACCGGCGGGAGGGCAAGCGGTACCTGACGCTCGCCGTGGGCTGCACCGGCGGCAAGCACCGCAGCGTGGCGATCGCGGAGGAGTTCGCGCGGCGGCTGTCCGCCGACGGCATCGACGTCGCCGTCCAGCACCGCGACCTGGGCCGGGAGTAGTGGGCGCCCCGACCACCGCGCCGCGAGGCGCGGAGCCGGAGCGACCGCTGCGCGTGGTGGCCTTCGGCGGCGGCCACGGGCTGGCCGCCGCGCTGGGCGCCTGGCGACGGCTGACCACCGACCTCACCGCGGTGGTCACCGTGGCCGACGACGGCGGCTCCTCGGGGCGCATCCGCCGCGAGATGCCGGTGCTGCCACCGGGCGACCTCCGGATGGCGCTCGCGGCCCTCGCCGACGACGAGGAGCACACCCGGGAGATGGGCCGGCTGCTGCAGCACCGGTTCGGCGGCACCGGGGTCCTCGCCGGGCACCCCGTGGGGAACCTCATGCTCACCGGGCTGGCGGAGATGCACGGCGGTGACACCGTCCGGGCGCTCGACGACCTGTGCCGGCTGCTCGGCGCCCGCGGCCGCGTGCTCCCGATGGCCGACGTCCCGCTGGACCTCGTGGCGCGGGTGGAGAGCAGCGACCCCGACGACCCGGCGCGGACCCGCACCATCCGCGGGCAGGCGGCGATCGCCAGCACCCCGGGGTGGGTCCGCGACATCATCGTCTCGCCGCCGGACCCGCCGGTGAACGAGGCCGTGCTCGACGCGATCGCCGCCGCCGACGTCGTCTCCCTGGGCCCGGGCTCCTGGTACACCTCGGTGCTGCCGCACCTGCTGGTGCCCCGGCTGCGGGCGGCGCTGGCCACCACCTGCGCCCGCGTCGTCGTCGTGCTCAACCTGGTGCCGCAGCCGGGAGAGACCGACGGGTTCTCGCCGGAGGACTACCTCACGGTGCTGCGTGCCCACCTCGGCGGAGTGGCGCTGCACACGGTGATCGCCGATGTCGACTCGGTGGTTGACCGCTGTGGTCTCCTGTCTGCGGTGCGCGAGTGCGGTGCGGAGCTGGTCCTGGCTCCCGTGGCCGAGCTCGACGGGGCACCGCGGCACGACCCGGTCCGCCTCGCGGCGGCGCTCGAGTCGGCCGTGGGGGCGCGTTAGGCATGGAAATCCGGCGCCGAGTACCGGAACCTCTGGTACCGGCACCGGTACGTGGGGGAGAAGAGGGGACGTCGCAGATGGGGCCTGGTTACCCCGGGGGAACGTGGGGGTGGATGGCATGGCGATGACGGCCATGGTCAAGGACGAGCTGTCTCGGGTGGAGTGCACCAAGACCTCCGAGCGCAAGGCGGAGGTGACGGCGCTGCTGCGGTTCAGCGGCGGCCTGCACATCGTCGGTGGCCGGGTGGTCATCGAGGCCGAGCTCGACACCGGCTCGGTGGCCCGACGGCTGCGCCGCGACATCAGCGAGGTCTACGGGTACACCAGCGGGGTCAGCGTGCTCGCCGGCGGGAACATCCGCCGCGGCGTGCGCTACCTGGTGCGCATCGCCAAGCACGGCGAGGGCCTGGCCCGGCAGACCGGCCTGGTCGACCAGCGTGGCCGCCCCGTCCGCGGGCTGCCGCCGTCGGTCGTCTCCGGCGGGATCAACGACGCCGAGGCCGCCTGGCGCGGGGCCTTCCTGGCGCACGGGTCGCTGACCGAGCCCGGTCGCTCGTCGTCCCTCGAGGTCACCTGTCCCGGTCCCGAGGCCGCCATGGCCCTGGTCGGGGCCGCCCGGCGGCTGGGCATCGCGGCCAAGGCGCGCGAGGTGCGCGGCGCCGACCGCGTCGTCGTCCGCGACGGCGACGCGATCAGCGCGCTGCTGACCCGCATGGGTGCCCACGACGCGGTGCTGGCCTGGGAGGAGCGGCGCATGCGCCGCGAGGTCCGGGCGACGGCCAACCGGCTGGCCAACTTCGACGACGCGAACCTGCGCCGGTCGGCGCGGGCCGCGGTGGCCGCGAGTGCGCGGGTGGAGCGGGCGCTGGAGATCCTCAACGGCGACGCCCCCGAGCACCTGCTGGTCGCCGGCCGGCTGCGCCTGGAGTTCGGCCAGGCCTCGCTGGAGGAGCTGGGCCAGCGCGCCGACCCGCCGATGACCAAGGACGCCGTCGCCGGGCGGATCCGCCGGCTGCTGGCGATGGCCGACAAGCGGGCCAAGGACCTCGGCATCCCCGACACCGAGTCGGTGGTCACCGAGGACATGCTCGCCCAGTAGAGGAGGGACCCTCGGCGCGGGACCCTGCAGGGGGCCGCTCCAGTACGTCACCACGCTCGGCGCGGGCCCCTGCACGGGCCGCTCCAGTACGTCACGACGTTCGTGGCGAGCCTCTGGACGGGGCCGCGGTGGGGAACCGCAGCAGGCACGTCACTCGGCCCGGGTTGCCGCAAGGCAGCCCGGGCCGCGTCGTCCCGCGACCGATAGGGTCGTCGCCGGATCGAGGCCGCGCACTCGTGCGGCCCTGACGGACAGCGTCGACATCGGAGGTCTGCAGTGACCGTGCGGGTGGGCATCAACGGATTCGGCCGGATCGGCCGCAACTTCTGGCGCGCCGCCGCTGCCAGCGGGCAGGACATCGAGATCGTGGCGGTGAACGACCTCACCAGCCCCGAGGTTCTGGCGCACCTGCTGAAGTACGACAGCGTGCTCGGCAAGCTCGCCGAGGACGTCGCCGCCGACGGCGAGGGCATCAAGGTCGGCGGGAACACCATCAAGGTGCTCTCCGAGCGCGACCCGGCCAGCCTCCCCTGGGGCGACCTGGGCGTCGACGTCGTCGTCGAGTCCACCGGGTTCTTCACCAAGGCCGCCGACGCCCGCAAGCACGTCGACGCCGGTGGCGCCAAGAAGGTCATCATCTCCGCGCCGGCCACCGACGACGACATCACGATCGTCATGGGCGTCAACGACGACCTGTACGACGGCTCGCAGACGATCATCAGCAACGCGTCGTGCACCACGAACTGCCTGGCGCCGCTGGCCAAGGTCCTCAACGACGCGTTCGGCATCGAGCGTGGCCTCATGACCACGATCCACGCCTACACCGCCGACCAGAACCTGCAGGACGGCCCGCACAAGGACCTCCGCCGCGCCCGCGCCGCCGCGCTGAACATGGTCCCCACCTCCACCGGTGCGGCCAAGGCGATCGGCCTGGTGCTCCCGGAGCTCAAGGGCAAGCTCGACGGCTACGCCATCCGCGTGCCCGTGCCCACCGGCTCGGCCACCGACCTCACCGTGCAGCTGACCCGTGAGGCGTCGGCCGAGGAGATCGACGCCGCCTACCGGGAGGCCGCCGGCGGCCCGCTGGGCAAGTACCTCACCTACACCGACGCCCCGATCGTCTCCTCCGACATCGTCACCGACCCGTCGTCGTGCATCTACGACGCGAAGCTGACCAAGGTGTTCGGCCCGATGGTCAAGGTGCTCGGCTGGTACGACAACGAGTGGGGCTACTCCAACCGCCTCGTCGACCTGACCTCGCTGGTGGGCAAGTCCCTCTGATGCGGTCCCTCGACGACCTCCTCGCCGAGGGCGTCTCGGGTCGGCGCGTGCTCGTGCGCGCCGACCTGAACGTCCCCCTCGACAAGAGCACCCGGGCCATCACCGACGACGGGCGCATCCGGGCCAGCCTGCCCACGCTGCAGGCGCTCCGGGACGCCGGCGCCCGCGTCGTCGTGGCGGCCCACCTCGGCCGCCCCAAGGGTGCGCCCGACCCGCAGTACTCGCTGGCCCCGGTCGCCGAGCGGCTCGGTGAGCTGCTCGGCGTCCCGGTGCCCCTCGCCGCGGACGTCGCCGGCGACGACGCGCAGGCCCGGGCCGCGGCCCTCGGCGACGGCGAGGTCCTGCTGCTGGAGAACGTCCGGTTCGAGGCCGCCGAGACGGCCAAGGACGACGCCGAGCGGGCCGCGCTCGCCGAGCGGTTCGCCGCGCTGGCCGACGTCTACGTCGACGACGCGTTCGGCGCCGTGCACCGCAAGCACGCCTCGGTGTTCGACGTCGCGCAGCGGCTGCCGCACGTCGCCGGCCGCCTGGTCGCCCAGGAGCTCGACGTCCTCACCCGGCTGACGCAGGAGCCGCAGCGCCCCTACGTCGTCGTCCTCGGCGGCTCGAAGGTCAGCGACAAGCTCGCCGTCATCGAGGCGCTGCTGCCCAAGGTCGACCGGCTGCTGGTCGGGGGAGGGATGTGCTTCACCTTCCTCGCCGCCCAGGGCCACGGGGTGGGCAGGTCCCTGCTGGAGAGCGACCAGGTCGACACCTGCCGGCGGCTGCTGGCCGAGGCCGGCGACCGCATCGTGCTGCCGGTCGACGTGGTCTGCGCGCCGGAGTTCAGCGCGGACACCACGACCACCACGGTGCCGGTGGAGCAGATCCCCGACGGGCAGATGGGCCTGGACGTCGGCCCGCGCACGGTCGAGGCGTTCGGCCGCGAGCTCGGCGGGGCGCGCACCGTGTTCTGGAACGGCCCGATGGGCGTGTTCGAGCTGGCCCCGTTCCAGGCCGGCACCCGCGGCGTGGCCGAGGCCGTCGCGGCCGTCGACGGGCTGTCGGTCGTCGGCGGCGGGGACTCCGCGGCCGCGGTGCGGCAGCTGGGCCTCGACGAGGCCGCCTACGGGCACATCAGCACCGGCGGCGGCGCGTCGCTGGAGTACCTCGAGGGCCGGGAGCTGCCGGGCCTCGCGGTGCTGGCCGACTGAGGGGAGCGGGCATGGCACGCAAGGACACGCCAGGGCGCCGCGAGGGGCGCCGGCCGCTCATCGCCGGCAACTGGAAGATGCACCTGACCCACCTCGAGGCGATCGGACTGGTGCAGAAGCTCGCCTTCTCCCTCAAGGAGCCCGAGCTCGAGGCCGCCGAGGTGGTCGTGCTGCCGCCGTTCACCGCGCTGCGCAGCGTGCAGACCCTGGTGACCGGCGACAAGCTCGAGGTCGGGTACGGCGCGCAGGACCTCTCGGTGCACGACTCCGGCGCCTACACCGGTGAGGTCAGCGGGGCCATGCTGGCGGCCCTGGCCTGCCAGTACGTCGTCGTCGGCCACTCCGAGCGGCGGGCGCTGCACGGGGAGGACGACGCGGTCGTCGCCGACAAGGTGCAGGCCGCGCTGCGGCACGGCCTGGCCCCGATCCTCTGCGTGGGGGAGGGGCTCGAGGTCCGCCAGGCCGGCACGCACGTGGCCCACTGCACCGCCCAGCTCGACGCCGCGCTCGAGGACGTGACCGACGAGCAGGTCCGGACGGTCGTGATCGCCTACGAGCCGGTGTGGGCGATCGGCACCGGCGAGGTCGCCACCCCCGACGACGCCCAGGAGGTGTGCGGTGCCCTCCGGTCACGGCTCGCCGAGCGTTTCGGCCCGGAGACCGCCGCCGTCGTCCGTATCCTCTACGGCGGGTCGGTGAAGGCCGCGAACACGGCCGGGATCCTGGCCGGGCCGGACGTCGACGGCGCGCTCGTCGGCGGCGCCAGCCTGGACGCCGACGAGTTCGTGCAGATCTGTCGGACGGCAGCCGACGGCAGCTGACCGCCGCCGGCCCGGGAACGGGAAGCGGGTAGGTGGACAGCACGCAGGAGCAGCCGACGGGGCGGGTCCCGGCCTGGGTCCGGGGCACGCGCGGCCGCATCCTCGGGATCGCCGCCGCCGTCGTCCTCGTGGTCGTGGTCGCCGTGACCTG
Organism: Geodermatophilus sp. SYSU D01186; assembly: GCF_054050215.1. Taxonomy (NCBI): domain Bacteria; kingdom Bacillati; phylum Actinomycetota; class Actinomycetes; order Geodermatophilales; family Geodermatophilaceae; genus Geodermatophilus; species Geodermatophilus sp. SYSU D01186. The sequence continues at coordinate 95,440 of NZ_JBJGYW010000017.1, read as the reverse complement.
GAGCGGCCGCGGGGACGACGGCACGGGCGTCCCCGTGCTGGGCGGCGGCCCGGACGCCGGGCTCACCGGTGTCCGGTCGCCGTCCGACGTGACAGGCGGGACGCTGCGGGTGGTCGCCGGTGAGGTCGACAGCCTCGACCCGCAGCGCTCGTACCTGCCCGGGGTGTGGAACCTCATGCGGCTCTACACCCGGACGCTGGTGACCTACTCCTCCGAGCCGGGGGCCACCGACCGGCTGGTGCCGGACCTCGCCACCGACCTGGGGACGACGCCCGACGGCGGCACGACGTGGACGTTCACCCTCCGCGAGGGCGTCCGGTTCGAGAACGGCCGGGCGATCACCTCCCGCGACGTCAAGTACGGCATCGAGCGCTCCTTCGCCTCCGACGTCGTCGTCGGCGGGCCCACCCAGGTGGTCGAGCTGCTCGACGACCCGGGCAACCCCTATGCCGGCCCCTACCAGGACGAGTCGCCCGGCAAGCTCGGGCTGGCCGCGATCGAGACCCCCGACGACCGCACGATCACCTTCCGGCTGCGCACGGCCGAGCCGGACTTCCCCTACGTCATGGCGCTCCCGTCGAGCAGCCCCGTGCCGGCCGAGAACGACACCGCCGCCGAGTACGGCCGCGACCCGGTCTCCTCCGGCCCCTACGCGGTGACCTCCGTCGACGCCGCGACCGGGATCCTGCTCGACCGCAACCCGCAGTGGGACGCCGCCACCGACGACGTCCGCAGCGCCCTGCCCGACCGGGTGCTGGTCCGCACCGGGCTGACCGGGGTGGAGCGGGACCAGGCGCTGCTGGCCGGCTCGGCCGACGTGGACGTCTCCGGCAGCGGCGTCCAGGCGGCGACGACGGCCCGGCTGGCCGAGGGCGCCGGCGGGGACGTCCCCGTGGGGGACCGGGTCGACGAGGTGACCAGCGGCGTGGTCCGGCTGCTCGCCCTGCCCACCAACGTCGCCCCGATGGACAACCCGGAGTGCCGGGCCGCGGTCGTGGCGGCGGTGGACCGGCGGGCGGTTCAGGAGCAGCTCGGCGGGTCGGTCAACGCCGCGCGCACCTCGCAGCTGTGGCCGCGCGCGCTGGCCGGCGGCCCGGAGGAGGCCGATCCGGAGCCGGACCCGGACGCCGCCCGTGAGCACCTGCGCGCCTGCGGCCAGCCCGACGGCTTCAGCACCGTGCTCGCCGTGCCCGACGCCGCGACGAGCGTGGCCGTCGCCGAGGAGGTCGCGGGCCAGCTCGGGGAGGTCGGCATCCAGGTCGAGGTCCGGCCGCTGGCCGCCCCCGGCTTCTACGCCACCGACGTCGGCAACCCGGACAACGTGGCGGCCAACGGGTTCGGCATCGTGCTGGCCACCTGGACCGCCGACTTCCCGACCCCGGGGTCGTTCCTCGTGCCGCTGGTCGACGGCCGGTCGGTCAGCCCGGTGGGCAACACCAACTTCGCCCGGCTGGACGCCGTCGAGGTGAACACGCTGGTCGACCAGGCCCGCACCGCCGGGGACGGCGCCCGCGACGCCTGGCGCGAGGTCGCGACCGCCGCCGCGGGGACCGGGGCGTACGTGCCCCTCGCCGAGTCGCGGGTGCAGCTGCTGGCCGGCCAGCGGCTGCGCAACGGGGTGGTCATGGCCGCCTACACCGGCTACGACCTGGCGACCGCCGGCGTCCGCTGACCCCTCGTCGGCCGCGTCGGCCGGGGGTGCCCGCCCGGTCGGTTACCCTCGGAGCATGATCGAGCTGGTCCTCAACCTCCTGCTGGTGCTCACCAGCGTGCTCCTCGTGGTGCTGATCCTGCTGCACCGCGGCAAGGGCGGGGGCCTGTCCTCGATGTTCGGCGGCGCGGTCTCCTCGCAGCTGGCCGGTTCCTCCGTGGTCGAGAAGAACCTCAACCGGCTGACCGTCTTCACCGGCCTGATCTGGGCGATCTGCGTCGTCGGCCTGGGGATCCTGCTCAAGGTCTGAACCCGGATCGCGCCCGGATTTCGGGACGACCTCGTTCCGGGAGGAGAAACGGGCCCAGGATCGGCCCCTCCACGCCCTAGACTGCGCGCGCGGCACAGGCCGCCGCAGACCGCTGAAACGCAGGGGGCACTCGTGGCTGGTGGGAACGCGATCCGGGGCACTCGGGTCGGGGCAGGGCCGATGGGCGAGGCCGAGCGCGGTGAGGCTGCACCGCGGCACCGGGTGGCCTACTGGTGCACGCAGGGCCACGAGACCCGCGTCGCCTTCGCGTTCGACGCGGAGGTGCCCGAGACGTGGGACTGCCCCCGCTGCGGCCTCCCCGCGGGCCAGGACCAGGAAGCTCCGCCGCCGGTCCCCCGCACCGAGCCCTACAAGACCCACCTGGCCTACGTGCGTGAGCGGCGCAGTGACGCCGACGGCGACGCGCTGCTCGAGGAGGCCCTCGCCAAGCTGCGGGCCCGCCGCGGCGCCTGACCTCCCCCCGTCCACCGCCCGTCGCCCGAGCGCAGCTCGGGCACCGGGCGGTCGTCAGTCGGCGGCCGGCCGGGGGAGTGGCACCGGGGTGTAGGGCGTCCAGGCGGCCTGCTCGTGGTCCCAGAAGCAGCCGCGGTGGCGGCGCACGGGCTCGGCGGCTCCCCGCGGGGGCAGCGGCAGCAGGGCGTCCGGGACCGGACGGCGGACGGTCGGTGCGGAGCTGGTCATGGGGACTCCGGGAGGGGTTCGACGGGGGCGGCGGACGGTGCCGCCGTCGTCTGGAGGTCCGCTGGCGCCGTCTGCTCGGGCCCGTCAGGAAGTGTGCTCGCCCGGGCCGGCCGGGGCCAGAGGCCGGCGGACGTCCGCGTCAGTGCCCTACCGGGGCGCGTCGAGCCCCGCGGCGGCCGCGGCGTCCAGCAGCCAGCGGGTGGCCCGCCGCCCGTGCACCCCGGCGGCCGGGAGCTCCTGGGGGCCGACGCCGGAGCGCAGGGCCGAGGCGACGGCGGGGGCCTTCCCCTCGCCGGAGACCAGCAGCCAGACCTCCTCGGCGGAGTTGATCGCGGCGAACCCCAGGCTGACCCGGGTGGGCGGCGGCTTGGGACAGTCGCGCACCGCGACCACGAGCCGGTCGTCGGAGGCGGCCGGTGTCCCCGGGAAGATCGAGGCCACGTGGCCCTCGGGGCCCATGCCGAGCAGCAGCAGGTCGAAGCGCGGGAGCGCCTGACCCTCCGGTGCGGCCGCGGCCAGCTGCTCGGCGTACCAGGCGGCGGCCTCCTCGGGCTCTGTGAACCCGGCGTCCGAGGCCGGCATCGCGTGCACGCGCCCGGCCGGGACACCGACCGGGTCGAGCAGCGCGCGGCGGGCGCCGGTCTCGTTGCGCTCCTCACTGCCGGCGGGCACGAACCGCTCGTCGCCCCACCACACGTCCACCGCCGTCCAGTCGACCCGTTCCCGCTCCGGCTCGGCGGCCAGGGCCGCCACCCGCTCCAGGACGGCGGTGCCGACGCCGCCCCCGGTGAGGACCACGGAGGCGGTGTCGTGCACCGCCTGGGCCGCCGCCAGCCGGGCCACGAGCGCGGAGGCGACGGCCCGGGCCAGCCGGTCGGCGTCGGGCTCGATCACCACGTCGGGCACGGGACGGTCACTGCCGGCCAGCCCGGCAGCGACCCGGTCGCCCGGCTGGAGGCTCACGAGGCTGCCTCGCCGGTGCTCGGCCGGCTCGCTCGCCGGGCTGCTCCACTCCTGGGTGACCTCGCGAGCTCGGTCACCGGGGCACCTGCTCGGTGTCGTGCTCCCCGTGCTCGGCCACGTCGTCGCTGCCCTCGGAGGTCAGCGGCACCGTCGGCAGCGGGTCGCCGTCCCCGCCCTGGACCTCGGCCGGGTCGAACCACACGTGCTCGCGGACCGGCGAGCGGTCGGTCAGCCCCGCGACCCCGGTCGTGGCCTCCAGGGCCTCGGCGAAGGGCTCGTCGGGGTCGAGCCGGCGCAGCTCCTCGCCGACCAGGTCGCCGAGCTGGCGGTCGGGGAGCGCCACCATCGCCTCGGGCCGGTACGGCTGGGCGATGACCGCACCGCCGCGCCGGTCCGCGGTGACCCGGACCTCCTCGTCCTGGTCCAGCTCCAGGACGACGGAGGAGACGCCGCTCGGGCCGGGGCGCCGGTCGGCCTCGGTGACGCCGATCTCGGTGCCGCACCGGGCGCTCAGCCACCCGGCCAGCAGCTGCGCGGTCGCGTTGCCGGGCTGCCCCTCGACCCGGCCGCCGACGACCCGGACGACGTCCCCGCGGCGGCCGGAGACCGAGTCCACCGTCGAGGTCAGCGTGGCCCGCCACGGCGTGCTGCGGGTCCAGGCGAGGTCGGTGTCGCCCGGGGCGTAGTCCGTCGCCCGGGTCCGCAGCGCCGCGAGCTGGTCGTCGGCCAGGGAGCTGTCGGTGATCCGCCGGTCGGCGATGACGGCGAGCGCGTCGGTGGCCAGCCGCTCGGGCGGGGTGCCGTGCCACCAGGTGACCACCGGCGCGTCGGCGGCCAGCAGCGGCAGCACCACCGACTCGGCGTGCAGCGCGAGCCGGCCGTACATGCGCATGACCACCGCCTCGCCCGGGCCCAGGCGGCCACCGATGAGCACCTCGGCGTCCAGGCGGGGCGCCGGTGCCTCGATCTGCCGGCGGACCACGATGAGCAGCCGGCACGGGTGCTGCTCGGCGGCCGCGGTCGCCGCCTCCTCCGCCTCGGCGACCCGGCCCTCGTCGGCCACCACGACCAGCGTCAGGGCGACGCCGGAGAGCACGGCGCCGCCGGTGCGCCGCTGCGCGGCCAGCTCCTTGACCACCGCGGAGCCGGTGGTGTCCCACAGCGTCGTCATCGGGTCTCCTCCGGTCGGGTGGCTGTACTCGGTGCCCGCGTCACGGTCGCCGCCACCGGCGTCCCTCGGCGGCGAGCATCTCGTCGGCCGCCCGCGGGCCCCACTCGCCGGCCCGGTAGGGGTGCGGCGTCGTCCCGGCCCAGAACTCCTCGAGCGGGTCGATGACCGCCCACGAGGCCTCCACCTCGGCGTTGCGCGGGAACAGCGTCGCGTCGCCCAGGAGGACGTCGAGCAGCAGCCGCTCGTAGGCCTCGGGGCTGGCCTCGGTGAACTGCTCGCCGTAGAGGAAGTCCATCGACACGTCGCGGACCTCCATGACGCTGCCGGGCACCTTCGACCCGAACTTGAGGGTGACCCCCTCGTCCGGCTGCACCCGCACCACCAGCTGGTTGTTGCCCAGCTCCTCGGTGTCGGTGGCGGCGAAGGGCAGGTGCGGTGCCTGCTTGAACACCAGCGCGATCTCGGTGACCCGGCGGGGGAGGCGCTTGCCCGTGCGGAGGTAGAACGGCACCCCGGCCCAGCGGCGGGTCTCGACGCCGAGCCGGACGGCGGCGTAGGTCTCGGTGTTCGACCCCGGGTCGACGCCCTCCTCCTGCCGGTAGCCGGTGGCCCGCTGGCCGGCCAGCCAGCCCTGCTCGTACTGGCCGCGGACGGCGAAGGTGCCGAGGTCCTCCGGCAGTGAGATGGCGCGCAGCACCTTGAGCTTCTCGGTGCGGATCTCCTCGGCGGAGAACTCGACCGGCTCCTCCATCGCGGTGAGCGCCAGCAGCTGCAGGAGGTGGTTCTGGAGGACGTCGCGGGCGGCGCCGGTCTCCTCGTAGAACCCGGCCCGGCCGCCGATGCCGACGTCCTCGGCCATCGTGATCTGTACCGAGTCGACGTGGTGGCCGTTCCAGACCGGCTCGAACAGGGTGTTGGCGAACCGCAGCGCCATCAGGTTCTGGACGGTCTCCTTGCCCAGGTAGTGGTCGATGCGGAAGACGTCGTCGGCGGTGAACACCGAGTCGACCAGCGCGTTGAGCTCCAGGCTGGAGGCCAGGTCGGTGCCGAACGGCTTCTCCACCACCACCCGGCGCCAGCGGTCGGCCGTGCTGTCGGCCATGCCGGTGCGCTGCATCTGCTTGAGGACGACCGGGAACATCGCCGGCGGGATGGACAGGTAGAACGCCGCGTTGCCGCCGATGCCGTGGGTGCCCTCCAGCTCGCCGAGGGTCGCGGCGAGCTGGTCGAAGGCGTTGTCGTCGTCGAAGGAGCCCTGCACGAACCGGACGCTGCCGGCCAGCCGTTCCCAGACCTCCTCCCGCCACGGCGTGCGGGCCGCCTTGCGGGCGGCATCGCGGGCCAGCTCGGCGAAGTCCTCGTCGCCCCAGTCGCGGCGGGCGAAGCCCAGCAGAGCGAAGTTCGTCGGCAGCAGGCCCCGGTTGGCGAGGTCGTAGACGGCCGGGAGCAGCTTCTTGCGGGCGAGGTCGCCGGTGATGCCGAAGACCACCAGGGCGCACGGCTCGGGCACACGGGGCAGCCGCCGGTCCCGCGGGTCGCGGAGCGGGTTGGAGATCATCGTCCGTCCTCGAGGTCTGAGTGCGGGCCCGCCGGCCGGCGCGGCGGTGGACCGCCCGGCGGGGTGGAGCAGGCGCGCGGCCCTGGACCGCGCCCCGGGGAACCGATCCTGGCCGACACGGGTCAGCGCAGCGCGTCGAGCAGCTGCCCGACCGCGGCCGCCCGGTCGGTCAGGTGCAGGCGTAGCAGCGGCCGGCCGCGCTCCGCCAGTGCCTGACGGTCACCGGCGGCCTGGGCGGCCTGCAGGGTGCCGAAGCTGTACGGCCGGTCGGGCACGGGGAGGTCGAGGTCGAGGTGGAGGGCGCCGGTGAGCTGCAGGAACGCACCGGTCTGCGGCCCACCCTCGTGGTACTGCCCGGTGGAGTGCAGGAAGCGCGGCCCCCAGCCGAAGGTGACCGCGTGCCCGCTCCGGGCAGCCAGGGCCGCGCGCAGCTCCGCCGCGCGCGCGTCCCGCTCCCGGTCCAGGTAGGCCGTCACGGCGAGGTAGCCCCGCGGCGGGACGGCGGCCATCAGCGCGTCCAGCGCGAGGCGGACGCCGTCGTGGAGGCTCAGGTCGACCTGGTCGAGCAGGTCGCCGTGCGCGTACAGCTCGACCGCGCCGATGGTGGCCACCGGCTTCTCCTCGGGCAGGCCGGCCGCCAGGAGCCGCCGGGTGTTCTCCTGGCTCTCGGTCACGTCCGGCTGGTCGAACGGGTTGGTGCCGAGCAGGTGCCCGGCCACCGCCGTCGCGTACTCCCACCCCAGGAACTGGGCACCCAGCGGGCCGTGGACGCCGACCGAGGGCCCCGGTTCGACGGGGCCGCCGCCGACCACGGCCAGCAGGGTGTCCGGGTCCGTGGCGCCCGGTGCAGCGGGGGACTCGAGCACGACCGGCAGCAGCCCCCGGCCCTGCTTGCCGGTGGACTCGGCGACCAGGTGCTCGGCCCAGTCGCCGAAGCCCGGGAGCTCGCCGTCGACCAGCGCGACCTTGTCCCGGCCGGTGCGGAAGCCCGCGCCGAGCGCGATCCCCAGCTCCAGCGCCGGGTTGCCGGGCTCGGCCAGGTGCTCGGCGAGCTCGGCGGCGTCCTCCAGCAGGACCGCGACGTCGACGCCGGCCAGCGCCGACGGCACCAGGCCGAACGCCGACAGGGCGCTGTAGCGCCCGCCCACGGTGGGGTCGGCGAGGAAGACCGCGCGGGCGCCCATCGCCGCCGCCGCCTCCGCCAGCGGGGAGCCCGGGTCGGTGACGACGACGAACCGCGCGCCGATCTGTTGCTCGTCCAGGCCGGCCGCGGCGAACGCGTCCACGAAGGCGCGCCGGTGGCTGTCGGTCTCCACCGTGGCGCCGGACTTGGAGCTGACCACCACGACCGTCCGGTCGAGGTCGGTCGTCGCCGCGGCCACCCCGGCCGGGTCGGTGGTGTCCAGGACGACCAGGGGGACGCCCGCCGTCCGGCACACCACCTCGGGGGCCAGCGAGGACCCGCCCATGCCGCACAGCACGACCCGGTCCAGGCCCTCGGCCAGGAGTTCGGCGCGCAGTGCGGCCAGCCGCGGGACCAGTTCCCGCGACGTGGCCGGGAGGTCCAGCCACCCCAGCCGGACCGACGCCTCGCCCTCGGCCTCCGGACCCCAGAGGGTGGGGTCCTTGCGCACCAGCCGGCCGGCGACGTCGTCGTCGGCCAGCTGGGTGCGGACGGCCTGCGGGACGTCGAGCCCGGCGCAGGAGAAGCGCAAGGTCACGCCTTGTCCTGGAGCTGGGTGCGCACCGACTCGGTCAGCTCGTCCCAGGAGTCCACGAACTTCTGCACGCCCTCGTCCTCCAGCACCCGGAAGACGTCGTCGAGGTCGACACCGGCGTCGCTGATGGACTGCATCACCGCGGCGGCCTCGTCGTAGGTCTTCTGCACCGGGGTGCCGGGGGTGCCGTGGTCGGCGTAGGCCATCAGGGTCTTCTCCGGCATGGTGTTGACCGTGCCGGGGGCGATGAGCTCGCTGACGTAGAGGGTGTCGGGGTAGTCGGGGTTCTTGACGCCCGTCGACGCCCACAGCGGCCGCTGCGGCCGGGCCCCCTTCGCCTCCAGGGCCTTCCAGCGGTCGGAGGAGAAGACCTCCTCGTAGGCCTGGTAGGCCAGCTGCGCGTTGGCCAGCGCCGCCTTGCCCTTGAGCGCGGCGTCGGCGCCCGCCTCGTCCAGCCGCTTGTCGATCTCGGTGTCCACGCGGGACACGAAGAACGACGCCACCGACGCGATGCCCTCGAGTGAACCGCCGTCGGCCGCCCGCTTCTCCAGCCCCGCCAGGTAGGCGTCCATGACCGCCCGGTAGCGCTCGAGGCTGAAGATGAGGGTGACGTTGACACTGATGCCGCGGGCGATCGACGTCGTGATGGCCGGGAGTCCGGCCTCGGTCGCCGGGATCTTGATGAACAGGTTGGGCCGGTCCACCAGCCACCACAGGTGGGCGGCCTCGGCGGCCGTGGCGTCGGTGTCGTGGGCGAGCCCGGGCGCGACCTCCAGGGACACCCGGCCGTCGCCGGGCTGCCGCTGCGCGACCGGTGCCAGCAGGTCGCAGGCGTCGCGGACGTCGGAGGCGGTGATCGTGCGCAGCGCCTCCTCGACGCTCACCTTCCGGACGGCGAGGGCGTGCAGCTGGTCGTCGTACAGCTCCGACCCGCTGATCGCCGCGGCGAAGATCGTCGGGTTCGTCGTGACGCCGACGACGGAGTACTCGTCGACCAGCGACTGCAGGTTGCCGGTGTGGATGCGGTCGCGCGACAGGTCGTCGAGCCAGACGGCGACCCCGGCCGCGGACAGCTCGGCCAGCTTCTCGTTCTGTGCCATGTCTCTTCCCTTCGGATGGGGATGGCCCCGCTGCAGGGCCCGCCGCGAGCTCGCGAGTGGCGGGGGACAGCGGGGTCCTGCAGCGAGTGGTGGGGCAGCGGGGTCCTTTCTCAGCGGTCGCCGGTGGGGTGCGGCAGGCCGCCGGTGGCCGCGATCGGCCCGGCCGGGACGGCGGCTCCCGACCGCGCCGCCTCGATGCTCTCCCGCGCGGCGGTCACGACGGCCTCGTCGGTGAGGCCGAACTCCTCGTAGAGCACCGAGTAGGCGGCGCTGGCCCCGTAGTGGGTGAGGCCGACGATCCGGCCGGCGTCGCCGACGAACTCCCGCCAGCCCATGGGGACGCCGGCCTCGACGCTGACCCGGGCGCGGACCGACGGCGGGAGCACCTCGTCCTTGTAGGCCTGGTCCTGGTCGGCGAACCACTCGACGCAGGGGACCGACACGACCCGCGTCGGCACGCCCTCGGCCTCGAGCCGCTCCCGCGCGGCGACGGCGATCTGCACCTCCGAGCCCGTGCCCAGCAGGATCACCTCGGGGCTGCCGTTCGAGGCCTCGGCCAGCACGTAGGCGCCGCGGGCCACGCCCTCGGCCGAGGCGAACTCGCCGCGGTCGAAGACGGGGAGGTTCTGCCGCGACAGCAGGATGCCGGCGGGCCGGTCGTTGTTCTCGAGGATCGTCCGCCAGGCCACCGACACCTCGTTGGCGTCGGCCGGCCGGACGACGTCCAGCCCGGGGATGGCGCGCAGCGCGGCGAAGTGCTCGATCGGCTGGTGCGTCGGGCCGTCCTCGCCCAGGCCGATGGAGTCGTGCGTCCACACGTAGGTGACCGGCAGCTGCATGAGCGCGGCCAGCCGCACCGCGCCGCGCATGTAGTCGGAGAACGTGAGGAACGTGCCGCCGTACACGCGCGTGCCGCCGTGGAGTGCGATGCCGTTCATGATCGCGCCCATGGCGTGCTCCCGGACGCCGAAGTGCAGCGTGCGGCCGTACGGACCGCCCGTCCACATCTTCGTCTGCCGGTCGGCCGGCAGGAACGACGGTTCGCCCTTCACCGCGGTGTTGTTGCTCTCCGCCAGGTCGGCCGAGCCGCCCCACAGCTCGGGCAGCACCGGGTACAGGGCGGCGAGCACCTCACCGGAGGCCTTGCGGGTGGCCACGCCCTTGGGGTCGGCGTCCCACGACGGCAGCTGCGCCGCGAACCCCTCCGGCAGCGTGCGGGTGGTCATGCGCTCGAGCAGGGCCGCGCCCTCGCCGTTGGCCTGCTGCCACGCCTCGAAACGCTCCTGCCACTCGGCGTGGTCGGCCTTGCCCTTCTCGACGACCGAGCGGGCGTGGGCCAGCACCTCGTCGTCCACCTCGAAGGTGCGCTCGGGGTCGAAGCCGAGGATCTCCTTGGTGGCCCGCACCTCGTCCTCGCCGAGCGCGGAGCCGTGCGCGGCGCCGGTGTTCTGCTTGTTCGGCGCGGGCCAGGCGATGATCGTCCGCAGCACGATGATCGACGGGCGGCCGGTCTCGGCCTTGGCCGCGGCGAACGCGGCGTCCACCGCGGCGAGGTCCTCACCGTCGTCCACCTGCTGGACGTGCCAGCCGTAGGCCTCGTACCGCTTGCCGACGTCCTCGGTGAAGGCGACGTTCGTGTCGTCCTCGATGGAGATCCGGTTGTCGTCGTAGACGAGCACCAGGTTGCCGAGCTTCTGCGTGCCGGCCAGCGAGGAGGCCTCGCCGCTGACGCCCTCCTCCAGGTCGCCGTCGGAGGCGAAGACCCAGATCGTGTGGTCGAACAGGCTCTGACCCTCGGGGGCGTCGGGGTCGAGCAGCCCGCGCTCCCGCCGGGCCGCCATCGCCATGCCGACGGCGTTGGCCACGCCCTGGCCCAGCGGACCGGTGGTCGTCTCCACGCCCGGGGTGTGGTTGACCTCGGGGTGGCCGGGGGTCTTCGAGCCCCACGTGCGCAGCGCCTGCAGGTCCTCGATCTCCAGGCCGTAACCGGAGAGGTACAGCTGGATGTACAGGGTCAGGCTCGAGTGGCCCATCGACAGGACGAAGCGGTCGCGGGCCACCCACTGCGGGTCGCTCGGGTCGTGCCGCAGCCACTTGTGGAACAGCAGGTACGCGGTCGGCGCCATGCTCATCGCCGTCCCCGGGTGGCCGTTGCCGACCTTCTGGACGGCGTCCATCGCCAGCACGCGGACCGTGTCGATGGCCCGGCGGTCGAGATCGCCGAAGCCCTCCGGCAGGGTGGGGGAGGGCTGGGTCGGGTTGCCGGTCGGCGCGTCGGAGGCCGCCTCGGCCGGGGCCTCGGACGCGGTGCTCTTGGTTCCCATCTTGCGGGTGCTCCCTCGGGGTCGGCCTGTGCGGGACCGCCCGGGACGACCGGTGGAGACCAGCCGACCCCGGGCGGACGACGGTGCGCGGCTCCAGCGACCGGGCGTCGCGCGTGCCCACGGCCCGTCGCGCCGGACCCAGGCGCACCGTCGTCGTCGACGTCGGCCCTACCCGCTGCATGCGCAGCACCAACGTGACGAGACCCTAGTCATGCCCGCCCGTGCGGGTGTCGGCCGCGGGCTACAGTTGGTCCGTTCTCCGTCCCCTCTCGGAAGGGACCTCGTGCTGTCCAGGTGCCCGGTGGTGCCCTGCCCGTGTGCCTGCGCACCCGAGGCCTCGCGGTGACCGCGCTGTCGGAGCGCCCGGCCGTCCAGGCCCGTCGCCTCTCCAACACCGTGCGGGCCTACGTGGCCCTGACCAAGCCGCGGATCATCGAGTTGCTGCTGGTCACCACGCTGCCGGCGATGATGCTCGCCTCCGGCGGCTGGCCCTCCTGGCGGCTGCTGATCGCCACGATGGTCGGCGGCACGCTCGCCGCCGGCGCGGCCAACGTCTTCAACTGCTGGTACGACCGCGACATCGACCGGCTCATGCACCGCACCGAGCGGCGGCCGCTGCCGATGGGCGAGGTCAGCCCGCGCGCGGCCCTGGTGTTCGGGCTGGTGCTCACCGTGGTGTCGGTCGGGCTGCTGGCCACCACCACGACGCTGCTGGCCGCCGGCCTCGCGCTGGCCGCCATCGTCTACTACGCCGTCCTCTACACGATGGTGTTCAAGCGGTACACCCGCCGCAGCACCGAGTTCGGTGGCGTGCCGGGGGCGGCACCGGTGCTGATCGGCTGGGCGGCGGTCACCGGCTCGGTGACCTGGCCCGCGGTCGTGTTCTTCGGCGTCGTCTTCTGCTGGCAGATGCCGCACTTCTGGGCGCTGGCCATGCGCTTCCGGGCCGACTACGCCCGCGCCGACGTGCCGATGCTGCCCGTGGTGGCCTCCGCGATGTCCGTCGGGCGGCAGACCGTCGTCTGGACCTGGCTGACCGTCGCGGTCTCGCTGCTGCTCTGGCCGGTCGCCGACGGGTTCGGCATCGGCTGGATCTACACCGCCGCCGCGGCCGCCCTCGGCCTGTGGTTCGCCGTCGAGGCGCACCGGCTGCTCCGCCGCATCCGCACCGGCGCCGAGACCAAGCCGATGCAGCTGTTCCACATCTCGATCACGTACATGACCCTGCTGTCGGTCGCGATCATCGTCGACGTCCTGGTCTGACTCCCTGACCCGCTGGGTCACCGCTGTCCTCCGGACGGCACCGCTGTGGCACCGCCATCCTCCGGACGGCACCGCGGTGACACCGCCGTCCTCCGGACGGCACCGCGGCCAGGTGCCGTGTCCCTGCTGAGCTGAGCCGCTGCTCGTGTCCCGGTCGGGAGGCCCTCCGGGCCCCCGCGACCGGTCCACACCGGTTGGGAGCCGTACCCGGCTGGGGCGGCAGCGTCGCCGGCGTCGGAGCGGGCAGCCCCTTCCCCGGAGTTGCGGCCTGTCAGGGGCGCCTGGGAGCTGGTTCCCCGGAGTCGTGTCTGGCGGGTGGGAGCCCGGCTCAGCGGGTGGCGGCGGCGGGCACCGAGGAGGCGTCCAGCGGCAGCTCGGACGCCGGGCCGCGCACCGACCACACCAGGCGGGCGGTGAACGCCGTCACCAGCACCGCGCCGAGCATGTGCAGCAGCACGAGCGCGACGGGCAGGTCGGTGAAGTACTGCACGTAGCCCACCACCCCCTGGGCGAGCTGGACGGCCAGCAGGTCCCGCACGGCCCGCCTGAGGCGACCGGGGGAGTCGGTGGCGTGGAGGGCGACGAGCAGCGCGACCGTCAGCCCGAGCAGCAGGAAGACCGAGTCGGCGTGCAGCTGGCTGACCAGCTCGGGGTCGAAGCCGGTGCGGCCGGCCCCGGGGTCGCCGCTGTGCGGACCGCTGCCGGTCACCACCGTGCCCAGCACCAGGACGGCGGCGGTCGCCACCGCGATGCCGGACACGAGCAGCGCGAACGGACGGCGGACCAGCAGCTGGCCCACGCCCGGTTCCCGCGAGCGCAGCCACAGCACCGTCGTCACCGCGACGAGCACCGAGGACACGAGGAAGTGCGCGGCGACGGTCCACGGGTTGAGCCCGGTGAGCACGGTGACCCCGCCGAGCAGTGCCTGCGCGGGGATGCCCAGGAACGCGAGGACGGCCAGACCCCGCAGGTCGCGCCGGGTCGAGCGGAAGACCGCGACTACGGTGGCGATCGCCACGGCGGCGAGCACGAACGTGAGCAGCCGGTTGCCGAACTCGATGACGCCGTGCCCGGCCAGCTCGGGGGTCGCGACGAAGCTCTCGTCGGTGCACCGGGGCCAGGTCGGGCAGCCGAGGCCCGAACCGGTCAGCCGGACGGCTCCACCGGTGACGACGATGGCGCCGTTGGCGACGGCGTTGGCCAGGGCGAGGCGCGAGACGACGGCAGGGGAGACCGGCACGCTCCGATGCTAGGCGGTCCCCGGAGCCGGTCCGGACCGTCCGCGGGGACGGCGACGGGGTGAGGGCTTGCTCACACGCCGGCCTCACCCCGGGGCGCAGGCCATCACCAGAGGTCCCGGGGGCCCGGGACTTAGGTCCCCCTTGCTTGCGGTCGCCCCGAAATAGGCAACACTTGTGTTGTGGAAAGCGACCACGTGCAGGACGGCAGGGCCCCGGTGCCCTCGCCCCGGTCGTCGGCGACAGCCGACGACGGGCGCACGCGGCACCGCGTCACCGCGCTCCTCCTGGAGCACGGACCGCAGACCGCTACCGAGCTCGCCGGGCGGCTGGGCGTCTCGCCGACCGCCGTCCGCCGGCACCTCGACGCGCTGGTCGCGACCGGCCGGGTCGAGGAGCGGCAGGCGCCGGGCGCCCGCCGCGGCCGCGGCCGTCCTGCGCGACTGTTCCACCTGACCGACGCCGGCCGCTCCGACTTCCCGCACGCCTACGACGACCTCGCGCTGACCGCGCTGCGGTACGTGGCCGCATCCGGTGGTCCCGACGCCGTGCGGGCGGTCGCCGAGGCGCAGCTGTCCGGCCTCGAGCAGCGCTGCTCCACGGCCGTCGAGCAGGCGGCCGCGAGCGGCACCGTCGACCGGGCCCAGGTGCTCGCCGCGGCCCTGACGGCCGAGGGCTACGCTGCCTCGGCCTCGGCGATCTCCAGCGGCGGGCAGCTCTGCCAGCACCACTGCCCGGTGGCGCACGTGGCGGCGGAGTTCCCGCAGCTGTGCGAGGCCGAGACGGCGGTGATCGGCCGGCTGGTGGGTACCCACGTCCAGCGGCTGGCGACGATCGCCCACGGCGACGGCGTCTGCACCACCCACATCCCGGGCCCCGTCCGGATGGGTGCCGACGTCCGTCGGCCCCGTCCAGAGGCTCACCCCGAGCGCGCGAGGGGTGAGGAGGACGGGGTCCTTGCTCACATGCGCGCGGGGAACAGATCGGGCCCCGTGCGCCCTGTACCAGGTGAGCGAGGAGCGCAGCCGACGACGGCCGCCACGCGCACCGCACCGTCCACCAGCTCCACCCACACGTACGACCGGGAGAGGACGCCCGTATGACCAGCACCCAGCAGCCGGTGACCAGCGCGCCGCTGACGCAGGACGAGCAGATCGAGCAGCTCGGCCGCTACCAGTACGGCTGGGCTGACGCCGACGTCGCCGGTGCCTCCGCGCGACGGGGCCTGTCCGAGGACGTCGTCCGGGACATCTCCCGCCGCAAGAACGAGCCCGAGTGGATGCTCGAGCGCCGCCTCAAGGCCCTCAAGCTCTTCGACCGCAAGCCGATGCCCGACTGGGGCTCGGACCTGTCGGGGATCGACTTCCAGAACATCAAGTACTTCGTGCGCTCCACCGAGGCCCAGGCCACGTCGTGGGAGGAGCTGCCGGAGGACATCAAGAACACCTACGACAAGCTGGGCATCCCGGAGGCCGAGAAGCAGCGGCTGGTCGCCGGTGTCGCCGCCCAGTACGAGTCCGAGGTCGTCTACCACAAGATCCGTGAGGACCTCGAGGAGCAGGGCGTCGTCTTCCTCGACACCGACACCGCCCTCAAGGAGCACGAGGACCTCTTCAAGGAGTACTTCGGCTCGGTCATCCCGTCCGGCGACAACAAGTTCGCCGCGCTGAACACCGCGGTGTGGTCGGGCGGCTCGTTCATCTACGTGCCGAAGGGCGTGCACGTCGAGATCCCGCTGCAGGCCTACTTCCGGATCAACACCGAGAACATGGGCCAGTTCGAGCGGACGCTGATCATCGTCGACGAGGGCGCCTACGTGCACTACGTCGAGGGCTGCACCGCGCCGATCTACAAGTCGGACTCGCTGCACTCCGCGGTCGTCGAGATCATCGTCCGGAAGAACGCCCGCTGCCGGTACACGACCATCCAGAACTGGTCGAACAACGTCTACAACCTGGTCACCAAGCGGGCGATCGCCCACGAGGGCGCGACCATGGAGTGGGTCGACGGCAACCTCGGGTCCAAGGTCACGATGAAGTACCCGGCGGTCTGGATGACCGGCGAGCACGCCAAGGGCGAGGTGCTGTCGATCGCCTTCGCCGGTGAGGGCCAGCACCAGGACGCCGGCGCCAAGATGGTGCACGCCGCCCCGAACACCTCCTCGACGATCGTGTCGAAGTCGGTGGCCCGCGGTGGCGGCCGCACCTCCTACCGCGGCCTGGTCCAGATCGACGAGGGCGCCCACGGCTCGAAGTCGACGGTGAAGTGCGACGCGCTGCTGGTCGACACCATCAGCCGGTCGGACACCTACCCCTACGTCGACGTCCGCGAGGACGACGTCGCCATGGGCCACGAGGCGACCGTCTCGCGCGTCAGCGACGACCAGCTCTTCTACCTCATGAGCCGCGGCATGACCGAGGACGAGGCGATGGCGATGGTGGTCCGCGGCTTCGTGGAGCCGATCGCCCGCGAGCTCCCCATGGAGTACGCCCTCGAGCTCAACCGCCTCATCGAACTGCAGATGGAAGGTGCCGTCGGCTGATGTCAGCCCCCGACAACACCAGCACGACCGTCGAGACCACCGGCGGCCTCGCCGGTGAGCTGTTCGCCCCGGGCGTCGGCGCCCAGGCCGGGCCGCCGACCACCCCGGCCGGTGGCACCGCCACCGCCGGTGAGGCCGGCCCCGGCGCCCACTCGCACGGCGGCCCGGTGCCGACCGGCTCCCCGGCCGAGCGGTTCACCTCGACCGACCCCGA
Organism: Geodermatophilus sp. SYSU D01186; assembly: GCF_054050215.1. Taxonomy (NCBI): domain Bacteria; kingdom Bacillati; phylum Actinomycetota; class Actinomycetes; order Geodermatophilales; family Geodermatophilaceae; genus Geodermatophilus; species Geodermatophilus sp. SYSU D01186. The sequence goes on along the minus strand of NZ_JBJGYW010000017.1, from coordinate 78,686 downwards.
CGCCTTCGGCGAGCCGACCGGCCGCGAGGAGGAGTGGCGCTTCACCCCGATGCGCCGGATCCGCCCGCTGCTGCAGGGCGCGCCGTCCGACGCGCACCTGCAGTGGGACACCGACCTGCCCGAGGGCGTCGAGCTGACCAGCGTCGACGCCGACGACCCGCTGCTCAAGGGCCTGCCCGAGCCGGTCGACCGGCTCGCCGCGCTCACCCGCCAGCGCAGCGGCGGTGCCGCCGTCGTCCGCGTGCCCGCCGAGGCGCAGCCGGACCGCCCGGTCACCCTGCGGCTGTCGGGCACCGGCTCCGACGACGTCGTGTGGGGCCAGCTGGTCGTCGAGGTGGGCGCGTTCGCCGAGGCGACGGTCGTCCTCGACCACAGCGGCCTCGCCCGGTACTCCGGGGGCGTCGCCGTCCTCGTCGGGGACGGCGCGCAGGTCACCCTGGTGTCGGTGCAGGACTGGGCGCCGGGCACGGTGCACGGCGGGCAGTTCGACGCCGTCGTCGGCCGTGACGCCACGCTCAAGCAGGTCGTGGTGACCCTCGGCGGTGACCTCGTGCGCCTGGTGAGCAACGTGCAGTACGCCGGCCCGGGCGGGACGGCGGAGCTGTTCGGCGTCTACTTCGCCGACGAGACCCAGCACCAGGAGCACCGGCTGTGGGTCGACCACGCCGTGCCCAACTGCACCAGCAACGTGCTCTACAAGGGCGCGCTGCAGGGCGAGAAGGCGCACACGGTGTGGGTCGGTGACGTCCGGATCCGCCCGGCGGCCACCGGCACCGACACCTACGAGCTCAACCGCAACCTGGTGCTCACCGACGGCGCCCGCGCCGACTCGGTGCCCAACCTGGAGATCGAGACCGGCGAGATCGTCGGCGCCGGCCACGCCAGCGCCACCGGCCGGTTCGACGACGAGCAGCTGTTCTACCTGTGCTCGCGTGGCATCGACGCCGAGACCGCGCGGCGCCTCGTCGTCCGCGGCTTCTTCGCCGACGTCGTCCAGCACATCGGCCTGCCCGGGCTGCAGGACCGCCTGATGGGCACCATCGAGGCCCGCCTCGGGGCCCTGCCGGCGCTCGCCGAGCAGCCGGTGGAGGGCTGACATGGCGTTCGAGCGGCTCTGCGCGCTGTCCGAGGTACCCGAGAACGGCTCCCTGCGGGTCGAGCTGGCGGACGTCGACGTCGCGGTGGTCCGCTTCGAGGGCGAGGTCTTCGCGCTCGAGGACCTCTGCTCGCACGCCGAGGTCCCGCTGACCGACGGCGACGTCGAGGAGTTCGACGGCGCCCCGACCATCGAGTGCTACCTGCACGGGTCGTGCTTCGACCTGCGCACCGGTGAGCCCACCAACCTGCCGGCCACCGAGCCGGTGCCCGTCTACCCGGTCCGGGTGGAGGGCGACGACGTCCTGGTCGACGTCGACGCCTCCGTCCCCGCGACCCGCAACTGAGGAGCGAGAAGAGAAGTGTCCGTGCTGGAGATCCGCGACCTGCACGTCACCGTGGGGGAGGGCGACGACACCAAGGAGATCCTCCGCGGGGTCGACCTGACCGTCCGCTCCGGTGAGACGCACGCGATCATGGGGCCGAACGGGTCGGGCAAGTCGACCCTCGCGTACTCGATCGCCGGTCACCCGAAGTACACGATCACCGGCGGCACGGTGACCCTCGACGGCGAGGACGTCCTCGCGATGAGCGTCGACGAGCGCGCCCGCGCCGGCCTGTTCCTCGCCATGCAGTACCCGGTCGAGGTGCCCGGGGTCTCGGTGTCGAACTTCCTGCGCACCGCGGCCACGGCCGTCCAGGGCGAGGCGCCGAAGCTGCGCACCTGGGTCAAGGACGTCAAGAGCGAGATGGCCGCCCTGGAGATGGACCCGGCGTTCGCCGAGCGCAACGTCAACGAGGGCTTCTCCGGCGGTGAGAAGAAGCGCCACGAGATCCTGCAGATGCGGCTGCTCAAGCCGAGGATCGCCGTCCTCGACGAGACCGACTCCGGCCTGGACGTCGACGCGCTGCGGATCGTCTCCGAGGGCGTCAACCGCACCCGCGCGGAGGGCGAGGTCGGCGTCCTGCTGATCACCCACTACACGCGGATCCTGCGCTACATCAAGCCCGACTTCGTGCACGTCTTCGTCGCCGGCAAGATCGTCGAGGAGGGCGGTCCGGAGCTGGCGGAGAAGCTGGAGAACGAGGGCTACGCCGCGTACGTCAAGGACTCGAACGAGCAGGCCAGCGCCGAGTCGGCCGCTGCGGAGGTCCTCCAGTCATGACCCAGACCGTCTCGCGTCCCGCTGCCGGGGCGCACAAGCCGCCCCTGCCGCTGGACGTCGAGGCGATCCGGGCGGACTTCCCGATCCTGTCGCGCACCGTCCGCGACGGGAAGCGGCTGGTCTACCTGGACTCGGGGGCCACCTCGCAGAAGCCGCGCAGCGTCCTGGACGCCGAGCGGGACTTCTACGAGACCTGCAACGCCGCCCCGCACCGGGGTGCGCACCAGCTGGCCGAGGAGGCCACCGCCCGCTACGAGGCGGCACGCGCCACGATCGGGGCCTTCATCGGCGCCCCGGCCGAGGAGGTCGTGTTCACCCGCAACAGCACCGAGGCGATCAACCTCGTCGCCTACGCGCTCTCCAACGCGGCCACCGCCAAGGAGGAGCAGTTCCGCCGGTACGCCGTCGGGCAGGGCGACGAGATCGTGGTGACCGAGATGGAGCACCACGCCAACCTGGTGCCCTGGCAGCAGCTGTGCGAGCGCACCGGCGCCACGCTGCGCTGGCTGGGCCTCACCGACGACGGCCGGCTGGACCTGTCGGACCTCGCCACCGTCGTCAACGAGCGGACCAAGCTGGTCGCGGTCACCCAGCAGTCGAACATCCTGGGCACGATCAACCCACTCGGGGAGATCGTCGCCCGCGCCCACGAGGTCGGCGCGCTCGTCCTGGTCGACGGCGCCCAGTCGGTGCCGCACCAGCCGGTGGACGTCACCGCGCTCGGCGCGGACTTCCTGGTGTTCTCCGGGCACAAGATGCTCGGGCCCACCGGGGTCGGCGTCCTGTGGGGCCGCTACGAGGTGCTCGACGCGCTGCCGCCGTTCCTGACCGGCGGATCGATGATCGAGGTCGTGCGCATGGAGGGCAGCACCTTCATGCCCCCGCCCCAGCGGTTCGAGGCCGGGGTGCCCATGACCGCGCAGGTGATCGGGCTGGCCGCGGCCGTCGAGTACCTGCAGGGGCTCGGCATGGAGAACGTGCACGCCCACGAGGAGGCGCTCACCGGCTACGCGCTGGCGCGGCTGGCCGAGATCCCGGGGGTCACCGTCATCGGCCCGCCCGACACCGTGGCCCGCGGCGGCGCGATCTCCTTCACCGTGGAGGGCATCCACCCGCACGACGTCGGCCAGGTCCTCGACGACCTCGGCGTCGAGGTCCGGGTGGGGCACCACTGCGCCTGGCCGGTGGTGCGGCGCTACGGCGTCCCTGCCACCACGCGGGCGACGTTCTACGTGCACACCGGGTACGACGACATCGACGCCCTGGCCGACGCCGTCCGGAAGGCGCAGGAGTTCTTCGGCGTTGCCCCGGTGGAGGTGGGCTGAGCATGCAGCTCGAGTCGATGTACCAGGAGATCATCCTGGACCACTACCGGAACCCGCACGGCCGCGGTCTGCGCGAGCCGTTCGAGGCCGAGGTGCACCACGTCAACCCGACGTGCGGCGACGAGGTGACCCTGCGGGTGCACCTCGACGGGGAGCGCCTCGCCGACGTCTCGTACGAGGGCATGGGCTGCTCGATCAGCCAGGCGTCGGTGTCGGCCATGTACGACCTGGTCATCGGGAAGACCGTGACCGAGGCGCTCGGGACCGGCGAGCACTTCATGACGCTGATGCAGAGCAAGGGCGACGCGGCCGTCGCCGAGAAGCTCGAGGACGAACTGGAGGACGCCGTCGCGTTCGCCGGTGTGTCGAAGTACCCGGCGCGCATCAAGTGCGCGCTGATGAGCTGGATGGCCCTCAAGGACGCCAGCGCACGGGCCCTGTCGGTCGCCCACCCCACCACCCCGACTGGAGGGCAGGACGCATGAGCGAGACGACCGAGAACGCGGTGAGCACCGAGCCCGCCGACGCCACGCCGGCGGAGCTGCCGCCGTACAAGTCGGCGCTGATCGAGGACGTCGAGGAGGCCATGCGTGACGTCGTCGACCCCGAGCTGGGGGTCAACGTCGTCGACTTGGGCCTGGTCTACGGCATCGACGTCGACGAGTCGAACGTGGCCGTCATCGACATGACCCTGACGTCGGCGGCCTGCCCGCTGACCGACGTCATCGAGGACCAGGCCCGCGAGGCCCTGACCGGCGGTCCCGGCCCCGGGCTGGTCGACGACATCCGGATCAACTGGGTCTGGATGCCGCCGTGGGGTCCGGACAAGATCACCGACGACGGTCGCGAGCAGCTGCGGGCCCTGGGCTTCCGAGTCTGAGCCACGACCGACGCCGTCCCGTGGCGCCGTGACCCTGCCCTTCCGGGCCGAGTCGCGGCGCCACGGTCGTCTCGGGCCTCACCTCATGGCGGCCACGCGGCGACGGAAGCCGTCGGACCGGTCGGCCGGGGTGGTCCCGTCATCGGACTCCCGCTCGCGCCGGCGCCGCCGCAGCACCATCTCCCGCCAGGCCCCGACGGCCAGCAGGCTGACGCCGACGACGAGCGCGCTGCCGACCGCCAGCGGCAGTTGCACCACGAGCAGGCCGAGGGCGAGGGTCACGGCGGTGGCGGCGCCGGCCACCACCGGCGCACGGACCGACCGCCACGCGCCGAGCGCCATGACGGCGGCGGCGACGGCGAACACCAGCAGCGGACGGGTGCTCCCCGGCGCCAGCACCGCCCACGCGACCGACGGCGCCGCGGCGACCCACAGCCCCGGCCCCCAGGCGGGCGCCGACCGCCCCGACGCCAGCCGCGGGCCCGCCGCCATCAGCAACCCGACCGCCGCCGGCAGCGAGTAGGCCTCGGGGACCGCCGCGTCGGTGAGGGCGGCGAGGACCCACGCCGCCAGCACCAGCTGCGCCGCGCCGGCCCGCCAGGCGGGCGACACCTCGGGGGCGGCCGTCGCCTCGTCGACCGGCTCGGGGTCGGGCGGGGCGGGCGCCGGGGGCCGCGTCGCCCGTGACGCCGGCCGCTCCGCTGCCGGCGCCGGGCCGGGGGGAACCGCGATCGCCTCCTGCACGGACCGCCGGACCACGCGGATGCCGTCGCGGACGGCGCGCAGCCCGTGGCGGACGGCGCGGGCCCCGGGGCGGACGGCGTCCCCCAACCGGGCCGCCCAGCCCGGCTCGGCCGTCGCGGCGTCCGGCCGGGCGGCCCGCGCCGCCCGTCGCCGTGACCACCGGGCACGACGGCCTCGCGCCTGCCGCCACAGCAGCCACGCCCACACGTAGGTGCCGGCGCCCTGGACGGCGAGGTGCAGGGCCAGCTGGCCGCGGGCGCGGAGGGCCACCAGCAGGGCCGCCGCAGCGACCGCGCAGGCAGCCGCGGCCGTCACGGTCGGCCGCCGTGTGCGCGTCTCCAGGCCGAGGCCGCCGGTGAGGGCGACGAGGTACAGGCCGGTCAGCACGACGGCGGCGCCGCGGGGACCGCCCAGCCCACCGTCCGGGACCGTGCACAGCGCCGCGAGACCACCGCACACGACGGCCGCCGGCAGGGCCCGCGGACGCTCGTCGCGCCGGAGCACCGCGGTGAGCAGGCTCAACGCCGCGGTCACCGCGAGGAGCCAGGCCAGCGCCGTCCACCGGGCGTCGGCCAGCAGTTGGACGAGGCACAGGACGACGAGCGTCGTTGCGGCGCCCACCGCAGCGGGCAGCACCGCCCGGCGCGCGGCGCCGGTGAGCAGCGCCGCGGCGACCGAGGCGAGGGTGACGCCGAGGTAGCCGGCGAGCGGGACGGCCACGGGGCCGGGGCTGTGCAGCGCGGCCCCGACGGCCGCGCCGGCCGCGATCCCGCACAGCGCGGCCACGGCCGACGGCGGACGCAGCAGAGCACCCAGCTCCCGCCGCTGCGCCGCGGCGAGCAGTGCGGCGGCCGCCGCGACGGTCAGCGCGACCGGGAGCCAGCGCGCCGGGCCCGCGCCGGTCCAGGCGGTGTACACGGCGCCGCCGACGCCGGCGACCCACCACGGCATCGCGGCCAGCAGGGCGATCCGGGCGACCAGGGGTCGGGCCGTGCCGGCCGTGGCCAGCCCGGCCAGGGCGGCTCCGAGGGTGAGGGCGACGTCGGGCAAGCCGGACGGTGCGCCGTCGACGGCGCGCAGCGCGGTCACCTGGACGGCGGCCCACACGGCCAGAGGCCAGGCGACCGGGGAGGGCAGCAGGAACGCGAGGACAGCGGCGACCGCGCCGACGGTGACCGGTGGACCGAGGCTGCCGGACGTCAGGGAGCCGCCCGGGTCGGCGCCCAGCGCGGCGAGCACGACCGCCGCGGCGGCGAGCGCCTCCTCCGACCGTGGCAACGTCGCGACCGCGGCGGCCCAGCTCGCCATGGCCGCGGCCACGGCGAGGCCGAGGAGGAGGACCCGGGCCCAGTCCCCGCCGAACAGGGCGGTCATGCCGGCGCCGGCGGTGGCGACGAGCACCACGCCGACCGCGAGCAACCACTCCAGCCCGCGCGCCCGGTAGGGGAGCGGCGGCGCCTCCGCAGGGTCCACGGCCGCTTCCCTCCCTCCGGACGTCCGGTCCACGGTAGGGCCGGGGCGCGGCGGCCACCCGCCGACGGTCGGCGCGTCTGCGCCGCCCGGACGGTCGGCTCAGAAGGTCACCATCAGCGAACCGGTGAGGCACAGGACGACGGGGACGGCCAGCACTCCCACGAACGTCGGAGTGGCCGGCAGCCGACCGGCCAGGCGGGGATCCCGCCGCACGAGCAGCGCCATCACGGCCGTTGCGCCCAGGAGGGTCGTGGCTGTCCAGGACACGGGTGGCATCGAGGCCCAGACCATCAGGAACCCGAGGACGGCCGTGAGGATCGCGCCCAGTCTCATGCAGCACTCGGCCACGTGGGCGATGAGGAAGGTGCTGGCCCGCGCGAGCACGAGCGCGTCGAGCAGGACGAGCACGAGCAGCCCGGCGAGCGGGCCGGCACCCTCCAGGGCCGAGGTCGACAGAACGAGGACCGGCTGCACGGCCAGCAGGACCAGGAGCTGCAGGACCACGCTGCTGCGCGGGAGCCGGCCGAAGAGCGACGCGATGGTCGCGGTCGCGGCCGGCGAGGCAGGCAGCGGGGCGCGCGGCTGCGCCGCCGCACCGACCGCGGGACGCCCGCAGGACGGGCGCGGCGGGCCCTGCGACGTCGGGTTCGACGAGGTCATGCCCGGATGGTGGACCGGGCGGCGGCGCCGTGTGGGGCGCGAGCGGCCGCCTGTGGACAACGGTGCCGCGGACGTCACCCCGGCCGAGGGCGGACCGGAGCCGGAGGAGCGCCTACCCTGGGATCAGTGATCACGACCACGGGGCTGGAGCTGCGCGCCGGCGCCCGCATCCTCATCAGCGAGGCGACCCTCCGCGTGCAGCCCGGTGACCGCATCGGGCTGGTCGGCCGCAACGGAGCGGGCAAGACCACCACCCTCACCACCCTCGCCGGGGAGCGGCTGCCGCACGCCGGCAAGGTCGAGGTGACCGGCGAGATCGGCTACCTGCCGCAGGACCCGCGCAGCGGCGACCTCGACATCACCGCCAGCGACCGCGTGCTCTCCGGCCGCGGGCTCGACGTGCTGCGCGCGCAGATGACCAAGGCGCAGGTGGCCATGGCCGAGCCGGCCGACGACGCCGAGCGCGACCGCGCGGTGCGCCGGTACGGCCGGCTCGAGGACCAGTTCGCCGCGCTGGGCGGGTACGCCGCCGAGAGCGAGGCCGCCCGGATCTGCACCGCGCTGGGTCTGCCCGACCGGGTGCTGGTCCAGCCGCTGCGCACGCTCTCCGGCGGCCAGCGCCGCCGCGTCGAGCTGGCCCGGATCCTGTTCTCCGACGCCGAGACGCTGCTGCTCGACGAGCCCACCAACCACCTCGACGCCGACTCGATCACCTGGCTCAAGGGGTTCCTGGCCTCGCACAAGGGCGGCCTGATCGTCATCAGCCACGACGTCGAGCTGCTGGACGCCGTCGTCAACAAGGTCTGGCACCTGGACGCCAACCGGGCCGTCGTCGACGTCTACAACCTCGGCTGGAAGCCGTACCTGGCGCAGCGGGAGACCGACGAGCGCCGCCGCAAGCAGGAGCGGGCCAACACCGAGCGCAAGATCGACGCGCTGGCCGCGCAGGCGGACAAGATGCGCGCCAAGGCGACCAAGGCCAAGGCGGCGCAGAGCATGGACAAGCGCGCCCAGCGGCTGGCCGCCGGGCTGGAGGCCGTCCGCGTCCAGGACCGCGTGGCCAAGCTGCGCTTCCCCACGCCCACCCCGTGCGGGAAGACCCCGCTCACCGCGGAGGGACTGTCGAAGAGCTACGGCTCGCTCGAGGTCTTCACCGACGTCGACCTCGCCGTGGACCGCGGCACGCGCGTCGTCGTCCTCGGGCTCAACGGCGCCGGGAAGACGACGCTGCTGCGCATGCTCGCCGGCACCGAGGACCCCGACACCGGCGAGGTCAAGGCCGGCCACGGCCTGCGCGTCGGCTACTACGCGCAGGAGCACGAGACCATCGACCTCGACCGCTCGCTGCTCGAGGTGATGCGCTCGGCGGCTCCGGACAGCACCGACACCGAGCTGCGGCGCATCCTCGGCGCCTTCCTCTTCTCCGGCGACACCGTCGACCAGCGGGCCGGCACGCTCTCCGGCGGCGAGAAGACCCGGCTGGCCATGGCCACGCTGGTCGTCTCCGGCGCCAACGTGCTCCTCCTCGACGAGCCGACCAACAACCTCGACCCGGCCAGCCGCGAGCAGGTCCTCGAGGCGCTGCGCACCTACACGGGCGCGATCGTGCTGGTCACCCACGACGAGGGTGCGGTGCGGGCGCTGGACCCCGACAAGGTCATCCTGCTGCCCGACGGCACCGAGGACGCCTGGAGCGAGGACCTCGCCGACCTCGTCGAGCTGGCGTAGTCACCGCGGTCCTCCGGACCGCACCGCGGCCAGGTGCCGTCCCCCCCCCCTGCTCGCTGAGCCGCTGCCCGTGTCCCGGTCGGGAGGCCCTCCGGGTCCCCGCTACCGGTCCACACGACTCGGTGCCGTCCCCGGCAGGGAGTCGTCCCTCGATCCGCCTCGGGTCGTCCTTCACGTCGCGCGGCCGGGGGTGCTGGGTGATCATGGGTCGCGGGATGCCGAGGTCAGTGGGGCCCGGCGCCGAGGGGACGAGCTGCCGGAGCGGGTCGCGCGGTCCGCGGACGGTCGCTGACGGAGGGGAGTCATGGCCGACTCGAGCACTGCGGACCTGGGCAAGGGCAAGCGCATCACCGGGGGGGACCGGTCCTCGCTGGCCGACGAGCTGCGCCAGCGGTACGACGGCGGGGAGAGCATCCGGTCGCTGGCGACGTCGACCAACCGCTCGTACGGCTTCGTCCACCGCCTGCTGTCGGAGTCCGGCGCCACGCTCCGCAGCCGCGGGGGAGCCAACCGGAACACCAAGAAGGCGTGACGCCGGAGGACGACGCCGGGCGGGTGCGGACGGCGCGGGACGGCGCCGTCCTCACCGTCACGCTGGACCGTCCCGACCAGCTCAACGCGCAGACCCCCGCCACCTGGGCCGCCCTGGCCGCGATCGGCGGCTCGCTCGACGACGAGGTCCGTGTCGTCGTGGTCCGCGGCGCCGGCCGGTCGTTCTCCGCGGGCCTGGACCGCAGCCTCTTCAGCCGCGACCCGGGTACCGCCGGCGGGCTGGGGGAGCTGGCGCGGATGCCGGCCGAGGAGACGCAGGAGCGGATCCGCGGCTACCAGGCCGGGTTCCGCTGGCTGCGCTCGCCCGGGATCGTCTCGGTCGCCGCCGTCTAGGGGCACGCGATCGGCGCGGGCGCCCAGCTGGCTCTCGCCTGTGACCTGCGGGTCCTCACCGAGGACGCCGTCCTGCGGCTCCCCGAGGCGACGCTCGGGCTGGTCCCCGACCTCACCGGGACCAGCACCCTCGTGGAGCTCGTCGGCTACTCGCGGGCGCTGGAGCTGTGCCTGACCGGCCGGGGCGTCGGTGCGGCCGAGGCGCACGCCGTGGGCCTGGCCAACACCGTCGTCCCCGCCGACCGGCTCGACGCCGCCGTCACCGAGCTGGTCACCGCGATCACCGCGGCCCCGGCCGGCGCCAGCCGGGAGACCGCCGCGCTGGTGCGCTCCGCCGTCCGCAACGACCCCGCCACGCAGGACGCCGCCGAACGGGCGGCCCAGACCCGCCGGCTCGCCGAACTCGTCGGAGGGCGCTGACATCCTGGGGTGGAATCCGCCGTCCAGCGGTGGTGTTGGCCGGACGACGGGAAGGAGGTGGTGGCGACGTGAGCGGTCCCATGACCTCGATGGCGGCGATGCGGTCCTTCCGGCGCGATCCGTCGGTCGCGGCGCGGGAGCTGCCCAAGGGCACGGTGCGGCGGGTGCTGGGCGTGGCCCGCCCCTACCGGCGGGACCTCACGTTCTTCGTGCTGCTGGTCATCGGCTCCTCGGTGATCGGGGTGCTGACCCCGCTGCTGGCCGGCCGGATCATCAACCGGATCGCCGGGCTCGAGGGCACCGCGGCCGACATCGTGCGGATCGCCCTGCTCATCGCCGCGCTCGCGGTGGTCGACGCCGGCATCTCCCTGGCCACCCGCTGGTTCTCCGCCCGCATCGGCGAGGGGGTCATCTACGACCTGCGCAGCCGGGTGTTCCAGCACGTCCAGCGGATGCCGGTGGCGTTCTTCACCCGCGCCCAGACCGGCGCGCTGGTCAGCCGGCTCAACAACGACGTCATCGGCGCCCAGCAGGCCTTCACCTCGACGCTGTCGGGGGTGCTCTCCAACGCCATCGGCCTGGTGCTGACCGCCGGGGTCATGTTCAGCCTCTCCTGGCAGATCACCACGCTCTCGCTGGTCCTGGTGCCGGTGTTCGTGCTGCCCGCGCGCCGCATCGGCCGCCGCCTGCAGGAGATCACCCGGGAGTCCTACGGGCTCAATGCGTCGATGAACGCGACGATGACCGAGCGGTTCAACGTCGCCGGCGCCCTGCTGGTGAAGTTGTTCGGCCGGCCGGACGCCGAGGCGGCGGGCTTCAGCGGCCGCGCCGCGCGGGTGCGCGACATCGGCGTCCTGTCGGCCATGTACGGGCGCACCTTCTTCACCGCCCTGACGCTGGTCGCCGCGCTGGCGACCGCGCTGGTCTACGGCCTCGGCGGCTGGCTGGCGTTCACCGGTTCGCTCAGCCCCGGGGACGTCGTCGCCCTGGCGCTGCTGCTGTCGCGCCTGTACGGGCCGCTGACCGCGCTGTCCAACGTCCGCGTCGACGTCATGAGCGCGATGGTCAGCTTCGACCGGGTGTTCGAGGTGCTCGACCTGGAGCCGATGATCCGCGAGGAGCCCGACGCGGTCGCGGTGCCCGCGGGCGACCGGTCGATCGAGTTCGACCACGTGTCGTTCAGCTATCCCTCGGCCGCGGAGGTGTCGCTGCCGTCGCTGGAGGAGGTCTCCCTGCCCGAGCACGGCGGACCGACCGCGGTGCTGCACGACGTCTCCTTCCGCGTGGAGCCCGGCCAGCTGGTGGCCCTGGTCGGCCACTCGGGCGCCGGCAAGTCGACGATCGCCAACCTGGTGCCGCGGTTGTACGACGCCACCAGCGGCACCGTCCGGGTCGGCGGCGTCGACGTCCGGCACGTGACGCTGGGCTCGCTGCGCGACGCCATCGGCGTGGTCAGCCAGGACGCCCACCTCTTCCACGACACGATCCGCGCCAACCTGCTCTACGCCCGGCCCGAGGCGAGCGAGGCGCAGCTGTGGGAGGCCCTGGCCGGCGCCCGGATCGCCGGGCTGGTGCGGTCGCTGCCCGACGGCCTCGACACCGTCGTCGGCGACCGCGGCTACCGGCTCTCGGGCGGGGAGAAGCAGCGGCTGGCGATCGCCCGCGTGCTGCTCAAGGCCCCGGGCATCGTGATCCTCGACGAGGCCACCGCGCACCTGGACAGCGAGTCGGAGGTGGCGGTGCAGCACGCCCTCGACACCGCGCTCACCGGCCGCACGTCGCTGGTGATCGCGCACCGGCTGTCGACCATCCGCAGCGCCGACCAGATCCTCGTCGTCGACGACGGTCGCATCGTGGAGTCGGGCACTCACGCCGAGTTGCTGGCGCTCGGGGGCCGATACTCCGACCTGTACCGGACCCAGTTCGCCGTCGGCGAGGGGCGAACGGTCGGCGCGGCGTGACCACTACCGTCACTCCCGTCCCATGGCACACGAGGGACGACGTGACCGGGCTGGCGCGGTCACGCGGGAAACTGCACCGCCGGCCGGCGGCGCCAGCGAGGAGGACTCTGTGACCGCAGCGCACCCGTACGACGCCCAGATCCGTGCGCTCTACACGTCGTTCCTCGACGGCTGGAACCGGCGCAGCGGTGCGGCGGTCGCCGCCGCCTTCGCCGACGACGGCGACATCATCGGGTACGACGGCACCCACCACCATGGGCGGCTGGCCATCGCGGCCGACTTCCGGCAGATCTTCGGCAACCACCAGACGGCCACCTACGTCGCGGTGATCCGCAGCGTGCGCCCCGTCGCGCAGGGCGTGGCGATGCTGCTGGCCCACGCCGGGATGATCCCGCCCGGGAGCAACGACGTCGATCCGCGCTACCACACGATCCACACGGTGCTCGCGGTCGACGAGGGCGGTGGCCGCTGGCGGATCTCCCTGTTGCAGGCCACGCCCGCCGCATGGCACCAGCACCCCGAGGCGCACGAGGCGCTGACCCAGGAGCTGCGCAGCCTGCTCGCCCTCCGGTGACCGCACCTCCGCAGGCCGCCGTCCTGGTGACCGTCGACGAGCTCGGCGTCGGACGGCAGGAGGCGGTGCTGCTCGACGTCCGGTGGGCGCTGGGCGATCCGCGCGGGCGCGAGCACTACCTCGCGGGCCACCTCCCCGGCGCGGTGTTCGTGGACCTGGAGAGCGAGCTGAGCGGTCCGCCCTCGGCGGCAGAGGGCCGCCACCCGTTGCCGTCGGTACAGCGACTGCAGGACGCGGCGCGGCGCTGGGGCGTCAGCGACGGCGACCGGGTGGTCGTCTACGACGACGCCGGCGGACTGGCCGCGGCCCGCGCCTGGTGGCTGCTGCGCTGGGGCGGGCTGACCGACGTCCGCCTCCTCGACGGCGGCCTCGCCGCGTGGAGCCGGGCCGGCGGCCCGCTGGACACCGGCGAAGTCGTCCCCGAGCCGGGCGACGTGACTCTCCGCGGCGGCGGCATGCCGGTGCTGTCCATCGACGAGGCCGCCGCGGTGCCCGGTGCCGGCGGCGTCCTGCTCGACGCGCGGGCCGGCGAGCGCTACCGCGGGGAGGTCGAGCCGGTCGACCCGCGCGCCGGGCACGTGCCCGGCGCACTCAGCGCGCCGACGACGGAGAACCTCGACGGGGACGGGCGGTTCCTTCCAGCCGCTGTACTCGCCGCGCGGTTCGCGGGTCTCGGCGTCGCCCCCGGCCGGCCGGTGGCCGCGTACTGCGGTTCCGGGATCAGCGCGGCCCACGAGGTGGCGGCACTGGCCGTCGCCGGTGTCGAGGCCGCCCTGTGGCCCGGGTCGTGGTCGCAGTGGTCGAACGACCCGGCCCGCCCGGCGGCGACCGGACCGGCGGCCGGCTGAGGCCGGTACCGGGCGGCCGGCCGCCGCGGAGGGGTCACCGCCGCCGAGGCGGTGCCGTCGTGGTCGGTGTCGGAGTCGCCGGCGCCCCACGCCGCGGCGGGGTCGTGGTCGCGGTCGCGCCCCCCGAACCGGAACCGGAGCCGGCTCCCGGTCCGGTGCCGGGAGGAACCGGCGACGGCGATGGGGACGGCGATGGCGACGGCGATGCGGAGGGAGACGGCGATGGCGATGGCGACGGGGATGACCCGGCGCCGCCACCCGGCAGGGGCTGGGGCGGCGCCGCCGTGATCGGGTCCGGACCCTCCTCACCGTTGGGGCCGAGGACCCAGAACTGGTGCATCATGTCGTGGTCCTCGTGCACGGTGTTGTGGCAGTGGATCATGTAGCGGCCGATGTTCGGGCCGAAGCGCGCCACGATCCGCACGGTCTCGTTCTCGCCGAGGTAGACCACGTCCTTCGGCCCGTCCTCGAAGACCTGCACCCGGCCGCGTCCGTCGGTGCGACTCAGGATCCGGAAGTCCACGAGGTGCAGGTGGATCGGGTGGAACCAGCCACCCGAGCGGTTCTCCAGGTCCCACACCTCGACGCTGTTCACCAGCGGGCGGGCGATCGCGTTGCGGAAGTCGGAGTTCTCGACGTCCTCCCAGGTGAGGCCGTTGATCGTCCACTCGCCCCCCTGGCGCTCGAACCGGAGGTTGCGCCGCGCGACGGCCTGGCTCGGGTCGAGCGCGAGCACGCCCTGGGGATCGACGGCGGGCCAGCCGGCGAGGTCCAGGGCCGGGTCGGTGCCGCCGGGGTCGGTGCCGACCCGGAAGGCCATCACCCGGTCGGTGAAGTCGAAGTCGATCGTGTTGTCGACGCGGTTGTTGCGCAGCTCGATCCGCTGGCCCGCGAACCGGGAGAAGTCGATGAGGACGTCGTAGCGCTCCGCGTTGCCGATCCGCAGGCGCTGGATCTCGACCGGCTGGCGCACCAGCCCGCCGTCGGTGGCGACCAGCGTCATCGGCAGCCCGCCGGTCAGCTGCAGGTCGTAGGCCCGGGACTGGGAGGCGTCGAGGATGCGGAACCGGTACCGCCGCGGCCGGACCGGGACCTCCGGCCACGGCACGCCGTTGACCAGGATCACGTCGCCCATGAAGCTCGACTCGCTGTTGTCGTCGAAGAGCAGGTCGCCGTTCTTCTTGAACGCGGCGTCGCTGATGATGAGGGGCAGGTCGAACTCGTTGTCCACGGGGAGCCCGAAGGTCGGGTCCCCTTCGGGGGGCAGCAGGTGGTACTGCGAGGCGAGACCGGTGTAGACGTTCTCGGCCGTCACGTGCCAGGCGTGGTCGTGGTACCAGAGGGTCCGTGCGTCCTCGGTGTTGTTGTACTGGTAGTCCTTGAAGTACCCCGGCGGCGTGAGGTCGTTGGCGTAGCCGTCGAACTGCGGCAGCGACGGCGCTCCGTGCAGGTGCGTCGACGTCGAGAACGCGTGACCGAACAGCGGGTGCCGGGGAGGCAGCCGGTTGATCTGCCGCACGGTGAGGGGCTGGTTGCGCCGCACCTTGATCGTGGGCCCGGGGAAGGTGCCCGTCGTCCCCGGCCGGCGGTACACCCACAACCGCGTCCTGGGCGCCGGCGGCGGGAGGACCTGCACCAGTTCCTCCGCCTGCTCCAGCGTCACGCTGGCGCGGCCGGGCGTCGCCGCCACCCGGATGATCGGTGGCTGCGGGTAGACCGCCTGCCGCACGTAGGGCCGCGGCAGGAGCCTCTCGTCCAGTTCCGACACCTGCTTGGCGCTCAGTGGCACCGCGAGCGGCAGTGCGAGGGCGGTGGCCCCGGCGGCGGACAGCTTGAGGACGTCGCGTCGCGAGAGGGCGGCGTGTTCCATCGGTCAGATCCCGTCTGGTCGAGATCCCCCGTGCGTGGAACAGCGTCGGCTGGATCCGCCCGACCGCCCACCCGCCGTCGGGGGAGGTGGGCGCACCCGCAAGATGGGGAGCAAGGCTGCTGCCTTCCCCGAGCGCGCTCAGACGGTGGCGGGCCGGTCCTCCGGCAGGGTGCGGGCGACCCCGGTGATCACGACGTCGTGGTCCAGCGCGGGGTCCTCCCGCCGGTGCAGGGCCAGCTCGACCACCCTCCCGTCGCGCGGGTCGTCCGGCCGGTCGTCCCCGGCGGCGCCGAGGACGGGCACCAGGCCGTCGACCGTGGGCTGCCACAGCCCCGCCCAGTTGCACCCCGGGGGCACCGAGAACGACAGCTGCAGGCTGACCGGCCCCTCCGTCACCGCCTCCTCACCCGCCAGCTGCTCGCGCACCTGGGCCGTGTACTCCGGCGAGCCGACCGAGGTGCTGGTGCGGACGACGAACGTGCGCTCACCGGCGGGGCGCTCCACCGGCTCGGCGACCCCGCGCCGCAGGAGGGTGTCCTTCCCCGGTGCCTTCGTGGCCCACACGCTGGCGAACTCCCACCCGCCGTTCGGGCCCAGCCACTCGACCAGCGGGACCAGGTAGTGGCTCAGCGCGTACTGGTCGAGCATCCGGACGTCGTCGGCCAGCCCGACGTCCAGGCGCAGGGCCGCGGGCTGCGCCTGCTCCGGGGCCGGGCCGAGCAGTTGCTGGGCGTGCGTGACGAAAGCCCGGACGTGCACCTGGTCGGGGTGACCGGTCGCCATCCAGCCGGCCAGACGCGGGGCGATGCCCAGCGGCGAGGGCTCTCCCTCCGGGCGGGCGAAGAAGACGGCGTCGTCGGCACCCATGCCCCGAGCGTCGCCTGCCGGACCTCGTCGGACAACCCGGAGCGGCGACCGGGGCGCCGGCCGCCGCTCCGGGCGGTCAGGCGCGCTCGACCGTTGCGGCGCCGGTCTCCCGCGCCGCGGCGCCGGTGGCGGCGGGTGCGCCGACCACCCCGCGCGCCCGGGCGTGGACGTAGTAGCCCACTCCGCCCACGAGGAGTCCGGCGAAGATCGAGAGGTCGCCGCCGTCCACCCAGGCGGTGAGTGGTCCCGTCCAGATCGAGCTGGTCGCGAACAGGGCGGAGGCGAGGACGCCGGCGAGGAACCAGCCCACCGCGACGAGGTTCCAGCCGCCGCGGTACCAGTACGCGCCGCCGGTGGGCTGCAGCAGGGCCCGGACGTCGTAGCGGCTGCGGCGCAGCAGCATGTCGGCCAGGAAGACGCCGCACCACGAGGAGCTCCACACGATCATCAGGGTGAGGAAGGCGACCAGGAACTCCGAGAAGTCGCGGAAGAAGACGACGTAGCAGGTGACGGCCAGGGCCAGCGCGATGTTGAGCGCCGTCGCCCGCGTGCGCGTGGTCGAGACGCCGACCGCGAGCAGGCTCATCCCGGACGAGTAGGTGTTCAGGAAGTTGTTGGTGATGGTGCCCCCGACGACGACGGCGAGGTACACCACCAGGAGGGCCTCCGGGACGATGCTCTGCAGGCCGGCGATCGCGTCGGTCATGTCGGTGACCGACGCGGCCAGCACGCCGATGCCGCCGATGAGCGTCGCGGGGATGAAGGAGCCCAGCGCGGACACCGCGGTGACGGTGCGGGCGGAGGTGCCCACGGGCAGGTAGCGCGAGTAGTCCGCACCGGTGTTGACGTACGACATCGGCGCGGCGGCGATCACCGCGAACGCGATCAGCCAGGTGCCCAGCGACGCGTTCCCGCCGGTGCTCGTCCCGCTGCCCGCGGCCTCGGCGACGACCATGACGCCCAGGACCAGCGTGCCGATGCCGAGGGCGAACGACAGCACCGTGTTGACCAGCAGGATCGTGGCGTGGCCCAGCATCGCGACGGAGACCGTCGCCGCGGTGACGAGGACGAGGGCGACCACCTCGACTGCCGCGCCCGAGCCCAGCCCCACGAGGTCGGCGAGGGTCACGAGGGACAGCGTGCCGATGACCATGTTGACCGTCGTCCAGCCGATGGTGGTCAGCCAGCTCAGGGCAGAGGGCACGCGGTTGCCGATGGTGCCGAACGCCCCCCGGGAGACCGCGAGCATCGCCGTCCCCGCGCGTGGGCCGGCGATCGAGGTCAGCCCGACCAGGACGTAGGCGAGGTTGCCCAGGACGACGACGGTCAGGCTCTGCCACAGGGACAGGCCGAGGGAACCGACGATCGCGCCGATGACGATGTACGTGAAGATCACGTTCGCGCCGAACCAGGTGAAGAAGATCTCGCGCGGTGTCGCGTTGCGGCTGTTCTCGGGGATGTGGTCGATGCCGTGCTGCTCGACCGCGAACGCGCGGTTGCCCTCGGTGTCGTGCCCGGACGACGTCATGCCAGCCTCCTCGACGCTGCCGCGCGGAAGCGCGATGGCGCGGAAAGCTACAACCCGACTGTGACGCAGGTCAACGTCCGGCGTTCCGCGGGCGTGCCCTCGGCACCTCCTCGACCCACAGGCAGCGCGCCGGGGCGGGCGACGGGTTCCGCCAGGCGTACGCCGTGGCGGCCTCGATGATCAGCGCGTCGCCGTCGGACAACCCCAGCTCGGCGTCCGTGCCCTCGACCTCGAACACGAGGGAGCCGCTGAGCACGAAGACGAACGTCTCCCCGGGGCGGGTCACCCGGCCGCCGCTGGTCTCGCGGCCCGGCACGTGCAGGAGGGCGGGCTCCATCGCCCGGCCCGGGGTCACCAGCTCCTCCCAGGTCACGCCGCCGGCGAGGACGGTCCGTGGGCGCTCGTCGGGGTGCAGCACCGCGGTCGGGGAGGCCGGCGGGCCGAACTCGCCCATGGGGATGCCGAAGACGTCCGCCATGGCGGAGAGCACGTGCACGCTGACGCCGGACTGTCCCCGCTCCACGGTCGAGAGGAAGGAGCGTGAGATGCCGATCCGCTCGGCCGCCTCGCTCTGGCTGAGCCCGGCCTTGAGGCGGGCGGCCCGGATCCGCGCGCCGGTGCGCGCGATCTCGAGGCCCTCCTCCGGAGGAGACGGAGGCGCGGTCGCCTGCTCGGTCCGCCGGCGCGTCGCCGCCAGCTGGCGCGCCGCCGCGCGGGCGGGCTCCCCGAAACGCCGCTGCCCTCCGGGGGTGCGCTGCCCCCGCAGCAGGCCGCGGCGTTCCCACTCGCGGATCGTCTGCGGGCTCACGCCGGCTGCGGCCGCCACCTCGCCGACGGTGTAGGGGCCGGGCCGGCTCGCGGTCACGTCGCCCTCCTCCGCCCCTCGTGCAGGTCCCCAGACCTACCGTCCGACTGTAGGTCAGCGTACGGTGCAGCCCCTGCGAGCGTCCGCACACCGACTCCTGGGAGGGAGGCGCCACGATGGCGTCCTGGCACGAGGCACGGCAGGTCTCCGCAGGAGTGTGGAGCATCGCGGAGCCGTCGCACGTCAACATGTGGCTGATCGAGGGCGCCGAGCGTGCGGTCCTGCTCGACACCGGGCTGGGGATCGCGCGAGTGCGGCCGGTCGTGGAGGAGCTGACCGCCCTGCCGGTGTCGGTGGTGAACACCCACTACCACTTCGACCACGTCGGCGGGAACCACGAGTTCGAGGACACCGCGATCCACGAGGCCGGCGCCGCCCTGCTCGTCGAGCCCGTGCCCCGCGAGGTCCTCCAGCAGTACCTGCACTACGCCGAGGAGCTGGTGCGGGCGGCGCAGGCGGTACGCGACGCCGACGAGCGGTACTTCCACCTCTTCGACGCCGACAGCGTGCCGCGGCCCCTCCCTGCCGGCTTCGACCCCATGGCGTGGGAGATCGCCCCGCAGCCGCCGACGCGCACGCTCGCCGACGGCGACGTGGTCGACCTGGGCGGCCGCGAGCTGCGGGTGCTGCACACACCCGGCCACTCGGGCGACAGCATCTGCCTGCTCGACGACCGGTCCGGCATCCTCTTCGGCGGCGACACCATCAACACCGGGCCCATCTACGCCCAGTTCCACGACTCCGACGTCGAGACCTTCGCCAAGAGCGCCGCGCGGCTGGCCGACCTCAAGGACGAGGTGTCGATGGTGGCGGTCAACCACTTCGGGCGCACGACGGCGGCGCCGTACCTGCTGCAGGAGATCAGCGACGGCTTCGACCGGCTGCTGACCGGGGGCGCGGCGGTGCGGAGCGCCAGCGACTGCATCGGGGAGACGGTCACCGAGGCGGTGTTCGACCGCTTCTCCATCCTCGTGGCGCCGGACGTCGCCGAGCGACTCCACCGGGGCTGAGCCCGGGGGCGTCAGACCTCCACGGACGAGGCGACGGCGTCGTAGCGGTCCAGGAGCACGGCCGCGATCCGCTCGTCGGGCAGCAGGGGAGCGGTGACGGTGTCGGCGCCGGTGCCGGTGCCGGCGAGCCTGTCGTGGAAGTGGCCGGGCGCCAGCAGGTAGGCCGCGACGACGACCCGTCCGGCGCCGGCCCGGCGGGCGGCGGTCACCGCGTCGGCGACGGTCGGCCGGGCTGCGGAGCCGTAGCCGGTGGTGACCGGGCCGGCCCAGGACCGCTGCAGGAGGGCGGCGGTGTCCTCGACGTCGGCGACCGAGCGCGGGTCGCTCGAGCCGGCGGCCGCCAGCACCACCGCGGTGCGCGGGTCCCGCGGGTCGGCGCCGGCCGCCAGCAGCCGGTCGACGAGGACCTCGGCCAGCCGCGGGTCGGGTCCGAGCGGCCGGGCGGCCACCGCGCCCGCGCCGCCCTCGACGGCCCGCGCGATGTCCACGTGCACGTGGTAGCCGCCGGACAGCAGCAGGGGCACGACGACCGCGGGGCGGCCGGCGGCCCGCAGCTCGCCGACGACGTCGGCCACCGTCGGGGGCTGGACGTCGACGAACGCCGCCGTGGTCGTCAGCCCGGGGCGCAGCGCGCGGGCGGCGAGGGCGAGCTCGGCGATCAGCCGGCGGCCGGTGGGGTTGCGGGTGCCGTGCGCGCAGGCGACCAGCACGGGGGGAGCGCCGGCCGGCTCGCTCACGGCCCGCGCAGCCGGCCGCCGTCCACGGGGACCATCGTCCCGGTGACGTAGGAGGCGGCGGGGGAGAGGAGGAACGCGGCGACGCGGCCGAACTCCTCCGGGCGCGCGTACCGCCGCAACGGGATCGACGCCTCGGTCGCACGGCGGGCGGCGTCGGGGTCGGGCTGCCGCGAGTCGATCTCGAGGACCCGGTCGGTCTCGGTCGCGCCGGGGAGCAGGCCGACCACGCGGATCCCGCGCGGGCCCAGCTCGTCGGACAGCCCCTTCGCCGTCATGGCGATCCCCGGCCGCAGCCCGTTGGACACCGCCAGGCCCTCCAGGGGCTGGCGCACCGAGGTGGAGAGCACGAAGCCGATCGCCGCACCCTCGCGCAGGTGCGGGACGAGGGCCTTCACCAGCCGCAGCGGGCCGAGCAGCAGGCTCTCGACGCCGTCCCGCCAGTCCTCCTCGGCGGTGCCGAGGACGCTGCCCGGCGCCGGGCCGCCGACCGAGACCAGCGCGCCGTGCACCTCGCCGAGGCGGTCGAGGGCGGCATCGACCAGCCGGTCGGCGGCGCCGGCGTCGGCGAGGTCCGCGGCCTCGCCGTACGCCGCCGGTGGACCCCCGAGTTGCTCGGCGGCCGCGGCGACGGAGTCGGCGGAGCGGGAACTCACCAGCACCCGGGCGCCGTCGTCGACCAGGGCCCGGGCGGCCGCGAACCCCAGCCCCCGGCTCGCGCCGGTGAGCAGGTACCCGCGACCGCCCAGGCCCAGGTCCATCAGTTGGCGGAGCCCCGCAGCGAGCGCAGGACGTACTGCATGATCCCGCCGTTGCGGTAGTAGTTCGCCTCACCGGGGGTGTCGATGCGGACGACGGCGTCGAACTCGGTCGTCTGACCGTCCGATGCCTTCGCCGTCACCTTCACCGTGCGCGGCGTCTCGCCGTCGTTGAGCGCGGTGATGCCGGTGATCGTGAACTCCTCGTCGCCGGTCAGGCCGAGCGACTCGCGGTCCTGGCCCTGGGGGAACTGCAGCGGCAGCACGCCCATGCCGATGAGGTTGGAGCGGTGGATGCGCTCGTAGCTCTCGGCGATGACGGCCTTGACGCCCAGCAGCGCGGTGCCCTTGGCCGCCCAGTCACGCGACGAGCCCGAGCCGTACTCCTTGCCGGCCAGGACGACCAGCGGGATGCCCTGCTCCTGGTAGGCGACCGACGCGTCGTAGATCGTCGTCGTCTCACCGGTGAGGTGGTTCTTGGTGACGCCACCCTCGGTGCCGGGCACGAGCAGGTTGCGCAGCCGGATGTTGGCGAACGTGCCGCGGATCATCACCTCGTGGTTCCCGCGCCGGGAGCCGTAGGAGTTGAAGTCGCGCCGCTCGACGCCGTGCTCGCTCAGGTACTTCCCGGCCGGGCTGTCCGCCTTGATCGAGCCGGCCGGCGAGATGTGGTCGGTGGTCACCGAGTCGCCGAGCACCGCGAGGGTGCGGGCGCCGGTGATGTCCTGCACCGGGGCCGGCGTCTCCGGCATGCCCTCGAAGTACGGGGGCTTCCGGACGTAGGTGCTCTCCGGGGCCCAGTCGAAGGTGTCACCGGTGGGCGTGGGCAGGTTCTGCCACTGCTCGGTGCCGGCGAAGACGTCCTCGTAGCTGCGGCCGAACTGCTCCGCGGAGACGGCCTCGTCGATGACCCGCTGGACCTCCTGCGGCGAGGGCCAGATGTCGCGCAGGTACACGTCCTGCCCGTCCTTGCCCTTGCCCAGCGGCTCGGAGGTGATGTCGACGTCCATCGAGCCGGCCAGCGCGTAGGCGATCACCAGCGGCGGGCTGGCCAGGTAGTTCATCTTGACGTCGGGGTTGATCCGGCCCTCGAAGTTGCGGTTGCCCGACAGCACCGAGACGACGGCGAGGTCGGCCTCGTTGACCGCGGCCGACACCGGCTCCGGGAGCGGGCCGGAGTTGCCGATGCAGGTGGTGCAGCCGTACCCGACCAGGAAGAAGCCCAGCTTCTCCAGGTACGGGGTGAGGTTGGCCTTCTCGTAGTAGTCCGTGACCACCTTCGAGCCGGGCGCCAGCGTCGTCTTCACCCAGGGCTTGCTCTCCAGGCCCGCCTCGACGGCCTTCTTGGCCAGCAGCCCGGCGCCGATCATGACCTGAGGGTTCGACGTGTTGGTGCACGAGGTGATCGCCGCGATCACCACGTGGCCGTGGTCGACGAAGGTCTCGGTGCCGTCCTCCAGCACGACCTTGGTCGGCTTGGAGGCGCGCTCACCGGTCGGGGTGGGGACGACGGCGTGGTGCGGCTTGCCCTCCTCGCCGTTGCCGTGCGCGAAGGGGCTCGCCGGGTCGGACGCGGGGAAGGTCTCCTCGACGGCTTCGTCGACGGCGGAGCCGGCGTCACGCGGGGCGTCGTCGTCGTCCTTCTGCATCTCGTCGATCGGCGCGTACGTGGGCAGCGCCTGCCGGAAGGAGGCCTTGGCGTCGGACAGCGACACGCGGTCCTGCGGCCGCTTGGGGCCGGCGATGGAGGGGACGACGGTCGCGAGGTCGAGCTCGAGGTACTCGGAGAACGACGGCTCGCGTGAGGCGTCGTGCCAGAGGCCCTGCTCCTTGGCGTAGGCCTCGACGAGCGCCACCTGCTCGGCCGAGCGGCCGGTCAGCTTCAGGTAGTCGATGGTCTCCTGGTCGATGGGGAACATCGCCGCGGTGGAGCCGAACTCCGGGCTCATGTTGCCGATCGTGGCGCGGTTGGCCAGCGGCACCGCCGAGACGCCCTCGCCGTAGAACTCGACGAACTTCCCGACGACGCCGTGCTGCCGCAGCATCTCGGTGATGGTGAGGACCAGGTCGGTCGCGGTGGAGCCGTCGGGCAGCTGACCGGTCAGCTTGAAGCCGACGACCCGCGGGATGAGCATCGAGACCGGCTGGCCGAGCATCGCGGCCTCGGCCTCGATGCCGCCGACGCCCCAGCCCAGCACGCCCAGGCCGTTGACCATCGTGGTGTGCGAGTCGGTGCCCACGCAGGTGTCGGGGTAGGCGACGACGCGGTCGCCCTCCTGGCGCGGGAACACCACGCGGGCCAGGTGCTCGATGTTGACCTGGTGGACGATGCCCATGCCCGGGGGGACGACCTTGAAGTCGTTGAAGGCGCCCTGGCCCCAGCGCAGGAACTGGTAGCGCTCGCCGTTGCGCTGGTACTCGATCTCGACGTTGCGCTCGAAGGAGTCCGGGGTGCCGAAGACGTCGGCGATCACCGAGTGGTCGATGACCAGCTCGGCCGGGGCGAGCGGGTTGATCTTGCTCGGGTCGCCGCCGATCTCGGCCATGGCCTCGCGCATCGTGGCGAGGTCGACGATGCAGGGCACGCCGGTGAAGTCCTGCATCACCACGCGCGCCGGGGTGAACTGGATCTCCTGGTCCGGCTCGGCGTTCGGGTCCCAGCTCGCCAGCGCACGGATGTGGTCGGCGGTGATGTCCGCGCCGTCCTCGGTGCGCAGCAGGTTCTCGAGGAGGACCTTCAGGCTGAAGGGCAGCTTCTCGGAGCCCTCCACCGCGTCGAGCCGGTAGATGTCGTAGTCGGTGCCGTCGACGCTCAGCGTCGCCCGTGCCCCGAAGCTGTCCTTGCTGGCTGCCACGTCTCTGCGCCTACCCCTCGCTGGTCTGTCGCGCTGCTTGCCACCCCCGATCATCCCAGCCGCCCGCCGGCCGCGCGCAGGTGAGGCGACCCTTGCCTGCTCCGGGGGGTAGGCCGGCGGTGCCCGCTCCTACGGTGGACGGCGTGACGACCGGCGCCGTGCCCGAGCCGCTGCCCGCCTGGCTGACCGCCGCCGAGCGGGTCACCGTGCTCACCGGCGCGGGCATCTCCACCGACAGCGGCATCCCCGACTACCGCGGTCCGAACGGCGTCTGGACCCGGGACCCGGACGCCGAGAAGCTCGTCACGCTGTCGTACTACGTCGCCGACCCCGACATCCGGCGCCGGGCCTGGCTGATGCGCCGCGACCTGCAGGTCGGTGACGTCCACCCCAACGCCGGCCACCGCGCCCTGGTCGACCTGGAGCGGCAGGGCCGGCTGCGCGGCCTGCTCACCCAGAACATCGACGGCCTCCACCAGGCCGCCGGGTCCTCGCCGGAGCTGGTCCACGAGCTGCACGGCACCGTGCACGAGGTCGAGTGCCTGTCCTGCCACGACCGGACGACGATGGAGCAGGCCCTGGCCCGGGTCGACGCCGGCGAGCCCGACCCGGCGTGCCTGCGCTGCGGCGGCATCCTCAAGTCGGCGACGGTCAGCTTCGGCCAGGCGCTCGACCCCGCCGTCGTCGAGGCCGCCGTCGCGGCCGCCACCGACTGCGACGTCTTCCTGGCCGTCGGCACCTCGCTGACCGTGCACCCCGCCGCGGGCCTGACCGACCTCGCCGCGGACGCCGGCGCCCGGATCGTCGTCGTCAACGCCCAGCCGACGCCCTACGACGACCTCGCCGACCTCGTCGTCCGCGAGCCGATCGGCACCGCGCTGCCGCGGCTGGTCGCGCGCTGACCGCGGCCCGGCCCCCGTCGGGGCCGGACCGCGGTCGCGGCGCGTGCTCAGAGCGCGGAACCGGCGGCGAACAGCCCGCGCGGGTCGACCCGGTCGCGGACGGTCCGCAGCCGGCCGAGATCGGCGTCGTCCCACACCCCGCCGGGGCCGGGCGTGCCGCGGAAGTTGAGCAGCGACCGGCCCGTCGACCACGGGGCCAGCCGCTCGACGAGCGAGGCGGCGACCGCGGGCACCACCTCGGTGAGCGGGCCGGCCATGAGGCCCAGCGCCCAGCAGGAGACGGCGGCATCCCGCCCGGCGACCGCGTTCGGGACGGCGGCCGGCCGAGCCAGCGCTCCGCCCAGCAGCCGCAGCTCGACCATCACCAGCGGCACGTCGACGTCCGGACCGGCCACGGCCAGCAGGGCGTCGACCGCCTCGGCGGGCAGCTCCCGCAGCAGCGTGCCGCGGTCGTGGGTGGGCATCGGCTCGGTCGGGTCCATGTGGATCGCGTCGACGGCAGCGAGGGGCAGGTCGCCGACGGTGTCCACCAGCACGGGCGCCACCGCCCGCATCGGTGCGAGCAGGGCGGCACCCTCCGCCGCCGGGCCCAGGTGGGCGAACCGCAGGTGCACGACGGTCTGCCCGCGCAGCGGCTCGGGCAGCGCCGGGTCCGGCGGCATCCGCAGGACGGCGACCGACGTGCTCGTCTCCTCGGGGAGGGCGGCGGTCCACTCCCGCCAGGCGTGGAGCACGTCGGCGGCCGCGGAGCCGGGGAAGAAGAGGCCGCCACCGTGCAGGCCGGCGACGGGCACCAGGTCGAACTCCAGCTCGGTGACGACGCCGAAGGCGCCCTTGCCGCCGCGCAGCGCCCAGAACAGGTCGGGGTCGCTCGCGGCGTCGACGGTCGTGATCGCGCCGTCGGCCGTGACCAGCTGCACCCGGCGGACGGCGTCGGCGGCGAAGCCGTACCGGCGGCCCAGGGGGCCGAGCCCGCCGCCGAGGGTGTAGCCGACGACGCCGACGCCCGACGACGACCCGGACAGCGGGGCGAGGCCGTGCGGCGCGGCGGCGTCGATGACCTGCCGCCAGCGGACGCCGGCGGCGGCCCGTGCGGTGCGGGCGGCCGGGTCGACGGTCACGTCCGTCATCCGCGAGGTGGTGACGAGCAGCGTGCCGGCCAGGTCGTCGACCAGCCCGTGACCGGTCGCCTGGACGGTCACCCCGAGACCGGCGTCGGCGGCCCACCGGACGGCCGCGGCGACGTCCTCGGGGCCGGTGGCGCCGACGACCACCGCCGGGCGCGGGGGATGGGCGAGGTTGAAGCCGGCGACCTCGGCGTCGAAGCCGGCGTCACCGGGACGGAGGACGGGCCCGGTGACGCGGGCGGCGAGGCCGGACAGGTCGAGGGTGCGGACGGTGGTCATGGGGGACTCCAGGGAGGTCGAGGCGGGACGGCGGCGGAGGCGGGAGGAGAGGGTCATCGGCCGGCGCTCGCCTCGAGCTCGACGAGCATGCCCGGCAGGGCCAGGCGGGCGACGCCGACGAGCGTGGTCGGCGGGGTCGCCCCGGCGCGGGCCAGCCGCTCGACGAGGACGTCGTAGGCGGCGAGGACGGCGTCGACGTCGGCGGCGTAGACCGTCAGCCGCAGCACGTCGGCGAGGTCCATGCCGCCGGCCGCGAGCACCGCCTCCAGGTTGGCGACGGCGAGCGCGAGCTGGGCGGCCGCGTCGTCCTCGTGCAGGAGGGCGCCGGTCTCGTCGACGGAGCCCTGTCCGGCGACGGTCAGCAGGCGGGACGGCGCGGGTCGCAGCTGGGCCTGGTCGAAGCCGAAGGCCGCGCTCCAGGGGGTGGGGTTGATCCGCTCGACCGGAGCGGCGGGAGTGGTCGTCATGCCGACGAACCTGGCGGCGGGCGGACCGCGTGCCCATCCCAGCCCGCTGGGGAGTTCCACCCCCAGATCGCTGGGATACCCGCAGGTGGCTGCCCGCCCCCACACTGTCCGCCGTGACCAGCAGCATGATCACCGAACGGGTGCGGGCGCAGGTGGGCGGCCTGGCCGCCAGCGGGCTCGACGCGCCCACCTTCGCGCAGTCGGCGCTCGAGGTGCTGTCCCGGGCGGTGCCGTTCGCGGCGGCGTGCTTCGCGACCGCCGACCCCGCGACCGGCCTGGTCACCGGCACCGTGAAGGCGGTGTTCGACGACCACCACGACGACGAGTGGGCGCACTTCGAGTACGAGGTGCCCGACCCGTCGGCGTTCCTGCAGGTGAACCAGCGGCCCGGCCGGGTGCTGGGGCTGCGGACGGCGACCGAGGGCCGGCCGGACCTCTCGCCCCGCTTCTCCCGGTTCATCCGGCGCCACTGGGACCTCGACGACGAGATGCGCGCCGCGCTCACCGTCGACGGCACCACCTGGGGCTTCCTCGCGCTGTTCCGCGACGGCCCGGCTGCCGCCTTCAACCCGCCGGAGCAGGAGTTCCTCAGCAGCATCGGCTCGACCCTGGCCACCGGCCTGCGCAGCGGGCTGCTGGCGGCCGCTGCGGTCGACGGCGCCGCCCCCGTCGACGGGCCGGCGGTGCTCGTGCTGGGGGCCGACGGCGAGCTCGCCTCGGCCAGCGTCGGCGCCGCGGCGCAGGTCGCCGAGCTGGGCGGCGGGCCGCTGGGGGAGGAGCCGCTGCCGCTGGCCCTGCTCAGCCTGGTGGGCGCCGCCCGGCGGGGCGCCGCCGACGGACAGCCCATGGTGCCGCGGGTGCGGCTGCGCACGCGGTCGGGGCACTGGGTGGTCGCGCACGCCTCGCGGCTGGTGTCCCGCGACGGCACGGCGTCCGACGTCGTCGTGACCATCGAGGAGGCGCGGCCGCCGGAGATCGTGCCCCTGGTCGTGGCCGCCTTCGGCCTCACGCCACGCGAGCGGGACGTCGTCCAGCTCGTGCTGCAAGGGGTGGACACCAGCGGCATCGCGGCGGCGCTGCACCTGTCGGCCTACACCGTGCAGGACCACCTCAAGGCGGTCTTCGCCAAGGTCGGCGTCCGCAGCCGCCGCGAGCTGACCGCGCGGGTGTTCTTCGACCAGTACGCCCCCCGGCTGGCGGCGGGCCGGGAGCCGGGGCCGTCGGGCTGGTTCCGCGACCCCGCCTGACCGCGGACCGGGAGCGGGGGCGCTGCCTGACCGGCCCGGTCCGGCTAGCGTGACGGGGACCACGTCGAGCGGCTGACCCCCGGCTCCCGGGGACGGCCACAGCACCGGGGAGCCCGACATGCACGTGCCCTTGACCACCCGAGACTTCCTGGACCGCGCCGAGCTCGTCTACGGCGACCGGGTCGGCATCGTCGACGAGCCCAACCAGCCGGCGCCGTCCACCGGTGAGCTCACCTACCGCGAGGTGGCCCGGCGCGGGCGGGCCCTGCAGGCCGGGCTCGACGCGCTCGGGGTGGGCGAGGGGGAGCGGGTGGCGATCGTCAGCCACAACGCCGGCCGGCTGCTGGAGTGCCTGCTGGCGGTCCCGTCGTCGGGGCGGGTCGCCGTCCCGGTCAACTTCCGGCTGCAGCCGGAGGAGGTGAGCTACATCGTCGGCCACTGCGGCGCGCGCGTGCTGCTGGTCGACCCGGAGCTGGAGCCGGCGCTCAAGAGCGTGGAGGCCGAGCACAAGTTCACGACCGGCGAGGAGTACGAGCAGCTGCTGCGCTTCGACACCGAGCCGCGGCCGTGGTCGGAACCGGACGAGGACGCCACCGCGACCATCAACTACACGAGCGGGACGACGGCCCGGCCCAAGGGCGTGCAGATGACCCACCGCAACGAGTGGGTCAACGCCGTCACCTTCGCGATGCACATGCAGATCAGCGACCGCGACGTCTACATGCACACGCTGCCGATGTTCCACTGCAACGGCTGGGGGCTGCCGTACTCCACGACGGGCCTCGGCGCCCGCCAGGTCGTGCTGCGCAAGGTGGACGGCGCGGAGATCCTGCGCCGGGTCGAGCAGCACGGTGTCACGGTCATGGCCGGGGCGCCCGCGGTGTGGAACGCCGTACTCGACGCCGCCGCGGAGTGGCAGGGGGAGATCCCGGGACGCGACCGGGTGCGCATCATCGTGGCCGGCGCCCCGCCGCCCTCGCGGACCATCGCGCGCGTCGAGGCCGAGCTCGGCTGGGAGTTCAACCAGATCTACGGCCTCACCGAGACCGCGCCGCTGCTCACCATCAACCGCCCGCGTGAGGAGTACGACGGGCTGCCGCCGGAGGAGCGGGCCAAGCGGCTGTCGCGGGCCGGGGTGCCGGCGCTGGGCACCCGGCTGACGACCAGTGAGTCCGGCGAGGTGCTGGCCCAGGGCAACACGGTCCTGGCCGGCTACTGGGAGAACCCCGACGCCACCGCCGAGGCGCTGGAGGGCGGCTGGTTCCACACCGGGGACGGCGGCACGATCGACGAGGGCGGCTACCTCACCATCTCCGACCGCAAGAAGGACGTGATCATCACCGGTGGCGAGAACGTCTCCTCCATCGAGGTGGAGGACGCCGTCTTCAGCCACCCGGCGGTCGCCGAGGTCGCGGTCATCGGCGTCCCCGACGACAAGTGGGGGGAGATGGTGACCGCGATCGTCGTCCTGGCCGAGGGCCAGTCGGCGACGGCGGAGGAGATCATCGCCCACTGCCGGCAGCGGATCGCCACCTACAAGGCGCCCAAGCGGGTGGAGTTCGCCGACGAGCTGGCCCGCACCGCCACCGGGAAGATCCAGAAGTTCAAGCTGCGCGAGGCGTTCTGGTCCACATCGGACCGTCAGGTGAACTGACCCGACATCACCCGGCCGGGGGAGGACCCCCTCAACCCCCTCCCCGGCCGGGTCGATCCCCGCACCAGGAAGCGCCCTCCGGGGCGCGTCGGCGCAGGGTCGAAGAGGGGTCGGTTCGTGGACAGCGCAGCGCGAACGGAGCAGGGCCGGGCGAGGGTCAGGGGCCCCCGCTGGCTCCGCGGTGTCGGGACGGCGGCCGCCGCGCTCGTGGTCGTCGGCCTGGCACCGGGGACGGCGCTGGCCACCCCGGGGGACGACGCGGTCGCGGCCGCGCGCAGCGAGCGCGACGCCGCCGCGGCGCGGGCCGGCGCGCTCAGCGCGCAGCTGGCCGAGGCCGAGGCCGCCGCCGACGCGGCGCACCAGGCCGCCCAGATCGCGCTGCAGGAGTACGAGGAGCGCCGCGCCGCGCAGGAGGAGGCGCAGAGCGCGGCCGACGCCGCGGCCGAGGCCGCCGCCGAGGCGGAGGCCGACCTGGCGCGCGGCCGCGCCCAGGTGGTCGCCTTCGCGCGGTCGAGCTACATGCAGGGCAGCACCGCGCCCGGGGCGGCGGCGCTCCTCAGCGCCGAGGGCCCGGGCCAGCTGGTGGAGCGGGCGGCCCTCCTGGACGCCGCCGGCTCCCACCGCGTGGACGTCGTCGCCGAGCTGACCGTCCTCGAGGAGCAGGCCACCGCCGCCGAGGACGCGGCCACGCAGGCGGTGCTGGAGGCCACCGAGCTGCAGACCTCGGCGGGGGAGGCCCTGGCCGCCGCCCAGCAGCAGGAGGTCTCCGCCCGCGCCCAGACCGCGGCCCTGGCCGAGCAGCGGGTCACCCTGGAGGCCGAGCTCGCCGCGGCGCAGGAGGCCCTCTACGGCGCCGAGGGTGCCCGGGACGCCGCTGCCGCGGCCGCCGCGGCAGCCGAGGCGGCGCGCTCCCGCCCGCCGGCCACCACGCCGTCGTCGTCCGGGAACTCGGCCGGCTCGTCGTCCGCGAGTTCGGGCGGCTCGTCGTCCGGCGGCTCGTCGTCCGGCGGCTCGTCGTCGGGGACCTCGGCCAAGCCCACCGCGGACACCACGGCCGGGACGCCCACCGGGTCGGCCGTGCAGATCGCGATCGCCGCGGCGAAGTCCCAGCGCGGGCTGCCCTACAGCTGGGGCGGCGGCAACAGCCGGGGCCCGTCCTACGGCATCACGCCGGACACCGCGGTCTTCGGCTTCGACTGCTCGGGCCTGACCGAGTACGCCTACGCCCAGGCCGGCATCCCCATCGGCAGCACCAGCCGGGACCAGTGGTGGCGGTTCCGCGACCGGACCGTGGCGGCCTCGGACCTGCAGGCCGGGGACCTGGTGTTCTGGGCCACCGGCTCGGCCTACACCTCGATCTACCACGTGGCGCTCTACATCGGTGGCGGTCAGGTGATCCAGGCCCCGCAGAGCGGCGACGTCGTCCGGATCTCGTCGATGTGGTTCGGCTCGAACTACTACGGAGCCGTGCGCCCGACCGGCTGAGACCGCTGGGCAGAAGGGCGTCGGGCAGCCACGGGGGGAGCTGCCCGACGCAGGATCGAGGCTAGCAGCCTGGAGTGCCCGCGGGCAGGGGTGTGCACACGCCACGCGGACGGTCGGCGTGGCGGATCCACGGGGCCGGCGGCTCGCCCGGCGAGAGCGGATGGCGGACGTCCAGGAGCCGTCCAGGTCCGTGTAGGACACTGGCTCTCCGACGGGACGATCCCCAGCGAGGAGACCGCGTGACCAGCGCCGCCAGCACCCCCCTCGAGCAGCCTGCCGGCGCGACCGCCGCCGGCCAGCCGGTCCCGCCGTCGGCCGACGCGGCCCGCCTGGAGCGGGTGCTGTTCGAGATCAAGCGGGTCATCGTCGGCCAGGACCGGCTGGTCGAGCGGATGCTCGTCGCCCTGCTCGCCCGCGGCCACGTGCTGCTCGAAGGCGTGCCCGGGGTGGCCAAGACCCTCGCGGTGGAGACGCTCGCCACCGTCGTCGGCGGCAGGTTCGCCCGCCTGCAGTTCACCCCCGACCTGGTGCCGGCCGACATCATCGGCACCCGCATCTACAAGGCCGGCCAGGACACCTTCGCCACCGAACTCGGCCCGGTGTTCGCCAACTTCGTCCTCACCGACGAGATCAACCGCGCGCCGGCCAAGGTGCAGTCGGCGCTGCTGGAGGTCATGGCCGAGCGGCAGGTCTCCATCGGCGGGGTCACCCACCCGCTGCCCGACCCCTTCCTCGTGCTGGCCACGCAGAACCCGATCGAGTCCGAGGGCGTCTACCCGCTGCCCGAGGCACAGCGCGACCGCTTCCTCATGAAGGTGCTCGTGGACTACCCGAGCCCCGAGGAGGAGCGGGAGATCGTCTACCGGATGGGGTCGACCCCGCCGGTGGCCGAGACCGTCCTCGGGCCGGCCGACCTGCTGCGGATGCAGCGCACCGCCTCGCAGGTGTTCGTCCACCACGCGCTGGTCGACTACGTCGTCCGCCTGGTGGTGGCCACCCGCGCGCCGCGCGAGCACGGCATGGAGGACGTCGCCTCGTGGGTCTCCTACGGCGCCAGCCCGCGCGCCTCCCTGGGGCTGATCGCCGCCAGCCGGGCGCTGGCGCTGGTCCGCGGCCGGGACTACGTGCTCCCGCAGGACGTCCTCGACGTCACCGCCGACGTGCTCCGCCACCGCCTGGTGCTCTCCTACGACGCCCTGGCCGACGGCGTGCCCGCCGACCACGTGGTCAAGCGGATCCTGCAGACGGTGCCTCTGCCGCAGGTCACCCCGAGGCAGCGGGCCGGCGGCTTCGGCCCGGGCGTCCCGGGTGGGCCGGCCGTGCCGCAGTTCGGTCCGCCGCAGGGCCAGCCACCGTTCGCTCCGGGCCAGCCCGCTCCGCAGTTCGGCCCGCCGCAGGGCCAGCCGGTGCCGCAGTTCGGCCCCGGTCCGGCCGGTGCGCAGGGCCCGAACGGCCCGCAGGGTCACCCGGCTCCCCAGGGGCAGCCGGGCAGCGCGCCGCAGGGTGAGGCCGGCTCCGCCCCCAACGGCTACGCACGCGGGTCCGCGCCGGCGTGATCCTCCGTCGCCGCACGGCGGACACCGCGGACCCGGGGCCGCCGGGGCGCGCACCGACGCCCGGCAGCGGCATCGACCCGGGGGCCGGTGACGGCGCACCGCCGCACTTCGCCGAGGGCCCGGCCGACGTCCTGCTGCAGCGGCTGGAGCTGACCATCCGGCGACGCCTCGACGGGCTGCTGCAGGGCGACCACCTGGGGCTG
Organism: Geodermatophilus sp. SYSU D01186; assembly: GCF_054050215.1. Lineage (NCBI taxonomy): Bacteria > Bacillati > Actinomycetota > Actinomycetes > Geodermatophilales > Geodermatophilaceae > Geodermatophilus > Geodermatophilus sp. SYSU D01186. The sequence goes on along the minus strand of NZ_JBJGYW010000017.1, from coordinate 45,520 downwards.
GTCCCTGGTTCGGGCAGCGAAGCCGGCGACTCCCGCACCTACCACCCCGGCGACGACGTCCGGCGGATGGACTGGCCGGTCACGGCGCGCACCCTGGTGCCGCACGTCCGCGAGACGATCGCCGACCGCGAGCTGGAGACGTGGGCGGTCGTGGACCTCTCGGCCAGCCTCGACTTCGGCACCGCCCTGTGCCAGAAGCGCGACCTGGCGATCGCCGGCCTGGCCGCGGTGAGCCACCTGACCGTCCGGGGCGGCAACCGCCTCGGCGCCGTGGTCACCACCGGCGAGCGGCTCGACCGCTACCCGGCGGGTTCGGGCCGGCTGGCCGCCGACCGGCTGCTGCGCGCCGTCGTCGCCACCCCGCGGGCGTCGGGCGGGCGCCGCGGCGACCTCGCCGCCGCGCTCGAGTCGCTGCGCCGGCCGCAGCGGCGGCGGGGCCTCGTCGTCGTCGTGTCGGACTTCCTGGGTTCTGACGCGCGGGGCCCCGCCGACTGGGAGCGTCCGCTCCGCGGCCTGTCCGCGCGGCACGAGCTGCTGGCCATCGAGGTGGTCGACCCCCGGGAGCTGGAGCTGCCCGACGTCGGGCTGCTCACCGTCGTCGACCCGGAGAGCGGGCAGACGCTGGAGGTGCCGACCGGCAACGCGGAGTTCCGCGCCCGGTTCGCCGCCGGCGCCGCCGCCCAGCGCCGGGAGATCGCCGCGGCGCTGCGCCGGGCCGGCGCCGGGCACCTGCAGCTGCGCACGGACCGCGACTGGCTGATGGACGTCGTCCGGTTCGTCGCCGAGCGCCGGCGTGCCGGCAGCGGAGGAGCCGTCCGATGACCTTCCAGGCCCCGCTGTGGCTGCTCGCCGTGCTCGCCGTCGTGGCCCTCGTCGCGCTGTACGTGGTGCTGCAACTGCGCCGCAAGGCCTACGCGGCCCGGTTCACCAACGTCGCGCTGCTCGACACGCTGGTGCCCAAGCGGCCCGGGTGGCGGCGGCACCTGGCCTTCGCCCTGGTCGCGCTCGGGATGGTCGCGCTGCTGGTGTCGCTCGCCGTCCCCTCCACCGAGGTCCGGGTGCCGCGGGAGCGGGCCACGGTGGTCATGGCCGTCGACGTGTCGCTGTCGATGCAGGCCACCGACATCGAGCCGAGCCGGTTCCAGGCGATGCAGGAGGCGGCCAAGGAGTTCGTCGACGTCCTGCCGCCGCGGATCAACCTCGGGCTGGTGTCCTTCGCCGGGACGGCGACCACCGTGGTCACGCCGACCACCGACCGCGGGCAGGTGCGTGCCGCGATCGACAACCTCGACCTGGCCGAGTCGACCGCGATCGGCGAGGCGGTGTTCACCTCGCTGACGGCGATCCAGAACTACCAGGCGGCGCTGGACTCGTCGGAGGAGGAGCTGCCGCCGGCGCGGATCGTGCTGCTCTCCGACGGCTACAACACCGTGGGCCGCGACGACACCCAGGCCATCGACGCCGCCGTCGACGCGGGCATCCCGGTCTCCACCATCGCGTTCGGCACCGACTACGGCACCCTCGACCTCGACGGCGAGCGGGTCCCCGTGCCGGTGGACCGCGAGACGCTGGAGCGGGTCGCCGACGAGACCGGGGGCAGCTACAGCGAGGCGGCCAGCGCCGCGGAGCTCGAGCAGGTCTACGAGGACCTCGGCAGCCAGATCGGCTACACCACCGAGCCCCGCGACGTCAGCTACTGGTTCGTCCGCGGCGGCGTGCTCGCGGCCCTGGTGGGCCTCGTCCTCAGCCTGCTCTGGACCAACCGCATCGTGTGAGAGCAGTCGCTGGAGAGCGGTCCCCGCACTCCAGCGACTCCGCGTCAGCGCGCGGGATCGAGCGTGAGCTTGCCGGTGGTGCGGCGGGCGAGCAGGTCCTGGTGGGCCTCCCGGACGGCGGTCAGCGGGTAGCGGCCCCCGGCGATGGGCTGGATCGACCCGTCGGCGACCAGCGGCAGCAGCTCGCTCAGCGCGGCGTCCATCATGTGCGGCCGGGCCATGCAGTGGGCCAGCCAGAACCCGATGACGGCGCGGCTCCTCTGCAGCAGCGCCCCCGGCGGCACCGCGCGGGTCTCCTGGCGCGCGGCCATGCCGTACGTGACCAGCCGGCCGAAGGGGGCCAGCGCCGACAGGGAGCCGGCGAAGACGTTGCCACCGGTCATCTCCAGGACGACGTCCACCGGCTTGCCGCCGTTGGCCTCGCGCAGCGCGGCGGTGAAGGCCTTCGGGTCGTCGTCGGCGAGGGCGGGGTCGACGCTCGCGTCGGCGCCGAGCCGCTCGGTCAGGGCCCGCTTCTCCGCGCTGGAGGCGGTGGCGATGACCCGGCCGGCGCCCCACCGGCGGGCCAGCTGGATCGCCAGCGAGCCGACCCCGCCGGCGCCGGCGACCACCACGACGGTCTCCCCGGTGGCCAGGTGCGCGCTGGTGCGCAGCAGGTGCCAGGCGGTCGCTCCCTGGAGGACGACGGCCAGCGCCTGCTCGTCGGTGACGCCGTCGGGCACCTCCCAGGTGAGCCGGGGATGGGCGGCCACCTTCTCCGCGTACCCGCCACCGTCGAGCAGCCCGACCACCCGCGGCCCGCCGCCGGCCGGCGTCCCGACGAACTCCGCGCCGGGGACCAGCGGCAGCTGTTGCGGCGCGAGGTAGCTGTCCTCGATCTGGTGGGTGTCGGCGAAGTTCACGCCGGCGGAGGAGACGTCGAACAGCTGCTGGCCGTCGCCGGGGACGGGGTCGGGCAGGTCGACGACGTCGAGGACCTCGGGCCCGCCGAAGCGGGTGATCTGCACGGCACGCATGCAGGGGAGGCTAGGGCGTGACGCCCGCCTCGCGTCGCCGGGACGGTGACTGGGACGTCCGTCCCGGAGGGCGTCGGAGGGCCCGCCGAGAGGTCAGCGTGCCCTCGGTCCACGCTCGCCCGCGGGTGGGTCCCGTCGTCACGCGACGTCGGTGCGGGCGCCGGTCAGGTACTCGCGCACCGCCGGCTCGGGGACCCGGAAGGACCGGCCGACGCGCACGGCCGCCAGCTCTCCGCCGTGCACGAGGCGGTACACGGTCATCTTGGACACGCGCATGATCGCCGCCACCTCGGCCACGGTCAGGAAGCTGATCGCGGCGCGCGGTGCAGGGCGTCCAGCCGCCGGCGGGCGGACAGCCGTCGGCTGTGCCGGTCCCGGCCGCACGGCCACGGGGACGGGCACGGCGGGCCGGGTCCGCAGCGGCGGGCCGTAGGCGGCCGGACGGAGGACGGTCGGAGCGGGGGAGCGCTGGGGAAGGGACACGTCGTACCTCTCGGGGGGGTGGTCAACGGGACACGAGGCCAGCTGGCCGCTGGCGACGGTGTGCGTCTGTGCTGACACCGACCGTAAGGGGAAGGGCCCGGCCGCCGCGAGGACACCGGAGGACGAGACGAACCGGTCCCGCTCGTCACTAGTTGACCGTGCGCCGCCGGGGACGGGGTGGGTGGCCGTCGGGTCCGGTGCGTCAGCCCCGTCGGGGGCTCAGCCGATCCACCGGCGCATCTCACCGGCCAGGACCCGGCCGAACCGGAGCTCGGGGAAGTGGGCGCCGGCCCCGTAGGTGTGCTCGTCCTCGAGTTCCCGGAACAGGCGGGCCCGGACCTCGGCGGCGAGCCGGGGGTCGAGGTCGCCCAGAGCGTGCCACGACGGTTCGTCCAGCTGCTGGGGGCAGGTGATCGCGTCGCCGAGGAGCAGCGCCCGGTGCACCCCGGAGGACACGATGACCGACAGGTGGCCCGGGGTGTGCCCGGGGGTCGGCGTGAGGTCGACGCCGGGGACGACGGTGGTGTCGTCGCCGACGAGGTGGATGCGGGCGCTGTCCGTGGATCGCATCCCGTGCCGGATGTGGTCGAGCATCCGGCTCTGCGGGTCGAGCACGAAGTGCTGCCAGTTGGCCGCGCCGAACCAGAGCTGGGCCCGCGGGAAGACCGGCCGGCCGGCCAGGTCGAAGAGCCACCCGCAGTGGTCGAGGTGCAGGTGGGTGCAGATGACGACGTCGACGTCCTCCGGACCCACCCCGGCGGCGCACAGCCCGGTGATGAGCTGCCCGCCGACGAGCAGTCTCCGCGGGCCGTCGTCGTGCAGGTCGGGGCCCAGGCCCGTGTCGACCAGGACCACGTGCGAGCCGGTCCGGACGAGGAAGCACCCGATCGGCAGCCACGCCTGGCCGTGCCGGTCGAAGAGGTCCTCGTGGCCGTGCGCGGTGACGTGCTCCCCGAAGTAACCGGGACTGGCGCGGAAGGTGCCGTCGGCGATCGGGTGGACGTCGATGTCGCCGACCCTCATGAGTCCCCCCTCCCCGCGGTGCCTGTGACGACGTTCCCGCAGGTCGGCGACGACGGCCAGCCGGACCGGCTCGGGTGTGCTGCCGGATCAGCCCATCGTCTTCTGGCCGTCGATGGCCTCCCGCAGGATGTCGGCGTGGCCGGCGTGCTGGGCGGTCTCCGCGATGATGTGCAGGAACACCCGCCGCGCCGACCAGCGGGCGCCCGCCTCGAACCACGGCGCCTCGGGCAGCGCGTGCTCGGCGTCCAGGTCGGGGAAGCCGGCCACGAGCTCGTCGGTGTGCCGCGCGACCTCCTCGTACTCGGCGAGCACGCCGGCCAGCGTCTCCCCGGGAGCCAGGTGCCAGTGCCGGGTCTGGACGTCGGGGCCCCAGTTGCGGTGCATCGCCTCGGCGCCACCCTCGGCGAACCGGGCCCAGCCCGCCTCCGTGGCCGCCACGTGCTTGATCAGCCCGGCGAGGTTGAGCGCGCTGACGGTCGGCCGCCGTTGCGCCTGCTCGTCGGTCAGGTCGCGGACGGTGAACCGGAGGAAGGACCGGTGCCGCCGCAGCGACTCGATCAGGTCGGCCCGCTCGCGGGTGAGGGTGGTCGTGCCGGTCATGGGATCGCCTCCGTCGTCCTCCGGTGGGTCGGTGCCGACGCTAGGGGCAGCCGGTGCCCGACGGGAGTCCGGACGGCGGCGATCGGCGGCACCGGTCAGGGCCCTGTCCGGTGCCACACTCGGCCGATGATCGAGCCGTACACCGCCGTCGGCCTGGTCCCCGCGGTGCGTGGCATCCGCACGCGCGCGGACATCGGCCGCAACCTGGAGCACATCGCCCACCTGTTCAAGGCGGCCTCGTGGCTGTCGAGCCTGGAGCTGCCGGTGCGGCTCGTCGCCATCCCGGAGGGGGGCCTGCAGGCGTTCAACGACGAGGTGCTCGACCTGGACCACGAGACCTTCGCCCGCGACTGCGCGATCGACATCCCGGGTCCGGAGACGGAGTTCCTCGGGGACCTGGCCCGGACCTACGACACCTTCGTGATGGCCCAGGCGAAGGCCCGGCACGAGGCCTTCCCCGGCCGGTTCTTCAACGTCGGGTTCGCCCTCGACCCGCGGGGGGAGCTGATCCTGACGCACCACAAGCTGACGACGCTCTACCCGGTGGAGCACTCGATGACCCCGCACGACGTGTGGGACCGCTGGGTGGAGCTGTACGGGCTCACCCTCGACGCGTTCTTCCCCGTGGCCGACACCGAGATCGGCCGGCTGGGCGTGCTGATGGCCAACGAGGGCTCGTACCCGGAGAACGCGCGAGGCCTGGCGATGAACGGCGCCGAGGTGGTCTACCGCGCCTCCTACCCCCATCCGCACACGGGCAACGAGTTCTTCGAGATCCAGAGCCGGGCGCGGGCACTGGACAACAACTTCTACGTCGTCGCCCCGAACCTGGCGACGTACTACCTGCAGCCGGAGTCGCAGGACCCGATCGACACCTTCGGCGGCCGGTCGATGGTCATCGACTACCGGGGCCGGATCGTCGGGCAGCACCTGTACGGCTCCGGGTCGTCCTACGTCGCGGGCACCATCGACATCGGGGCGCTGCGGCACTTCCGGACCCACGCCCAGTGGGACAACTGGGTGAAGGACCTCCGGACCGAGCTCTACCAGCTCGTGTACCGCGACTCGGTCTACCCGCCCAACCTCTACGCCGACCGGGCGCCGTTCACCCACGCGGAGTTCCGCGAGCAGGTCATCGCCCGCCAGATCGCACTGATGGTCGAGCGGGGGGTGTGGGTGGACCCGGCCCGGGGTTCCTGAGCCCCCCGGTCGAGGCCGCGCGTCGCCCGCGTCCCTGGCCGGGGGAGCAGTTCGTCCCTGTCCGCGCGGGGAGGGCGCGGCCATGCTCTGCAGGGGTCCGGCCGACTCCGCGAGAGGAACTGGCATGTCCGTGACCCCCAGCGACACCGAACTCAAGGCGCGCCACCGGAAGATGTGGGCCTCCGGCGACTACCCCCGCATGGTCGAGACGTGGCTGCTGCCGCTCGGCCCCCGGCTGGTGGAGGCCTGCGACATCCGCGAGGGGCAGCGGGTGCTCGACGTCGCGGCCGGCACGGGCAACGCCTCGCTCCCCGCCGCCGAGCGCGGTGCGCGCGTGACCGCGAGCGACCTGACCCCCGAGCTGCTGGAGGCCGGCCGGCACCGCGCCAAGGCCCAGGGGCTGGACCTGGAGTGGACGGAGGCCGACGCGGAGGACCTGCCCTTCGACGACGCCTCCTTCGACGTCGTCATGTCCTCGATCGGGGTCATGTTCGCGCCGCACCACCAGGACGCCGCCGACCAGCTCGTGCGCGTGTGCCGGCCCGGCGGGAGCATCGGACTGCTGTGCTGGACGCCGGAGGGCATGATCGGTGCGCTGTTCCGGACGATGAAGCCGTTCGCCCCGCCGCCTCCGCCCGGGGCGCAGCCGCCGCCGCTGTGGGGCAGCGAGGACCACCTGCGGGAGCTGCTCGGTGACCGGGTCGAGTGGCGCACGCTGACCCGCGACGTCCTGGAGGTCACCGCCTTCCGTGACCCCCACGACTTCGCCCGGCACTTCAAGGACTACTACGGGCCGACGATCGCCGCCCGCGCCAACGCCGAGCGCGAGGGACGCGCGGCCGAGCTCGACGAGGCGCTCGACCGTTTCTGCGACGAGTGGAACCGCGGGACGCCGGATCAAGCGCGGTTCGACATGGAGTACCTGGTCGCCGTCGGCACCCGGCGCTGACCCGGGACGAGGCCGCTCACCGGTCGGCGTCGTCGCGCGCCAGCCGGAGCCAGCCGAGCAGGAGGGCGCCGGCGGCCCACACCAGCAACGTCGTCACCGACGACGCCTCGGTCATCCCCGGCACCCCTCCGAGCAGCAGGAACGCCGCACCGGACCCGGGCAGGGCCTCGGCGAGCGCGGAGGTCCACGCGAAGCCGAACTGCGGCAGCACGAGCGGGAGCACCAGCATTCCGAGGAAGACCGTGACCAGGGTGCCGGCCGTGCTGCGCAGCAGAAAGCCGAGGCCGACCGCGAGGGCGGCGCCTGCCGCGACGACGAGGGCGACGGTGCCGAGCGTGTCGAGGCCCTCGTCGACCGGCAGACCGACGGCCGGGCGGCCGGCGGCGAACGCCGCGAGCCCGGCGGCCAGCGCCAGCAGCACCCCGGCAGCCGTGGCGACGGCCACCGTCACGCCGGTGCGGGCCAGCATCAGGACGCCGCGGCGCGGGGTCCACTGCAGGGCGGGGACGATGCCGCCGGTGGCGTAGTCCGACGTGACGGCGGTGAGGGCCAGGACGAGCAGGCCGAACTGCGCCGGCATGACGGTCACGCTCACCACCTCCCAGGCCACGGCACTGCCGGGGGCGACCGGGTCCCCGGCCACGTCGAAGCCGGCGACGGTCGCGATCCCGAGCATGGTGACGGCGGCCGCGGCCAGGGACCACCAGCTCGCCCTGACCGTCCAGAGCCGGGTCCACTCGGCGGCGCAGGTGCGGGCGAGCACCCGGCCGGGAGAGACGGCGGAGGCTGCGGGGGTGGTGGGCGCCGCGGTCACGGTGCTCCCTCCGTCGTCGGTACCGGCACGGCCCGGTCGCCGGCGTACTCGACGCTCTCGCCGGTCAGCGCGAGGTAGGCGTCCTCGAGGGACTGGGCGACCTCGGAGAGGTGGTGCAGCGGGATGTCGGCGGCGTTGGCGAGCTCGCCGACGTCCTCGGCGGTGCCGTCGACCTGCAGCTCGTGCGCGTCGACGCGGCGGACGGCGAGGCCGTGCTGCCGGAGCCGGGTGAGCAGGGCCTCGGCCTGCGGGGTGCGCACCCGTACCGAGCGGTTCCCCAGCCCGCGCAGGATCTCCTCCGTCGTCGCGTCGGCGATCAGCCGGCCGCGGCCGATGACGATCAGCCGGTCGGCGGTCTGCTCCATCTCGCTGAGCAGGTGGCTGGAGACCAGCACGGTCCGCCCCTCGTCGGCGAGCCGGCGCAGCAGCCCGCGGATCCACCGGACGCCGTCGAGGTCCAGCCCGTTGACCGGCTCGTCGAACAGCAGGACGCGCGGCCCGGCGAGCAGCGCCGCGGCGATCCCGAGGCGCTGGCGCATCCCGAGCGAGTAGCCCGTGATCCGGCGGCGGGCCGCCCGGCCGAGCCCGACCTGCTCGATCACCTCGTCCACCCGGCGCTGCGGGACGCCGTTGGTGCGGGCGGCCACGCGCAGGTGGTTGCGCCCGGTGCGGCCGGGGTGCACGGAGCCGGGGTCGAGGAGCGCGCCCACCTCGCGCAACGGCTCGGGGAGGGTGGCGAGGGGTCGCCCGTTGACGAGAGCCCGCCCGGAGGTGGGCCGGTCCAGGCCGAGCACCATCCGCATGGTCGTGGACTTCCCGGCCCCGTTCGGCCCCAGGAAGCCGGTGACCATCCCCGGCTGGACGTCGAAGCTCAGGTCGTCGACGGCCAGGACGTCGCCGTAGCGCTTCGTCAGCCCCCGGACCTCGATCACCGGGAGGCCTCGTGGGGGGCGTCGGAGTCCTCCGGGACCCACTCGAGCAGGTCACCGGGCTGGCAGTCGAGCACCCGGCACATCGCCTCGAGGGTGCTGAAGCGGACGGCCTTGGCGCGGCCGTTCTTCAGGACGGCCACGTTCGCCGGTGTGAGGCCGACGCGCTCGGCGAACTCGCCGACGCTCATCTTGCGTCTGGCCAGCTCCACGTCGATGCGGACGACGATGGGCATCAGATGACCGCTTCCATGTCGGTCCGCAGCGTCGTGGCCTGCCGCAGCAGCTGGCGCATCACGACCATGAGCAGCCCCACCACGGCGCCGACCAGCAGCAGCACGAGCAGCAGGGCGGGCAGCACCGGGTCGTCGCTGACCTCGTCGACGATGAAGTAGTACGAGCAGACGAAGGCGCCCAGGAGCATCGCCCACCCGGCGGCGATCGCCCCGACGATCGCGTTCACCCACGGCAGGGCGCTCTCGCTGAAGATGCGGTCGTGCCGCACCAGGGTCAGGAGCTTCCAGGTGCACACGATGACGACCTGGACGCACACCAGCCCCAGCACCGAGACCGCCAGCATCGTCCACCGCATGAACGACTGCTCCAGCGACGGGTCGGCGATGTCGGGCAGCAGCCCGGGCAGGGCGGCGAACTGCGCCACGACCAGCGCGGCGAACACCAGCGCGAGCAGGACCCGGAGCGGGCCCACGGCCCGGTGTTCCTTCGGCATGGATCGACCTTCGGCCGGAACCTATCGACTGTCAATAGCCCACGCCGGTGCGTCGTCGGCTGAGACGCATCCAGACCGCCAGAAGGACAAGGAACCTGTGCATTCCGACCGGGGCCGTGACAGGGTGGTCTGCGTCACAGTCGAGGTGTGCCGGGCGCCGTCCCGGCAGGAGCAGGGGGACACGTGGACAGGTGGGGAACCCGACTGGCGGCGGTGGCCGGAGCCGCCGCGCTGGTGGCCGGCGGAGGTCTGCTCCCGTCGGCGAGCGCCGCACCGGCGGCCGACCCCGTCGCGCCGCCGGGACAGTACGAGGGCCGGCTGGGCAGCGGCGCCACGTGGGTGGGGCACGTGCCGGAGCGGTGGAACGGGACCGTCGTCCTGTTCGCGCACGGCTTCGGGCCGCTGGTGGCGCGCGACGCCCCGGACGACGCGACCCGGCAGGAGCTGCTGGGCCAGGGCTACGCCCTCGTGGGCTCGTCCTACTCCGGGCCGTCGATGTGGGCGCTGGAGTCCGCCGTGGACGACCAGTACGCCGCACTGGAGGCCTTCGAGACCACGCTCGGCGTCGAGCCGGAGCGGACGATCGCCTTCGGCCGGTCCATGGGCGGCCTGGTGAGCGCCCGGCAGGCCGAGGACCCGAGGGGCGAGATCGACGGCGTCCTGACCACCTGCGGGCTGGTCGCCGGTGCGCTCAACCTGAACGACTACCAGCTCGACGGGGTGCACGCACTCTCCACGCTGCTGGCCCCCGGCCAGGACATCCCGCTGGTCCGGTACGCGAGCCCGGAGCAGGCCGCGCAGGCGGCGGCCGACCTGACCGCGGCGGTGACCGCGGCCCAGGAGAGCCCCGAGGGCCGGGCCCGGATCGCCCTGGCCGCGGCGTTCCTCAACATGGCGACCTGGTACTCCGGCGACGCCCCGGCGGACCCGCGCGACCCCGCGGCCGAGCAGGTGCAGCAGTACGAGGCCCTGGTGGGCGGCGGCCTCGAGCGGTACGTCACCGGGCGGCAGCAGATCGAGCTGGTGGCCGGCGGCAACAGCGCCTACAACGCGGGGGTCGACTACCGCGAGCTGCTGGACAGCAGCCCTCGCGCCGCCCAGGTGCGCGCGCTGTACCGGGAGGCCGGGCTGGACCTGGATGCCGACCTCGACACGCTGACCAGCCAGGCCGACGTCGTGGCCGATCCGGCCGCCGTCGACGACCTCACCCGCTCGTCGATGGTGACCGGCGAGCTGGAGGTCCCGGAGCTGGCCATCCACACCGTCGCCGACGAGCTGGTGCCGGTCGAGCACGAGGACTGGTACGCCGAGCAGGTGCACCGGGCCGGTGACGCCCGGCTGCTGCGCCAGGCCTACGTCGAGGGCGCGGGTCACTGCGAGTTCCAGCCGGCGGAGCAGGTCGCGGCCCTGCAGGCCCTGGAGCAGCGGCTGGACACCGGCCGCTGGGGGGACGCCGCCTCGCCGGAGCAGCTGAACGCCGCTGCCGACGCGCTCGGGCTGGGCACGACCGCGAGGTACACCCCGTTCGACCCGGCGCGCCTGGTCGGCGGGCTCGGGGAGCCGGGGCGGGACGCGGACGACTAGGTCGCCGGGCGCGGGACGGGCCGGCTGCCGCGCGCACCCGGCCCGTCCCGCCGTCGGTCGGTCGGCTCAGCGCGGTGGCTGGCTGTCCAGGGCGGTCCGGCACAGCAGGACGTAGCGGCGCAGGTCCTCGGCCTGTCCCGAGCTCAGTGGGGCGACCATCCTCGACTCGAGCCGGCCCACCTCGTCCCGGTACCGGTCGAGCAGCTCCTGGCCCCGCGCGGTGAGCCGCAGGACCCGCCGGCGCCGGTCGCGCGGGTCGGCCACCCGTGACAGCAGGCCCCGCTCCTCGAGGACGGCGACCATGTCCGCCGCGCTCTGGTCGGTGACGAACGAGTTGCGGGCCAGCTCCGCGGTGCTCAGGTCCGCGTGCCGCTCGAGCACGGTCAGCGCCGTGTACTGCAGAGGCGTGATGGCGGCCGGGCGCAGCACCTCGTCCAGCCGGGCGCGCACCGCCTGCTCCAGCTGCTTGACCAGGTAGAGCGTGGACGGGCGGCTGGGCGAGGACACCCCGCCATCTTGGCCCACCCGGCGGGGCCGGGAGCACGACCGAGGGCCGGACCCCGCTCGGGGTCCGGTCCTCGGCAGGTGCTGGGCTACGCCTTGACGGCCAGCACCGGGCGGGTGGCGTCGAGCAGGATCCGCTGGGCGGCGCTGCCCATGAGCAGCTTCCCGACGGGGGATCGGCGGCGCAGGCCGATGACGATGACCGAGGCGTCGGACTCGTCGGCCACCCGGAGCACCTCGTCGGCCAGGTCGCCGGCGTGCGGCGCCTGCCGCACCTCGAGCGGGACCCCGGCGTCGGCGGCCCGGGCGGACAGCTGCGCGACCAGCTCCGGGGGTGCGACGTCGGTGCTGACGGGGGCACCGCTGCGCGGGGTGTTGAGGACCAGGAGGTCCTCGCCGCGACGGCGGGCCTCCTCGAGCCCCGCGGTGAAGGCGGCGTCGCCCTCCGGGGTGGGGACGAATCCGGTCAGGACGGTCACACGAGCTCCTTCTCGTCGGACTGGTGGGCCGCACGCCGGGCGGGGGCCCGGCGGCGCGTGAGGACGGTCCGGATCACGGGGAGGAGCAGGACCAGCAGGAAGACGGCGAACAGCGTCCCGGAGATCGGCCGGGTGAGGAAGCCGGTCGGGTTCCCCTCGAAGATCAGCAGCGACCGCCGCAGCGACTCCTCCAGCAGCGAGCCGAGGACGAAGGCGAGCACCAGCGGGCCGGGGTCGAAGCCCAGCTTCTTCATCAGGTAGCCGATCGCGCCGAAGGCGATGACCAGCACGATGTCGAAGACGTTGTTGCGCACCGTGTAGACGCCGACGAGCGTGATGAGCACGGTGATCGGGGCCAGCACGGTGGCCCGCACCCGCAGGATCCGGACGAACACGCCGACCAGCGGGATGCTCATGATCAGCAACAGGATGTTGCCGATGTACATGGAGTTGACCACGCCCCAGAAGAGCTGCGGGTCCTCGCTCACCAGTTGCGGGCCGGGCGTCACGCCCTGGATGAGCAGCGCGCCGAAGATGACCGCCATGGTCGCGTTGGCCGGGATGCCCAGCGTCAGCAGCGGGATGAACGACGACGTCGCGGCGGCGTTGTTCGCCGTCTCCGGGGCCGCCACCCCCTCGACGGCGCCCTGGCCGAAGCGCTCCGGGGTCTTGGAGCGGCGCTTCTCCAGCGCGTAGGCGGCCAGCGAGGACAGCGTCGCGCCGCCGCCGGGGAGGATGCCGAGCAGGAAGCCGAGGACCGAGCCGCGGCCGATCGCGCCGGAGGACCGCCGCAGGTCCTTGCGCGACGGCCACACGTTGGCGACCTTCGCCGGGGCCTGGACGGCGCGGTGCCGCTCCTCGAGGTTGTAGAGGATCTCGCCGAGTCCGAACAGGCCCATCGCGATCGGCACGAAGTCCAGCCCGTCGGCGAGGTCGAGGCTGCCGAAGGTGAACCGCTCGGCGCCGGTGAAGCCGTCGCGGCCGACGGTGGCCAGGAGCAGCCCGGCCGAGGCGGCGATGACCGCCTTGAGCCGGTCGCCCCCGCTGACGGTCGACACGAGCAGGATGCCCAGCAGCGCGAGCGCGGTGTACTCCGGTGGGCCGAAGTCGAGGGCGAACCCGGCGACCACCGGCGCGACGATCGACAGCGCGACGATGGAGACCGTCCCGCCGACGAACGAGCCGATCGCGGCGATGCCGAGCGCGGTGCCGGCCCTGCCCTGCCGCGCCAGCGCGTGGCCGTCGAAGACGGTGACCACGGAGGAGGCCTCGCCGGGCAGCCGCAGCAGCACCGAGGTGATCGTCCCGCCGTACTGGGCGCCGTAGAAGATGCCCGCCAGCATGATGATCGCGGTGACCGGCTCGATGCCGAAGGTCAGCGGCAGCAGGATCGCGATCGTCGCCGCCGGGCCGAGGCCGGGCAGCACGCCGATCAGCATGCCGATGACGACGCCGATCAGGCAGTAGAGCAGGTTGGTCGGCTCGAGGACGACGGAGAAGCCCTCGAGCACGGGGGAGAGGTCCACCGCTGCCTCCTAGAACAGGTGCGGGATCGGGACCGAGAGGGCCGCGACGAAGACCAGGTAGAACCCGGCGACGACGGCCAGACTCGTGATGACGGACAGGCGCCAGCTCTCGTGCCCGAGGAAGCGCAGCCAGACGAACACCAGGAGCACTGCCGGGATCTCGAAGCCGATGACGCTGATGAGCGCCACGAACACGAGCATCGAGACCAGTCCGGCCACGACGAGCCAGCTGGCGCGGGTGAAGCGCTCGGCGTCGTGCGTGCGGCCGGCGAGGGGGAGCAGCGCCAGCCCGAGGACGACGAGGACGATGCCGATCAGCAGCGGCCACATGCCGGCGGCCGGGGTGGCCGCGCTGCCGACGTCCAAGCGGAACGCGCCGGCGATCGTCGCGGCCCCGAGCGCCACCACCACCAGGGCGATGACCACGTTGGCGACCGGGCCGGCCGGTGGCGGCCGGTCCTCGTCCTCGATCTCGTGGAGGGCGTCCTCGAGCTCGTGCACCGTCTCGGCCACGCCGTGGTGCCCGGGGGAGGGCGGCTCCCCGGCGGCCGCCGGACCGCCGGGGGCCGCCGAGGTACCGCCCTGGGGCGAGGTCACTGCCCGCCGCCGAGGTCGATCGAGTACTGCTCGACCAGGGACCGGTAGTTCTCGAGGTTCTCGGTCCACTGCTGCTGGAGCTCCTCGCCGCCGACCTCGTTCGGCGTGAGCAGCCGCTCCTCGTTGAAGGCTTGGTAGTCCGCGCTGGCGAAGGCGGCCTGGAAGGCCTCCTCCAGCTGCGTCAGGACCTCCTCGGGCGTGCCCTCCGGCGCGGCGATGGCGCGGGACTGCTGCACCGGCACGTCGTAGCCGGCCTCCACGGCGGTCGGGGTGTCCGGCAGGTACTGCGGACGCTCCTCGGCGAAGGTCACGATCGGCACCAGCTCGCCGGCCTCGATCTGCGCGGCGGCCTCACCCAGCTGCACCGAGCCGACGTCGACCTGGCCGCCGAGCACCGCGGTCAGGGTGGGGGAGCCGCCGTCGAACGGGACGGCGGTGGCGTCGATGCCGGCCTGGGCGAAGAGCAGCTCCTGCGACAGCTGGCTGCCGGTGCCCACGCCGGTGGTCCCGAAGGTGATCGGCCGGCCGGCGGTCTTGATGTCGTCGACGGTGGTGAAGCCGGTCTGGGGGCTGGTGACCAGCACGTAGTCGTCCTGGGAGATGCCCGTGACGACCTCGTAGTCGTTGATGTCCACCGCCTCGTCCTCGCTGACCGCCAGCGGGGTGATGTAGGCGAGGCTGCCGACGAAGGTCATCAGCGTCTGGCCGTCGGCCTCCGCGCCGGCGAGCTCCTGGGCGGCCACCGCGCCGTTGGCACCGGGCCGGTTCTCGACGGTGACCGGCACGCCGAGCTCGTCGGACGCCTTGTCGGCGAGGGCCCGGGCGATGAGGTCGGTGCTGCCGCCGGCGTCCTGCCCGACCAGCAGCGTGATCGGGCCGTCGGGGAACGCCGCGGCGGCGTCCTCGCTGCTCCCGCCCCCCAGGTTGCCGCCGCAGGCGGCCAGCGAGAGGGCGGTCACGAGACCGAGCCCGGCGGTCAGGCCGCGGCGGTTCCGGGAGGTGCTGGTCATGTCGCGCTCCTGTGCGAGGGGAGGATCCCCGGGTCGACGGCTGCTGTGAGCGTCGTCACCCGGAAACGGTCGCGGCGAGCGTAGGTAGGCCGTTCCATGCCTGTCCAAGTTCACTCGTGCATCGATTGATACCCTGAGAGCATGGGCTACACGCTGGAGCAGCTGAGGGGCTTCGTCGCCGTCGCGGACGAGTTGCACTTCGGCCGGGCGGCCGAACGGCTGAGCATGACCCAGCCGCCGCTGAGCCGGCAGATCCAGAAGCTGGAGCGCAGCGTCGGGGCCCAACTGCTGGAGCGGGACAACCGCCGGGTCGCGCTGACCGCCGCCGGTGAGGTGTTCCTCGCCGAGGCCCGCCGGCTGCTCGCCCTGGCCGACGCCGCACCCGAGGTGGCCCGCCGGGTGTCGTCGGGCTCCAGCGGCCTGGTCCGGATCGGCTTCACCGCCGCCTCCACCTACGGCACCCTCGGCCGGCTGCTCAACGAGGTCGCCCGGGAACTGCCGGACGTCGACGTCGAGCTCGCCGAGATGGTCACCCGCGAGCAGGTCGGCGGCCTGCTCAACGAGGAGGTCGACCTGGGCCTGGCCCGGCCGCCGTTCGACGCGGAGACCTTCGGTTCCCGCCTCCTGCTCCGCGAGGCGATGCTCGTCGCCGTCCCGGCCGGTCACCGGCTGATCGGGCTGGGCCGGCCGGTCACCGCCGACGATCTCCGCGGCGAGGCGGTGGTCATGCACTCCCCGACGAAGGCGCGGTACTTCTACGACCTCGTGGTGGGGCTCGTGCCGGTGGCGCACGAGAACGTCGTCCACACCGTGAGCCAGGTGCTCACGATGCTGTGGCTGGTGGCGGCCCGCCGGGGCGTCGCCTTCGTGCCCGAGTCCGCCAGCCGGCTGCCCATCGACGGGGTCGCGTTCGTGCCCCTGGCGACGCCGGTCCCCGAGCCGGTCGAGCTGCACCTGATCTGGATGCGCCAGTCCCGCAACCCGGCCCTGTGGCGGGTCCTCGACGTCCTCGGGCGGGCGTTCCCCGCCTCCTGACGATGCTCTGGTGGCATCGGTCGATGCGCAACAACTCTTGGACAGGCATCATCAACTCTTCCTACGGTGACGCCGACCACCTCCGGACCCGCCTCCTGCGGATGACTCCGGACCCGTCGGACCCGAGGACGACCCCGTGACCCTGCTGCCGCCCGCCGAGCTCGCCACCCGGTTGAAGTCCGGCCTGCTCTCCTTCCCGGTGACCCACTTCGACGCCGACCTGCAGTTCGACGAGCCGCGCTACCGCGAGCACCTCGCGTGGCAGTCCGGCTTCGACGTCGCCGGCCTGTTCGCCGCCGGCGGGACCGGGGAGGGCTTCTCGCTCACCAGCGCCGAGATCGACCGGGTCGTCCGCGTGGCCGTGGACGAGGTCGCCGGCCGGGTGCCCGTGCTCGCCCCCGCCACCGGCGGCACGGCCGAGTCGGTGGCCCAGGCGCGCGCGGCGCAGGACGCCGGGGCCGACGGCATCCTGCTCTTCCCGCCCTACCTCACCGAGGCCAGCCAGGCCGGGCTGGTCGAGCACATCAGCGCCGTCTGCCGGGCCACCGACCTCGGCGTCATCGTGTACAGCCGGGCCAACGCCGTCCTGCGCGACGTCACCGTCGCCGAGGTCGCCGACCGCAACCCGAACCTCATCGGGCTCAAGGACGGCATCGGCGACATCGAGCAGATGACCCGCACCTACGCGAAGGTCGGCGACCGGTTGATCTACGTCGGCGGCCTGCCGACCGCCGAGACGTTCGCACTGCCGCTGCTGCAGCTCGGCGTGAGCACCTACTCCTCGGCGCTCTACAACTTCCTGCCCGCGTTCGCGCTGGAGTTCTACGCCGCCGTCCGCGCCCAGGACCGCACGGCGGTCTACGGGATGCTCAACGACTTCGTCATCCCCTACGCCGACATCCGCGACCGGCAGAAGGGGTACGCCGTCTCCATCGTCAAGGCCGGCCTGACCGCCGTCGGCCGCGACGGCGGCCGCGTGCGTCCGCCGCTGACCGACCTGACCGCGACGGAGCTCGACGAGCTGACCGCGCTGGTCGGCAAGGTCTCCTGACCCGCCCCGCACCCCTGGAGGACGGCATGAGCCGCACGCCCACCGTCGCCCGCGTCGAGGTGGTCCCCGTCGCCGGGCACGACAGCATGCTGCTGAACCTCAGCGGCGCGCACGGCCCCTTCTTCACCCGCAACATCGCGATCGTCAGCGACAGCGAGGGCCGGACCGGGGTGGGGGAGGTCCCCGGTGGCGAGGCCATCCGCCGCACGATCGAGGACGCCGCCGAGCTGCTCGTCGGCCAGCCCGTCGCCGCCCTCGGCCGGCTGCTGCGCGCGGTCTCGGCGACCTTCGCCGACCGGGACGCCGGCGGCCGCGGTCTGCAGACCTTCGACCTGCGGACGACGATCCACGCGGTCACCGCGCTGGAGTCGGCGCTGCTGGACCTGCTCGGCCAGCACCTCGGCGTCCCGGTGGCGGAGCTGCTCGGCGAGGGGCAGCAGCGCGACTCCGTCCCGATGCTGGGCTACCTGTTCTACGTCGGCGACCGGCGGGCCACCGACCTGCCCTACCTCGCCGAGACCGACCCGGCCGACGACTGGGAGCGGCTGCGGCGGGAGCCGGCGCTGACCCCCGAGGCGGTCGTCGCGCTGGCCGAGGCGGCGCAGGCCCGGTACGGGTTCAGCGACTTCAAGCTCAAGGGCGGCGTGCTGGCCGGCGAGGAGGAGGTCGCCGCCGTCCGGGCGCTGGCGCAGCGGTTCCCCGACGCGCGCATCACCCTCGACCCCAACGGCGGCTGGCTCCTGGCCGACGCCGTCGAGCTGTGCCGCGACCTGCACGGCGTCCTGGCCTACGCCGAGGACCCGGTCGGCGCCGAGGGCGGCTTCTCCGGCCGCGAGGTGATGTCGGAGTTCCGCCGGGCCACCGGCCTGCCGACGGCGACGAACATGGTCGCGACCGACTGGCGGCAGATGGCCCACGCCGTCCGGTCCAACGCCGTCGACATCCCGCTGGCCGACCCGCACTTCTGGACGATGCGCGGCTCGGTGCGCGTCGCCCAGCTGTGCCACGAGTTCGGCCTGACCTGGGGCTCGCACTCGAACAACCACTTCGACATCTCGCTGGCCATGTTCACGCAGGTGGGCGCGGCCGCCCCGGGGCAGATCACCGCCCTGGACACGCACTGGATCTGGCAGGACGGGCAGGCGCTGACCCGCAAGCCGCTGCTGATCCGGGACGGCGCCATCGGGGTGCCGACGGCACCCGGGCTCGGCGTCGAGCTGGACCGGGACGCGCTCGCCGCGGCCCACGAGCTCTACCTCGAGCACGGCCTCGGTGCCCGGGACGACGCGGTCGCCATGCAGTACCTCGTGCCGGGCTGGCAGTTCGACCCCAAGCGCCCGTGCCTGGTCCGCTGACCCCGTGGAGACCGCGATGACGACGACCGTGCCCGCCCCGTTCCTCTCCTCCGCCCCGGCGGTGCTCGACCGGATCGAGTCGGTGACCCTCTCGTCGGTCACCCTGCCGCTGCCCAACCCGATCAGCGACGCCAAGGTCTTCACCGGCCGGCAGCGGCCGATGACCGAGGTCGCGTTCCTGTTCGCCGAGATCCGCACCGAGGCCGGGCACGAGGGCGTCGGCTTCAGCTACTCCAAGCGGGCCGGTGGCCCGGCGCAGTTCGCGCACGCCCGCGAGATCGCCCCCGACCTGATCGGTGAGGACCCCAGCGACATCGCCCGGCTGTGGACCAAGCTGGTCTGGGCCGGGGCGTCGGTGGGTCGCAGCGGCGCCTCGACGCAGGCGATCGCGGCGATCGACGTCGCGCTGTGGGACCTCAAGGCCAAGCGGGCCGGCCTGCCGCTGGCCAAACTGCTGGGCGCGCACCGCGACTCGGTGCGCTGCTACAACACCTCCGGCGGCTTCCTGCACGAGTCGATCGAGCAGGTGGTGGACAACGCCACCCGGACGCTGGAGTCCGGCGTCGGCGGCATCAAGATCAAGGTCGGCCTGCCCGACTCCGCCGAGGACCTGCGCCGGGTGCGCGCGGTCCGCGAGCACCTCGGCGACGGCGTCCCGTTCATGGTCGACGCCAACCAGCAGTGGGACCGGCCGACCGCGATGCGGGTCTGCCGCCGGCTGGAGGAGTTCGACCTGGTCTGGATCGAGGAGCCGCTGGACGCCCACGACGCCGAGGGGCACGCCCAGCTGGCCCGCACGCTGGACACCGCGATCGCCACGGGTGAGATGCTCACCAGCGTCGCCGAGCACGCCGAGCTGATCCGGCACGGCTCGGTGGACGTCATCCAGCCCGACGCCCCGCGGATCGGCGGCATCACCCAGTTCCTGCAGCTCGCCACCCTGGCCGACGTCGCGAACCTGCAGCTGGCGCCGCACTTCGCGATGGAGATCCACGTCCACCTGGCCGCGGCCTACCCGCGGGAGCCGTGGGTGGAGCACTTCGACTGGCTGTACCCGCTGTTCAACGAGCGTCTCGAGACCCGGCACGGCCGCATGTACATCTCCGACCGGCCCGGCCTCGGCGTCACCCTCAGCGACCAGGCCCGCGCCTGGACCGTGGACCGAGTGCACGTCACCACGGCCCGCTGAACCCCGCACCACCTGGAGGAGAACCGCATGAGCGACGTCGTGAGCGTCGACCCCCGCACCGGCGAGACCGTGGAGGTCGTCGCGCCGGAGACCACTCCCGCGGAGGTCGACCGCCTCTGCACCGCGGCGCTGGCCGCGGCGCCCGCGCTGGAGGAGCTGGGCCGGGCCGGCCGCGCGGCGCTGCTGCGCGCCCTGGCCGACGCCCTGGAGAGCCGGCGGGACGACGTCGTCACCGTCGCCGACCGCGAGAGCGCCCTGGGCCCGGGCCGGCTGAACGGCGAGCTGACCCGCACCTGCTACCAGCTGCGGATCTTCGCCGAGGTGCTGGACGAGGGCAGCTACCTCGAGGCCGCCATCGACCCGGCCGGTGACACCCCGATGGGCCCGCGGCCGGACCTGCGCCGGATGCTGGTGCCGATCGGCCCGGTCGCGGTGTTCGGCGCGAGCAACTTCCCGCTGGCGTTCTCCGTGCCCGGCGGCGACACCGCCTCCGCGCTGGCCGCCGGCTGCCCGGTCGTGGTCAAGGCGCACAGCTCGCACCCGGCGACCTCGCGGCTGGTGTTCGACGTCCTGACCGAGGCCGCCGCCAAGGCCGGCGCCCCCGACGGCACGCTGGGCATCGTCTACGGCCAGCAGGCCGGCGCGGACCTGGTGGCGCACCCGGCCATCCGCGCCGTCGGCTTCACCGGCTCGCTCGGTGGCGGTCAGGCGCTGCAGCGGATCATCGACGCCCGACCCGACCCGATCCCGTTCTACGGCGAGCTGTCCAGCCTCAACCCCGTCGTGGTCACCCCGGCGGCGGCCGCCGAGCGCGGCGGTGCGATCGGCGGTGAGCTGGTCGGCTCGTTCACCCTGGGCGGCGGCCAGTTCTGCACCAAGCCGGGGCTGGCGTTCGTGCCGGCCGGCCCGGACGGCGACGCGCTGGTCGACGCGATGGCGCAGGCGGTCCGGGCAGCCGCCGCCCCGGTGCTGCTCAACGAGGGCATCGCCGCCTCCTACGGGCGGATCTCCGACGGCCTGGCCGGCGCGCCCGGCGTGGCGGAGGTCGCCCGCGGCGAGGAGCCGGCGGGTCCCGGCTTCACCGCCGTGCCCCGGCTGCTGGGCACCACGGCGGCCGACCTGCCGCACCAGGTGACCGAGGAGTGCTTCGGGCCGGTGGCGGTGGTGGCCCGCTACGACGGCGAGGCCGAGCTGTTCGGCGCGCTGGAGGCCATGCCCTCCTCGCTCACCGCCACCGTGCTGCGCGGCGAGGGTGAGACCGACCTGCCGCTGGCGGTCTCCCAGCAGCTGCGCACCCGCGCCGGCCGGCTGGTCTACGACGCCTACCCGACCGGGGTCGCGGTGTCCTGGGCCCAGCACCACGGCGGCCCGTGGCCCTCGACCAACTCCCAGCACACCTCGGTGGGCACCACCGCCATCCGCCGGTTCTTGCGCCCGGTCACCTGGCAGGGCGCCCCCCAGGAGCTGCTGCCCGAGGAGCTCACCGACGGCTACCGCGGCATCCCGCGGCGGGTCGACGGCGTCCTGGAGCTGCCCCGGTGAGGCACCCGCGGGTCGCGCTGGTCAGCTCCGAGCGCGGCCTGCGGGTCGACCCCGACCTGCCGATCGCGACCCCGGCCCTGCGGGCGGCCGGGGTCGCCGTCGACCTGGTGCGGTGGGACGACCCGGCGGTCGACTGGTCCTCCGTCGACCTGGCCGTCGTCCGCTCCTGCTGGGACTACGCCTGGCGGCGGGAGGAGTTCCTGGCCTGGGCGTCGTCGGTGCCCCGGCTGCGCAACGACCCCGCGGTGCTGCGGTGGAACACCGACAAGACGCACCTGCGCGACCTCGTCGCCGCGGGTCTGCCCGTCGTGCCGACCGTGTGGGACCCGGCCGGGGCCGCCGACCTGCCCGACGCCGCGGAGTGGGTGGTGAAGCCGTCGATCTCCGCCGGCTCGCGGGACACCGCCCGCTGGGCCGATCCGGACGCCGCCCTCGCGCACGCCGCCGCGCTCCGCACGGCCGGGCGGACGGCGATGCTGCAGCCCTACCTGCCCAGCGTCGACCAGGCGGGAGAGACCGCGATGCTGTTCCTGGGCGGCCGGTTCTCCCACGCCGTCCGCAAGGGCGCGCTGCTGGCGCCCGGCGAGGGGGTCCGCCAGGACCGGGACAGCCGCGGGGACCTGCGACCGGTGGAGCCGACCGCGGCCCAGCGGGAGGTGGCCCAGGCGGTGTTCGACGCCGTCCCCGCGCTGGTGCCCGGAGCGGCCGGGCCGCTGTACGCGCGGATCGACCTCGTGACCGACGCCGCCGGCCGGCCGGTGGTGCTCGAGCTGGAGCTGACCGAGCCGAGCCTCTTCCTGCCGCAGGCGCCCGCTGCCGCGGTCGAGCAGTTCGTCCGGGCGGTGCGGGCCGCGCTGCCGTGAGCCGGTGAACGCCGTCCTCGGCGGCTTCGCCGCACTGGCCGCCGTCATCGCCGTCGGGTGGCTGGTCGGCCGGGCCGGCACCCTCGGCGCCGGCGCCTCGGAGGTGCTGTCCCGCCTGGCGTTCTACGTCGCGACGCCTGCGCTGCTGTTCCTGACCCTGGCCGAGGCCGACCCCTCCGTCCTGGTGTCCGCACACCTGGTCGCCACGGCCGGCAGCGCGGTCGGCTGCGCCCTCCTGTTCGTCGTCCTCGCGCGGTGGCGGCGGCGCGTGTCGGCGGCGGACCTCACGACGGGCGCGCTGGCCTCCTCCTACGTCAACGCGGGCAACCTCGGCGTCCCCGTCGCGGTGTACGTCCTCGGCGACGCCTCCTACGTCGCCCCGGTGCTGCTGTTCCAGGTGCTCGTCATGGCGCCGGTCGGCCTCGCCGTCCTCGCCGGCCGGCACCCGGCCGGCACCTCGCGCCGGCGGGTGCTGACCGCGCCGGTCCGGACGCCGGTGGTGGTCGGCTGCGCCCTCGGTCTCCTCGTCGCCGCCACCGGGCTGGACCTGCCTGCGGTGGTGCTGCGCCCGGTGGAGCTCACCGCCGCCGTCGCCGTGCCGGCCGCACTGCTGGCGTACGGGATGAGCCTGCACGGGGCGCCGCGTCCGGGATCGGGCGGCGAGGCGGGCCGGGTGTGGCTCGCGGTGGCGCTCAAGACGCTGGGGCAGCCGCTGCTGGCCTACGCGCTGGGCCGGTGGGTCGCCGGGCTCGACGGGGGCGAGTTGCTCGCCGTCACGGTCACCTCGGCGCTGCCGACGGCGCAGAACGTCTTCGTCTACGCGGCGGCCTCCGGCCGGTCCACCGTCGTCGCCCGCGACGTCATCCTGCTGACCACCGTGCTGTCGGTGCCGGTCCTCGTGGGGGTCGCGCTGCTGCTGGGGTGAGCCCGGCCCGGACGACGAGGAGCCGGCCCCCGAGGGGAGCCGGCTCCTCGTGCGCCGTGTCCTACGCGGTGCGGGCCTCGACCGGCTCCCGGTCGTCGGCCGGCACCTGCTCGGTCTCCGCCGCGGCGCGGCGGCCGCGGAAGGTGGCGAGCACCGTGACGGCGGCCAGCAGCGAGGCGGCGGCGAGGGCGTAGAGGCCCAGGGTCACCTCGCCGGTGGCCTCCTCGACGAGGCCGAAGCCGAACGGGGCGACGAAGCCGCCGAGGTTGCCCAGGGAGTTGACCAGCGCCACGGCGGGGGCGAGGACCACCGGGTTGAGCGAGCCCTGCGGGAACGACCAGAACAGCGGGCTGGCGCTCTTGAACCCCATGGCGGCGATGCACAGGAAGAGCAGGGCCAGCACCGGGGTGACGACGGCGGCCAGATAGGTGCCGACCGCCGCGGTGAGCAGCGCCCCGACCAGGAGCGGCTTGCGGTTGCCGCTGCGGTCGCCGGCCCGGCCGGTCACGTACATGGCGACCACCGCGCAGATCCAGGGCAGCGAGGACAGCAGGCCGACGGTGACGTCGTCCGTGCCGTCGATGCGCCGGACGATCGACGGCAGCCAGAAGGTGTTGGCGTAGATCGACAGCTGGATGGCGAAGTACACCCAGCAGAACAGGAGGACCTTGCGGTCGACCAGCATCCGCCAGCGGGAGCGGCCGTTGGTGCGGTGACCGGCGGCCTTCTCGGCGTCCTCGGCCTCGATGCGCCCGGCGAGGGCGCCCTTCTCCGCGGGGGTGAGCCAGCGGGCGTCGGCGATGCGCGAGTCGAGCATGGCGAACGCGACCAGGCCGACCACCACGGAGAGGAGGCCCTCCAGGAGGAACAGCCACTGCCACCCGTGGTGGCCCAGCAGGCCGTCGAGCGACAGCAGCGGTCCGGACAGCGGCCCGGACACCGCCGCGGCGATCGAGGAGCCGGCGATGAACAGGGCGGTCGCGCGGCCGCGGTGGCTGTCGGGCAGCCAGCGGGTCAGGTAGAAGATGACCGCCGGGAAGAAGCCGGCCTCGGCGGCGCCGAGCAGGAAGCGCAGGACGTAGAACATCGTGGGGCCGTTGACGAAGGCCATCGCCGCGGAGACCAGGCCCCAGGTGACCATGATGCGGGTCAGCCAGACGCGGGCGCCGTACCGCTCCATGAGCACGTTGCTGGGCAGCTCGAAGATCGCGTACGCGATGAAGAAGACCCCGGCGCCGAACCCGTACGCCGCGGCGCCGATGCCGACGTCGGCCTCCAGGTGCACCTCGGCGTACCCGATGTTGGACCGGTTGAGCTGGTTGCAGACCAGCATCACGATGAACAGGGGGACGACGCGGCGGAAGAACTTGCCGATCGCGCTGCTGAGCGCGACGTCGCGCTCGGGGCTGGAGACCGTCACCGGCACCTCGACTTCCAGGGCTCGTCGTGGCGGGGGCCACATCACCGACGCGCCGACGCTAGGCAGCCCCGCTGATGCACGTCCAAGCCCCTTTCTGCATCGGCTCATGCACCGCCGGCATCGCGGGAGGTGGTGCCGGGTCGCGGCCCGGATGACGTGTCGCCGGCGCCGTCCCCTCCTCGCGGAGGTGTGACCTGCGCCCACCGACTAGGTTCGGTGCCCGACGGTGCCGTCGGTGCAGGGGAGTGACGCAGTGGGCAGATCGGTGCTCGTGACCGGTGGGAACCGGGGGATCGGGCTGGCCATCGCCCGTTCCTTCGCCGAGCAGGGCGACTCGGTGGCGGTCACCCACCGCGGCAGCGGCGTCCCCGACGGGCTGTTCGGCGTGCGGTGCGACGTCACCAGCACCGAGGACGTCGACCGCGCGTTCACCGAGGTCGAGGAGCACCAGGGGCCGGTGGAGGTGCTGGTCAGCAACGCCGGCATCACCCGCGACGGGCTGCTCATGCGGATGAAGGAGGCGGACTTCACCGACGTCCTCGACGCCAACCTCACCGCCGCCTACCGGGTGTCCAAGCGGGCCGCGGCCAAGATGGTCCGGGCACGCGCGGGGCGGATGGTCTTCATCTCCTCGGTCGTGGGCCTGCTCGGCTCGGCCGGGCAGACCAACTACGCGGCGAGCAAGGCCGGCCTGGTCGGGCTGGCCCGCTCGATCGCCCGGGAGCTGGGCAGCCGCGGCATCACCGCCAACGTGGTGGCGCCGGGCTTCGTCGAGACCGACATGACCGCGCAGCTGCCCGAGAAGCGCCAGCAGGAGATCCTGGGGCAGGTGCCGCTGGGCCGGTACGCCTCGGCGGAGGAGATCGCCGGCGTCGTGCGCTTCCTGGCCGGCGACGCGGGTGGCTACATCACCGGGGCGGTCGTCCCGGTCGACGGCGGACTGGGAATGGGGCACTGATGGGCATCCTCGAGGGCAAGAAGATCCTGGTCACCGGGGTCCTCACCGAGGCGTCGATCGCCTTCGCGACGGCCCGCCTGGCGCAGGAGCAGGGCGCCACCGTCGTCCTGTCCAACTTCGGCCGCGCCCTGTCGCTGTGCCAGCGGATCGCCAAGCGGCTGCCGCAGGAGGCGCCGGTCGTCGAGCTCGACGTCACGAACACCGAGCACCTCGACAGCCTCGCCGGCCGGCTGCGCGAGCACGTGGGGGACAGCCTCGACGGCGTCGTCCACTCGATCGGCTTCGCCCCGCAGGAGGCGATGGGCGAGGGCTTCCCCGAGGTCGCGTGGGAGCACGCGGCGACGGCGTTCCAGGTGTCGACCTGGTCGATGGCCTCCCTCACCCAGGCCTGCCGCCCGCTGTTCGCGGAGCGGGCCTCCGTCGTGGGGCTCACCTTCGACGCCACCGTCGCCTGGCCGGTCTACGGCTGGATGGGCGCGGCCAAGGCGGCGCTGGAGTCCACGTCCCGGTACCTGGCCCGCGAGCTGGGCCCGGAGGGGGTCCGGGTCAACCTGGTCGCGGCCGGCCCGCTGCGCAGCATGGCCATGAAGTCGATCCCCGGCAGCGCCCAGTTCGAGGAGGCCTGGGAGGCGCGCGCGCCGCTGGGCTGGTCGGTCACCGACACCGAGCCCGCCGGCAAGGCCGTCGTCGCCCTGCTGTCGGACTGGTTCCCCGCCACCACCGGCGAGATCGTGCACGTGGACGGGGGCTTCCACGCCGTCGGCGTGTGAGCCGCACCCGATCCGCGCCCGAGACAGGAAGATCCCCGTGCCCCGCGCCGACGTCGACATCCACCCCGGCCAGCGCCCCGACGAGGACCCCTCGCTCGCCGTCCGCAACAACGGCGGTGCCGCCCCGTCGGACCGTCCGGCCCCGGCGGGACGGCGGGAGGCGCTGCTGGTGCTCTCCTTCGGCGGCCCCGAGGGGCCCGCGGACGTGATGCCGTTCCTCGAGAACGTCACCCGCGGCCGCGGCATCCCGCGCGAGCGGCTCGAGGCGGTCGCCGAGCACTACCACCACTTCGGCGGCGTCAGCCCCATCAACGACCAGAACAAGGCGCTGATCGCCGCCGTCGAGGCCGAGCTGGCCGCCGCCGGGGCCGACCTGCCGGTCTACTGGGGCAACCGGAACTGGGCGCCCTACGTCGAGGACACCTGGCGGCAGATGGCCGAGGACGGCGTCGAGCACGTCTACGTCTTCGCCACGTCCGCCTACGCCTCGGCGTCGGGGTGCCGGCAGTACCACGAGGACGTCGCCCGGGCCCGCGCGGCGTTCGGCCCCGGGGCGCCGACGGCGGAGAAGCTGCCGCACTACTTCGACGCGCCCGGCTTCGTGCGGGCCAACGCCGACGCCCTGGCCGCCGCGCTGGCGTCGTTGCCCGAGGACGTCCAGGACGGCGCCCGGCTGGTGGCGACCGCGCACAGCATCCCGGACGCGATGGCCGCCGTCGCCGGGCCCGACGGCCACGCCTACGAGGCCGAGCTCACGGCCGCCGCCCGGCAGGTGGTGGACGCCGTCGCGCCGGGCCGGTCGTTCGACCTGGTGTGGCAGAGCCGCAGTGGCCCGCCGTCGGTGCCGTGGCTGGAGCCCGACGTCAACGACCACCTCCGCGCGCTGGCCGAGGCAGGGGAGACCGCGGTCGTGCTCTTCCCGGTCGGCTTCGTCAGCGACCACCTCGAGGTCGTCTGGGACCTCGACAACGAGGCGCGGGAGACCGCCGCGGAGCTGGGGCTGGCCTTCGCCCGCGCGGGCACGGCCGGCACGCACCCGGCGTTCGTCGCCACGGTGCGCGAGCTGGTGGAGGAGCGCCGCGCCGGCGGCCCGCCGCGCCTGGGCACCGACTGCCCGGCGCGCTGTTGCCATGTCCAACGTCGGCCTACCGGCCTCCACCGCGGCCAGGAGCCGTCCCCCGCGTGAGCTGAGCTCCACCCGTGTCCCGGTCGGGGAGCCTCCGGCCCCCGCGACCGGTCCACCGCCAAGCGGCTCACGACGGCGGTGTGCTCGCCCTACCGGGGAATGGCGTTGAAGGCAGCGGTGACCGCCTCGCGGACGGCGTCGGCGAGCGGGCGCAGGGCGTCGTCCCGCGCGGCGGCCTGGGT
This sequence comes from Geodermatophilus sp. SYSU D01186, assembly GCF_054050215.1. Lineage (NCBI taxonomy): Bacteria > Bacillati > Actinomycetota > Actinomycetes > Geodermatophilales > Geodermatophilaceae > Geodermatophilus > Geodermatophilus sp. SYSU D01186. The sequence continues at coordinate 17,825 of NZ_JBJGYW010000017.1, read as the reverse complement.
GTGGGTGACCGCCCCGCCGGGGGCGTCGGTGAGCGCCAGGTCGAGCACCCGGGACAGCCGCTGCGCGCGGGCCAGCACCGACAGGGCCACGGGGTCGGTGCCCGGCGGCATCCCCGGCACGTGGGCCGGCCGGGCCAGGCCGGCCAGCAGCGCCGGCACCTCCGGGTGCCAGCGGGCGAGGTCGAGGTCGACCAGGGTGCGGGCCGCGTCGCCCACCGCGAGGTCCAGCGCACCGGACACCGCGCGCAGCGACCCCTCCACCGGCGGCGGCACCGGCGGGACGCCGTCGAGCCCGAACGCCGTCCACTGGACCACCTCGTCCCCGAGGGCCTCGGGGACCAGCGCGACGCGCTCCCCGACGGCGGCCTGGCCCGCCTCCAGCGCCAGCTCGGACAGGCCCGGGGCGCGCGGGAGCCCGCGGACGTCGCCGGGCACGGGGAGGACCAGCCGCAGCCGGCGCTCGCCGAGGCCGCGCAGCGCGGTCAGCGCCCAGCCGAGGGGGACCGCCTCCTCGGTGCCGGGCATCCCGGTCACCCGGTGCGCGGTCTCGCCGAGGAGCGCGTCCAGCGCCTCGTCGTAGGAGGAACGGCCGGTGAGCCAGGCGGTCGCCCAGACCGCGAACCGGCCGGCGGGGAAGTCGTGCACCCAGCGAGGTTATGTCGAGGGCCCGGGAAGGTGACGATGGTGTTGAGATCGATCACTCTCCGGTTCCGGTCTGCCAGAGTGACGGTGTGGACGCCTGGCTGTTGTGGCTCATCGCATCGGGCCTGTTCGCCGCGGGTGAGATGGCCAGTCTCGACCTGGTCCTGCTCATGTTCGCCGGGGGTGCGCTGGGCGGCATGACCGTCGCGCTGCTCGGCGGGCCGGTCGCGCTGCAACTGGTCGGGTTCATCGTCGTCTCGGCGCTGCTGCTGGTCCTCGTGCGCCCGCTCGCGAAGCGGCACCTGGTCGACCGCACGCCCGAGCAGCTCGACGGCGTCGCCACCCTCATCGGCCGGACGGCGAAGGTCACCGAGGCCGTCGACGGGCACGGCGGGCGCATCCGCCTGGGCGCCGACGAGTGGACCGCGCGCAGCCAGTTCGGCGGCGAGCGCTACGCCGTCGGCACCACGGTCCGGATCCTGCAGGTGGACGGGGCCACCGCCGTCGTGGGGGACGCCCTCGAACTGGAGTGACCCGCATCCCTCAGACCTGTCCCACCCCTGACGAAGGGAGCTCCCCGTGACGCCCGCCCTCATCGCCGTCCTGGTCATCGCGCTGCTGGTCATCGTCGTCATCGCCAAGAGCGTGACGATCGTGCCGCAGGCGCAGGCCAAGGTCGTCGAGCGGCTCGGCCGCTACAGCCGCACGCTGTCGCCGGGCCTGTCGATCCTCGTGCCGTTCATCGACCGCGTCCGCGCCACCATCGACCTCCGCGAGCAGGTCGTCTCGTTCCCGCCGCAGCCGGTGATCACCGCCGACAACCTGCAGGTGGGCATCGACACCGTCGTCTACTTCCAGGTGACCGACCCGCGGCTGGCCGTGTACGGCATCGCGAACTACATCACCGGCATGGAGCAGCTGACCACCACGACGCTGCGCAACGTCGTCGGCGGGCTCAACCTCGAGGGCGCGCTCACCGGCCGCGACGGCATCAACAGCCAGCTGCGCTCGGTGCTCGACGGCACCACCGGGCCGTGGGGGCTGCGCGTGGCCCGCGTGGAGATCAAGGCGATCGACCCGCCGCCCTCCATCCAGGACTCGATGGAGAAGCAGATGCGCGCCGACCGCGACAAGCGGGCCATCATCCTGCAGGCCGAGGGCGCCCGGCAGTCGGCGATCACCACGGCCGAGGGCCAGAAGGCCGCCGCCATCCTCTCGGCGGAGGGCAAGAAGCAGGCGGCGATCCTCGAGGCGGAGGCCGAGCGGCAGAGCCGGATCCTGCGCGCCGAGGGTGAACGGGCCGCGCTGTTCCTTCAGGCCCAGGGCCAGGCGAAGTCCATCGAGACGGTCTTCCAGGCCATCCACGACGGCAAGCCCGACCAGGGGCTGCTGGCCTACCAGTACCTGCAGACGCTGCCGCAGATCGCGCAGGGCGACGCCAACAAGATGTGGATCGTCCCCAGCGAGTTCAGCAAGGCGCTGGAGGGGCTGGCCAACCTGGGCGGCGCCCAGGGCGGGTCGTCGTGGATGGACGTCGGCGCGTCGGCCAACGGCGCCGGGTCCGGACCACGGGACGGCGGGCTGGACACCAGCAGCTGGTTCGAGTCGCAGCTCCCGCCGGCGGCCGACCAGCCCGAGGCCAGGATCGAGCTGTCGAGCATCACCGACACCGAACCGGCGGTGCCGACCCCGCCGCCGCTGTCCCAGGTGACCGAGGACGTGCGTGACAGCGGCCCGGCTGCGGACCCCACGGTGCGCGCGCAGTTCGAGCACCCCGAGGCCGGCGAGCCCCGGGCCTGATGGCGCTGCGGCACGGGCACCGCGTGCCCGTGCCGCAGCCCGCGGCCCTGCAGGGCCCGCTGCGAGCTCGCGAGCGGTGCCGACCGGTAGGTCGACAGTGACTCAGTCCTTGAGCAGGCCCTCGCGGAGCTTGGCCAGGGTCTGGCTGAGCAGCCGCGAGACGTGCATCTGCGAGATGCCGATGTCCGCGGCGATCTGGGACTGGGTCATGTTGCCGAAGAACCGCAGGATCAGGATGCGGCGCTCGCGGGCCGGGATCGTGGCCAGCAGTGGCTGCAGCGACTCGCGGTACTCCACGCCCTCGAGGGCGGCGTCCTCCTCGCCGAGGGTGGCCGCCAGGGTGGGGGAGTCGTCCTCGCCGGAGAGCCGCTCGTCCAGGGAGCTGCTGCGGTAGGCGTTGGCGACGGCGAGCCCCTCCAGGACCTCCGCGCGCGGGATGCCCAGGTGCTCGGCCAGCTCCGACGGGGTCGGGGCGCGGCCGTTCTTCTGGGCCAGCTCACCGACCGCCGCGTTGAGCGACAGGTGCAGCTCCTGCAGCCGGCGCGGCACCCGCACCGACCAGCCCTGGTCGCGGAAGTGGCGCTTGATCTCCCCGGTGATCGTCGGCACCGCGAAGGAGAGGAACTCCACGCCGCGGGTCGGGTCGAACCGGTCGATCGCCGCGATGAGGCCGAGCGTGCCGACCTGCAGCAGGTCGTCGAACGGCTCCCCGCGGTTGCTGAACCGGCGGGCGAAGTGCCGGACGAGCGGCAGGTGCTCCTCGACGAGGATCTCCCGCAGCCGCTCCCGCCGGGGGTCGCCCTTCTCCAGCGTCGCCAGCTCCGCGAACAGGGGGGCGGTGCGCTCGGCGCGGCGGCGGTTGTCCGACACCGGGGCGGCGTCGGGCTCGGCCGCGGCCTCCGGCGCGGCGTCTGCCTCCGGCTCGGCGTCCGCCTCCGGGTCCGTCACGCTGTCTGCCGGCACCGTCTCGGTGCGGGGGTCGGGCACCACGACCGGCTGCTCCGCGGACGCGGCCTCTCCCTCGCCGGGTGCGGTCGGGCGGTCGTCGTCGCGCAGGGTGTCCTCCTCGACCGGCTGGGACCTCGCGGTTGCCCCCCGGCTCACCGGGAGACCGAGACGTTCTGGCCCGCGCCACCGAGCTTCTGGTCCGGGCGCTGGCCCGGCAGGAACTTGTCCATCGAGATGACCGCGACCGCCGCGCCGGAGCCGTCTCCGGCCGGCACGGTCGCCTGCGTGGCCGGCCCGGCCTCCACGTTGTCGACCAGGGTGTGCAGCACCGCCCAGCCGAAGCCGTCGCGGGGGACGTCGGTGCCCTCGGTCGTGGGCACCCAGGCGTCGATGTGCAGGCCGGCCCGCGTCGTCTCGAACACGACGGTCAGGCGCCGGTCTCCCGACACCACCGAGGCCAGCGTCGCGCACGCCTCGTCCACCGCCAGGCGGAGGTCCTCGACCGCGTCGAGGTCGTAGTCCATCCGCATCGCCAGGTCACCGGCCATCGCCCGAACCGCGGGCAGCTGGGTCGGGGTGGTGGGCACCCGCAGTTCCAGTCGCTCGGCGCGCCGCCCGTCGTGCGCGAGGGCACCCCTCGAGTCCACCATCCGTCGTCCGCTCCTCATCCTCTGCGTTCCGCACTCGCCGCCGGGAGACCCCGCGCGTGCGGCTCTGCACCCATCCTGCCTGACCGGCCGCCGACACCGGCGCGTCGCGGAGGGCCACGGCGCCCGAAGGAGGGCCATACCCGGCCACCGGGGGCCGTCAAACCCGTGGACCGACCTGGGGGATCGCGGTTGCCGCCCCCCTGGCCCTGTTGTTTCCTGGCCGCAGATGAACGCCAGCCAGCACAGCCCGCCACCGGGGTCCCGTCCCGTCGAGGACGCGGGCGGAGCCGTGCTGGTCGCGGCGATGGAGGAGGCGCCGGCGGCGATCTACTGCCTCGCCGGGCCGGCCCTGGAACCGGTCTGGGCCAACGCCCGGGCGCGGCAGCTGGGGGCGACCCGGGCCGACCTCCCGTCCGTCGCCGGACAGCCCGTCGCCGACCTGGCCGACGCCGTGGCGCGGACCGGCCGCCCGGAGACGCTCCACGGCGCCCGAGGGTCGGACGGGCAGGCGACGAGCGTCGTGCTCCAGCCGCTGACGGTCGCCGGTGAGCCCGGCGTGCTGCTGGTCCTGGAGCCGACCCCGGCCCCCGTGCCGCCGGTCGAGCGCCCGGCCTCGGAGGCCGACGTGGTGGAGCTGGCGCAGCACTCGCTGTTGCCGCCCGCGCTGCCGCTCCTGCCCGATCTGCGGCTGTCGGGGAGCTACCACCGGGCCAGCTCGGTGCGCGCCGCCGGCGGGGACTGGTACGACGCCGTCCCGCTCGGGCGCGGCCGGGTGGCGCTGGTCATCGGTGACGCCGTCGGCCACGGCGTCCCGGCTGCCGGGGCGATGAGCCGCCTGCGCGGGGCCATGCGGTCGGTGGCGCTGCGGGACCCGTCGCCGGCGGCGGTGGTCGCCGCCCTCGACGCGTTTGCCGCCCAGATGGACGACGTCGAGGGCGCCTCGGTCTTCTACGCGGTCCTGGAGGCGGCGACCGGCCGGATCGCCTACGCCGCGGCCGGGCACCCCGCGCCGCTGGTCGTGCGGGCCGACGGGACGACCGCGTTCCTGCCCCTGACCGCCCGCCCGCCGCTCGGCAGCCTCCCCGGCGCGCCCACCGTGGTGGAGACCGCCGAGCTGCCGCCGGGGGCCACGCTCGTCCTCTACTCCGACGGCGCCGTGGCCGCCTCCGGGCCGCCGCCGGCCCAGGGCCTGGACCGGCTGGCCCAGGTCGCCCGCGACGCGCTGACCGGGTCCGGCGGCCTCGACGAGGAGGGGGCGGCCGGGCTGGCCGCCGACGTCGTCGAGCGGTTGCTGAGATCGGGGGAGCGGCCCGACGACATCGCCGTCCTCGTCGCCCACCGGCGCGCGGAGACGACGGAGCCCGTCGGCCTCGACCTGCCCGCCGTCCCGTCGTCCCTGCCCGCGGTCCGCCGGCGGCTGGGCGGCTGGCTGACGGCGCTGGGCATGGGCGAGCAGGACCGGGTCGGCGTCATGGTCGCGGTGGGGGAGGCCTGCGCCAACGCCGTCGAGCACGCCTACCGCGGCACCGAGCCGGGCCGGGTGTACGTGACCGCCGCGGTGGACGTCGACGGCCTGCTGACCGTCACCGTCCGCGACGAGGGCCGCTGGCGGCCGCCGGACCGCGACCCCGGCGACCGCGGCCGGGGGCTGCTGATCATGCGGCAGCTGGTCGACGGCGTGGTGCTGCAGGGCGAGCACGGCACCACCGTCACGCTCAGCATGCGGCTGCGCCGGAGCCCGGACGAGATCGAGGAGCGGCACGCCAGCACCAGCACCGCCGAGGTCGTCGTGGACCGCACGGCCGACCGGCCGGTGGTGCGGGCCTCGGGCGCGGTGGACCTCGTCGGCGCCGAGCAGATGCGCATCCGCCTCCTGGAGGCCAGCCACGGCGGCACCGGCCGCGTCGAGCTCGACCTCACCGCGGTCACCCTGTTCAGCAGTGCCGCGGTGCGCGTCGTGCTCGCCATGGCCCGGATCGCCGGGGACGAGGGTTGGCGGCTGGTGGTGCACGCCCCCGACGGCGGCGTGACCCGGCACATCCTGGAGATCAGCGGCCTGGCCGGGTTGGTCGAGCTGCGCTGACGGGTGACGGCGGCGGCGCTCCGGTTTGGGGAACGCCGCCGGTGCGCATCCTCCCGGCGTGAGACTCCGCCGCAGCGACGTGCACGGCCCCGGGTGGCGACGCCGGCGCGCCGGCCGCGGTTTCGCCTACTACGACACCGACGGCTCCCTGATCAGGGGCGAGCGCCTGGACCGCGTGCGCGCCCTCGCCATCCCGCCGGCCTGGCAGGACGTGTGGATCTGCCCCTGGCCCAACGGGCACATCCAGGCCACCGGGGTGGACGCCGCGGGCCGCCGCCAGTACCGCTACCACGACCAGTGGCGGGCCCGGCGCGACGCCGAGAAGCACGAGCGGGTGCTCGAGATCGCCCACCAGTTGCCCGACGTCCGCGAGGCGGTGGTGGGGGCGGTCACCGGCAGCGGGCTCACCCGGGAGCGGGTGCTCGCCGCCGCCGTCCGGCTGCTGGACCTCGGGGCCTTCAGGGTCGGCAGCGAGCAGTACGCCGAGGACAACGGCACCTACGGGCTGGCCACGCTGCGCCGGGAGCACGTGCGTGTGCGGGGCGAACGGGTGTTCTTCTCCTACACGGCCAAGGGCGGCATCGAGCGGGAGCTGGAGCTCACCGACCGGCCGACCGCCGACGTCGTCCGAGAGCTGCTCAAGCGGCCCGACGACACCGGGGACGAGCTGCTCGGCTACTGGGTGGACGACCCCACCGGGTCCGGTCGGGTGTGGCACGACGTGACCAGCACCGAGGTCAACGCCTACCTCAAGGAGGTCAGCGACGCGGAGATCACCGCCAAGGACTTCCGCACCTGGAACGCGACCGTGCTGATGGCCGCGACCCTGGCCGAGAGCCCGGCGCCGGCGACGAAGACCGCCCGCAAGCGGGTGGTCAAGCAGGCCTACGAGCGGGTGTCGGAGACGCTCGGCAACACCCCGGCGGTGTGCAAGGCCAGCTACGTGGACCCGCGGGTCGTCGACCGCTTCGAGAGCGGTGAGACCATCGCGCCCGCGCTGGGGGAGGCGGCCTCGGCCCCCGACGACCGGACGGCGCAGAAGGTGCTCGAGCAGGCCGTCTGCCAGATGCTCACCGGCTGAGCCGGGGACGACGAAGGCCCCGCCGGTGGCGGGGCCTTCGTCGTGTGGCCCCTGCAGGGGCCCGTCGTCAGCGAGCGCTGCTGTCCACGATGGTGAACAGGTCGATCAGGCCGGTGACCTCCAGCGGCCGGGTGACCGCGCGGGTGGTGGCGACCAGGCGCAGGTCGACCTCGCGGGAGCGGGCCGACTTCTGGGTCTCGACGAGGACGGCGAGCCCGGCGGACCCGAGGAACTGCACGCCGGACAGGTCGATGACCAGGCTCGACGGCTGCTGCTCGAGCTGGGTGTCCAGCGACGAGCGGAGGACCGGGGCGGTGAACGTGTCCACTTCGCCGACGACCGTCACCGTGACCGCGCCGTCGTCCCCGGTGGAGGTGGAGAGCGTGATCACGTCGTCGAAGGGCGCCTCGGTGCCTTCGGTGGACACGTCGGGCTGCCCCTCGGCAGGCAGGTCGGATGTGGTCACGGGCTGAGCTCCTCTCAACGGCAGTGCCCGACGGCACGACCGCCAGGTCAATCTACCGCTGTGCGGCCCCCCGGTGTCATGGCCCCCGGACGCGCTCGTCGTCGAACGTGTCCCCCGCCGGTGCGACGCCGGCGTGGCCGCGGCTGCCTGCTCAACCGCCGTACCAAGGTAGACAACCGCCCCGGGACGCGCCAAACGCGCCCCCGGCACGCAGCCGCAGGTGAGAAGTGCGTGGCCCGACTGGCGTGGCGCCTGCTGCCGGCACGCCGCCCGGTTAGCGTCCGGACCCGCCCGCGTCGCCCCGGCGTGGGGTGCCCGTCCCTCCCCGGAGCGTCCATGAGCAGCACCACGTCCGCGCCTGCCCTCGCCCGCCCGGTCGCGTCCGCGGCGGCGCCGACCGTGCCGGACGTCGCCACCCCGGTGCTCACCCGGGTGGGTACCCGGCTCGGCCGGCCGCGGCTGACCTGGCACCCGGCGTGGCTGCCGGTGCTGGAGGCCTTCGCCGCCGCGGAGCCGCCGACGCCGCACCGGGTCGCGCTCGAGTGGTACCGCAACGAGTCCTACGGGGCCCCGCCGGACGAGTCGATCCACCTGGAGGCGCTGCCCGCCGACGTCCGCGCCGGGATCCGGGCCATGGGGGAGTCGATGTGGCGGGTGCCGGTGGTGCCGGCCGGCGGCTTCGCGCACCTGACCCGGATGACCCAGCCGCTCGGCGGCCACCTCAACGCCTTCCTCGCCGCGCTCAAGGGCGCCATCGCCGAGGCGTCGGAGCACCACACGACGAGCATGAAGGCGCCGATCGGCATGGGGTCGGGCAGCGAGGACGGGTCCTTCCCGCTGCACGCCGACATCTTCCCCGGCCGCTACCTGCTCAACGTCTTCAACGAGCCGGCCCCGGACCGGCAGGGTGCCTCGCTGCTGATGTCGGTGGCCGAGTTCGGGACGCTGGCCGCCGCCGCGTTCGGCGAGGAGCGGGCCGCGCGGATGCTCACCCTCATCCGCCGCGAGCTGCCGTGGGACATGGAGGCCTACGAGGAGGTCTTCGGGTACCACGACCACCCGGACGACTCGGGCCTGATCGCCGCGAGCAACGCCGCGGCCACCTGCATCCTCTACCGCCGCGGCGAGGGGTACCTGGTCGACGACGCGGTGTGGCTGCACGGCCGGACCGTCGTCCGCAAGAGCGAGCACACCTTCGACCGGGTCCACCGCCTGACGTTCGACACGGCGGAGTCCTTCGCCGAGCGGATGGCGCTGGAGACCGCCGGCTGAGCCCGGGGCCGGGCCCAGCCGGCGCCGGTCGTCAGTCGACGACGTGGACGGCGGCCTCCTCCGGGCCCTCGCCGCCGACCGGCAGGTCCGCGGTCGCCTCGACGTCGTCGGCGGTGCGGTTGGTGCCGGAGTCGGAGTCCGGCGTGGTCGAGGTGTCCTGCTCGAGCTGCAGGGAGGCCCGCTGGGGGTCCTCGGCGGCGCGGACGCCGGGCTGGACGTCGGGCACCTCCCGCTCCAGCCGGCCGGTGAGCGACTCGCCCTCCGCCTGCTCGAACGACGTGGTGCCGAAGTCGACGCTGGCGCCGGGCTCGTCGCCCGGGACCGGCGCGAACTGCGGGTCCTCGGCGCGCTCCTGGGTGGGGGAGTCGTCCTGGGAGACCTCGGGGATGCCCTCGTCCTCGGGGAACACGTCGCGGGCGGTCTGGCCCTCGGGCTGCGTCATGCGGTGCCTCCTCTGCGCGGGGTGGCCCGCGCTCGCCGGATGCGGCCGGGGAGCCGGCCGCCGTCTGGGGTCCGGCCTACCCGCCGCGTGCCCGGCCATGCGTGACCCTCGTCCTCCCGCGGCCGGTCCCGTTCCGGCATGGGTCCGGCAGGCGTGGGGTAGCGGGCGCCCATGGCGATCGCAGACGAGGTGCAGCGGATCGGGGCCCCGGTCCGCCGCTGGGCCCGCATCCAGAAGCGCGAGTACTCACAGGGAGAGCCGCGCCCGCTGGGCGGGGACCTCGGGGCGATGGGGGTGTACAGCGCCGTGGTGGCCGCCGGCGCGGCCGTCGTCCGGGCCTCGGGGCGGCCGCTGCCCCGTCGCATACCGCTGGGGGACGCCGTGCTGCTGACGGTCGGCACCTTCCGGCTGGCCCGCCGCATCGCCAAGGACCCGGTGACCAGCCCCCTGCGCGCGCCGTTCACCGCGTTCCAGGGGCCGTCGGGGCACGCGGAGGTGGCCGAGGAGGTGCGCGAGCACGGCGGGGTCAAGCACGCCGTCGGGGAGCTGCTCACCTGCCCGTTCTGCCTGGCCCAGTGGGTGGGCACGGCGTTCGTGTTCGCCTACGTGGCCGCCCCGAACGCCACCCGGCTGGCCGCGCTGACGATGACCGCCGTCGCCGGCTCCGACGTCCTGCAGTTCGCCTATGACGCCATCCAGAACGGTGCCCTCGAGCCCGGGGACGACGAGGGGGTGCAGTAGCCCACCCGTACGGGCGAGACGCGGGGGGTTCGACCTGCCGCGGCCGGGGGAACGGACCTATCCTGCGATCTTGACCGCTCCGGCCTTCCCCGCCCGCGGTCTGGGACGGGCCTTGCGGAGGAGAGCGGCATGCGGTCGATCTGGCGCGGCGCGGTGTCCTTCGGCCTGGTGAGCATCGGCGTGAAGCTGTACACCGCCACCGAGGACCACGACATCCGGTTCAACCAGGTGCACGCCACCGACGGGGGCCGGATCAAGTACAAGCGGGTCTGCTCGATCGACGGCGAGGAGGTCGAGTACTCCGAGATCGCCAAGGGCTACGAGCTGCCCGACGGCCAGCTGGTGGTCCTCACCGACGAGGACTTCGAGGAGCTCCCGCTGACCACGCGGCGCGAGATCGAGGTGCTGGAGTTCGTCGACCAGGACGAGATCGACCCGATCCACTTCGAGAAGACCTACTTCCTGGAGCCCGACGCCTCCGCGACCCGCCCCTACGTGCTGCTGCGCGACGCGCTGGAGAACGCCGGGCAGGTCGCCATCACCAAGATCGCGATCCGCTCGCGGGAGTCGCTGGCCGCGCTGCGGGTGCGCGAGGGCGTCATGGTGCTGCACACGATGCGCTGGCCCGACGAGATCCGGCGTCCGGACTTCGCCTTCCTCGACGAGGACATCGCCGTCCGGCCGCAGGAGCTGCAGATGGCCGAGGCGCTGATCACCTCGATGACCGGGGAGTTCGACCCCACCGCCTTCACCGACGACTACCGCGAGGCCATGGCCTCGCTGCTGGAGGCCAAGCAGAGCGGCGGCGAGGTGCAGCCGCTGCCGGAGACCGCCGACTCCGGCGCGGCCGTCGTCGACCTGATGAGCGCCCTGCGCCGCAGCGTCGAGCAGGCCCGGGGCGGCGCCCCGGCCGAGGACGCGGAGCCCCCGCGGCGCGCGCCGGCGAAGAAGGCGACCGCGGCCAAGCGCGCCCCCGCCCCCGCGGACGACGACGCCGAGCCGCGCCCGGCCCGGAAGACGGCGGCGCGCAAGGCGACGGCCGAGAAGAAGCCCCCCGCCGCGAAGAAGACGACGGCCGCCAAGAAGACCCCGGCGGCGAAGAAGGCCCCGGCGGACCAGCCGGCCAAGCGCGCCCGCCGCACCGCCTGAGGTGGCCGCGCCGGCCACGGTGCCGCCGCCGATGCTGGCCACGGCGGCGGCGCTCCCGCCACCGGAGCAGGACGCGCAGTGGGGCTACGAGTTCAAGTGGGACGGCGTCCGGGCGGTCGCCGTCGTGCGGGGCGGCGCGCTGACCCTGTGGGCGCGCAGCGGCACCGACATCTCCGTGCGCTACCCCGAGCTGGGCCGCCTGCCCGCGCCGCTGGCCGGGCACGACGCCGTCCTCGACGGCGAGGTGGTCGCACTCGACGCGCAGGGCCGGCCGGACTTCGGGGCGCTGCAGGGCCGGATGCACCGCACCGGCCCCGAGGTGGCCCGGATGGCCGCCGCCGCACCGGTCACCTACCTGGTGTTCGACCTGCTCGCCCTCGACGGCTCGGACCTCTGCGGGCTGCCGTACGTGCGCCGCCGCGAGCGCCTGGACGCCCTCGGCGTCGGCGGCGCCCGCTGGGCGGGCACGCCGTGGTTCCGGGGCGGTGGGGAGACGGTGCTGGCCGCCAGCCGGGAGAACGGGCTGGAGGGCGTGGTCGCCAAGCGGCTGGACTCCCCGTACCGGCCCGGCCAGCGCGGTGCGGAGTGGCTCAAGGTCAAGAACGTCCGCACCCAGTCCGTCGTCGTCGGCGGCTGGCGGCCGGGGCAGGGCCGGCGGGCCGGGGGAGTGGGGTCGCTGCTGGTCGGCGTCCACGACGACGAGGGCCGGTTCGTCTACGTGGGCCACGTCGGCACCGGGTTCACCGCCCAGGCGCTGCGCGACCTCGAGGCGCTGTTCACCCCGCGCGCCGGCAGTCCGTTCGTCGGCGCGCTGCCGCGGGAGGTCACCCGCGACGCCCGGTGGGTCGAGCCGGACCTCGTCGGTGAGGTCGCCTTCGCCGTCTGGACGGCGGACGGCCGGCTGCGGCACCCCTCGTGGCGGGGCCTGCGCGACGACCTCGTCCCCGAGGACGTCGTGGAGGAGTGGTGAGCGCGCAGCGGGTACGGAGGTGTCCGTGAGCCGTCAGCTGGTGCGGGTGGAGGGGCGACAGCTGACCGTCTCCAACCTGGAGAAGGTGCTCTTCCCGGAGGTCTCCTTCACCAAGGCGCAGGTGATCGACTACTACGTGCGGATCGCCCCGGTGCTGCTGCCGCACCTGTCGGGCCGGCCGGTCACCTTCACCCGCTGGCCCGACGGGGTGGAGGGGCAGGCGTTCTTCGAGAAGAACAGCGCCCGGCACGCTCCCGACTGGGTGCGGCGCGTGACGGTCCCGAGCCCGGGCAGCTCCCGTGGCCGGGAGACCCTCGACATGGTCATCCTCGAGACCGTCGCCGACCTGGCCTGGGCGGCCAACCTCGCCGCGCTCGAGCTGCACGTGCCCCAGTGGCAGGTGGGCAGCAGGCTGCAGCCTGCGCTGCCGGACCTGCTCGTGCTCGACCTCGACCCGGGGCCCGACACCGGGATCCTCGAGTGCTGCGAGGTCGCCGAGCGGCTGCGCGAGCGGCTGGTCCAGGACGGGCTGGACCCGGTGGTCAAGACGTCGGGCTCCAAGGGCATGCAGGTGTACGCGCCGATCCGGGTGACCGACCGGGAGCACCCCAGCCGCTACGCCAGGCACCTCGCCCAGGAGCTGGCGACGGAGACCCCGGACGAGGTCGTCTGGCGCATGGAGAAGGTCCTGCGCCCCGGCAAGGTGCTCATCGACTGGAGCCAGAACAACCCGGCCAAGACGACGGTGGCCCCGTACTCGCTGCGCGCCCGCCCGGACGCCACGGTGTCGGCCCCGATCGGCTGGGACGAGGTCGAGGCGGTCGTGGACGGCGCCGACCCCGGATCGCTGCGCTTCCGCACCGAGGAGGTGCTGGCCCGGGTCGAGGAGTACGGCGACCTGTTCGACATCGCGGGGGCCGAGCGCGCCGTCCTGCCGTCCGTCTGAGAGGACCTCTCCTCCCGACCCCTCGCGCGCTCGGGGCGGTGCCATGGAGGAGGCCATCGGCGGGCCTGGCATCCTCGATCCCCGTGTCCGTTGCTGAGCTGCCCTCCCTCGGTCCCCGCGACGACCGGCTGACCGACGTCGGACGCCTGGTCGTCCGCTGCCCGGACCGGCCGGGGATCGTCGCCGTGCTGTCCCGCCTGCTGGCCGACGCCGGCGCGAACATCACCGAGTCGCAGCAGCACTCCTCCGACCCGGTCGGGGGCACCTTCACGCTGCGGCTGGAGTTCTTCCTCGCCGACCTGGCCGCCCGCCGCCACCAGCTCGAGGGGGCGCTGGCGCTGCTGGCCCGCGAGTGGCAGCTCACCTGGCGGCTGACCGAGGCGGCGGCCAGGCCGCGGCTGGCGGTCTTCGTCAGCAAGACCGACCACGTGCTGCAGGAGCTGCTGTACCGGGTGGGCTCCGGCGACCTGCGGGCGGAGATCGCCGCCGTCGTCTCCAACCACCGCGACCTGGAGCCGGTCGCCCGCTCGGCGGGCATCCCGTTCCACCACGTCCCGGTGACGCCGGACACCAAGGCGGACGCCGAGGCCCGCGCGCTGGAGCTGGTCGGCGACGTCGACCTGGTGGTGCTGGCCCGCTACATGCAGATCGTGTCGGCCGACTTCTGCAGCCGGTTCCCGGAGCGGCTGATCAACATCCACCACAGCTTCCTGCCGGCCTTCGTCGGGGCGAACCCGTACCAGGCGGCCCACGACCGCGGCGTCAAGCTGATCGGGGCGACCGCGCACTACGTCACGCCGGAGCTGGACGCCGGGCCGATCATCGAGCAGGAGGTCGCCCGCGTCGACCACCGCGCCTCGGTGGAGGACATGCGGCGGATCGGCCGCTACGTCGAGCGGCAGGTGCTCGCCCAGGCGGTCACCTGGCACGTGGAGGACCGCGTGATCGTCGACGGCGAGAAGACCATCGTCTTCGCCTGAGGCATCCCCGCCTCCGGACGCTCGGGGGGCGCCGCCGATCACTCCCCGCGGCGGCGCTCCTGCTCGGCCAGGAACCGCTCCAGCTCCGCGCCGATCTCCTCGCCGCTGGGCACCTCGCCGATCTCGCTGAGCAGCTCGCTGCCCTCCCGGGCGGAGGTGAACTGGTCGTACTGCTGCTCCAGCGCCGCGACCACGGCGGTGTTCTCGCTGCTGCGGGCGATCTGCTCGTCGACCTCGGTGCGGTGCGCCTCGGCGGCCTCGCGCAGCGTCTCGGTCGGCAGGTGCAGACCGGTGAGCCGGGAGAGGTGCTCGAGCAGGGTGACCGAGGCCGCCGGGAACGTCGTCTGCGCGAGGTAGTGGGGCACGTGCGCGGCGACGCCACAGGCGTCGACGCCGGCCTCGCCCATGCGCAGCTCCAGCAGCGCGGCGACGCTGCCCGGGATGCGCATCTCGCCCCAGTACACGGGGTACTCGGCGATGAGCGGACGGCGCGTCGCGTGCGCGGTGACCGTCACCGGGCGGGTGTGCGGCACCGGCATCGGGATGGCCTGCAGCGCCACGACCGACGTCACGCCCAGCCGCTCCACCAGCCCGGCCACCGCGGCGATGAACCGCTCCCAGGCGAAGTCGGGCTCGGCGCCGTGCAGCAGCAGGAACGGCTCGCCGGCGTCGTCCTCCACGGCGTAGAGCAGCAGCTCGGGAGCGCTGAAGGACTCGTAGCGGTCGCCGTTGAAGGTCATCCGCGGCCGGTGGGCGCGGTAGTCGATGAGGCTGTCGACGTCGAACCGCGCGATCACCTCGTGGGGCAGGCTGGCCAGCAGGTGGGAGCCGGCCAGCGCGCCGGCGTGGGCGGCGTCGAACTCACCGGCGAGGTCGTGGACGAGGACCAGGCCACGCCGCTGCTCCGCCCCGGTCACCGCCGCCTCCCGGGTGAGGAACGGCTGGGCCTCGGGGAGCAGCTCGACGAGCTCCTCCGGTCGGTGCGCCACGGGTCATGCCTCCTGGAACTCGGGTCTCGCTCATGATCAAGTCACGGCGCGTGGCGGGCATTCCCGGTTCAGCCGCGGGAGTCGCCGTCCCCGAGACCCTGGTGCGAGGGCCGGCTGCTGCCGCCTGGAGCCGGCGGCGCGACCTGCTCCCGCGTCATCTCCGCGCCGGTCTCGTCGCCCCGGATCTCCGGCCGGGTGCCGTCGTCGGCGACGTCGGGAGAACGCGCGTCGAGCTGGTCGCGGACGTACCGGTAGATGACGGCGATGAGCGCGGCCACGGGGACGCCGAGGAAGGCGCCGGTGATGCCGGCCAGGCTGCCGCCGGCGGTGACCGCGAGGATCACCACCGCCGCGTGCAGGTTGAACCCGCGGCCCTGGATGATCGGCTGCAGCACGTTGCCCTCGATCTGCTGCACCAGCAGCACGATCCCGAACACGATGAGCGCGACGGTGAAGCCCTCGTCGACCAGGGCGATCAGCACGGCGAAGGCGCCGGCGACGAACGCACCGATGATCGGGATGAAGGCGCCGAAGAAGGTCAGCACGGCCAGCGGCAGCACCAGCGGGACGTCGAGGATCCACAGCCCGAGGCCGATGAAGAAGGCGTCGACGAAGCCGACCAGGGCCTGCTGCTTGATGAACTCCGAGAGGGTGCTCCAGGTCTTCTGCGACAGCGCGGCCACGTGGGGCGCGGCCCTCGGCCCGGTCTGCGCCGCCAGCCACGGCACCCAGCGCGGGCCGTCCTTGATGAAGAAGAACGCCAGCACCAGCGCCAGGACGAGGTTGATCAGCCCGTTCCCGACGGCCGAGGCGCCGGTGAGCGCGTACCCGGCGACGTTCTGCGCGTTGTCCTGCAGCGAGTTGATGGCGTTGTCGACGGCCTGCCCGATCTGGTCCTCGCCGATGTTGAACGGCGGGCCCTGCAGCCAGGTCTGCACCTGCTGCAGCCCGGCGGCGGTCTGGTCGGCCAGCTCGCCCACCTGGTCCCCGACCTGGGGCGCGATGGCCGCGACGATGCCGCCGATCACCGCGAGGAAGCCGAGCAGGGCGACGGACGCGGCCAGCGCGGGCGGCCAGCGGTGCTTGCGCAGGAAACGGGTCGGCGGCCACAGCACCGTGGCGAAGAGCAGGCCCAGGACGATCGGCAGCAGGATCACCCACAGCTTGCCGAGCACCCATCCGATGACGACGACCGCGCCGGTGATGAGCAGCAGTTGAGCCGAGGCGACGGCGAGGGACCGCATCGCCCGGCGCACGCGGGGACCGCGCTGCGCGGACGGGGCCGGGGCGCCGGTGACGGCGGCCGCGTCGGGGTCGGCGACGTGCTCGCGCCGCTCGACGCGAGCCGGCTCCTCCGCCGCGGCGGAGCGGCCGGACCCTGGGAGTCTCATGCGCGAGGTCACGGGAGGTGGATGTCCGTTCCGGGACGTGCGGAAACGATCACCGGGCACGGGTCGTAGCGTCGGCCCATGCCGAAGACCGCCACAGCCGACCGGGTCGACCGGGCCGCGCTCGAGGAGTTCCTGCGCCCCCGCCACAAGGCGCTGCTGGTGACCCGCCGGAGCAGCGGGGGAGTCCAGCTCTCCCCGGTGACCTGCGGGCTGGACGGCGAGGGGCGCATCGTCGTCTCCACCTATCCGCAGCGGGCCAAGGTCGCCAACGCCCGCCGCGACCCCGCCGTCTCCCTGTGCGTGCTCTCCGACGACTGGGACGGGCCCTGGGTGCAGCTCGACGGCCGCGCCGAGGTGCTGGACCTGCCCGAGGCGCTGGACCCGCTGGTCGACTACTTCCGGTCGATCAGCGGCGAGCACCCCGACTGGGACGAGTACCGCGCCGCGATGACCCGGCAGGGCAAGTCGCTGCTCCGCGTCACGATCGAGCGCTGGGGCCCGGTCGCGACCGGCGGGTTCCCGCCGGAGGTCGCCGCGCGGATGTAGGTCCTGGTCCGGCCCGGAGAAAGCTGACAGGCTTGCCCGGTGCCGTTCGTGGTGACCGCCGTCCCCTCCGGCGGTGACGGGTCCGGGCAGGTGGAGGCGGTGCTGGGCCGCCTGGGTCAGCTGCCGGCGGTGCGGCCGTTCGCGCGGGTGGGGGACGGCGAGCTGCAGGGCGTCCTGGCCGATCCGACCGCGGTGGTCGACGTCGTCCTGGGGCTGGTGCGCGCGCCCGGCTGGACCGTCGGGGTGGGTGCCGGACCGGTCCTCGACGGCGGGCGGCCCGGCGGTCCCGCGCTGCTGTCCGGGCGTCGCGCGGCCGACGCCGCCGGTCAGCGCGGCACCCGGCTGGCCGTCCGCGGTGCGGTGCCGCCGGAGGCGGCCGACGCCCAGGCGGTGCTGACCGCCCTGGCCGTCGTGGTCCAGCGGCGCAGCCCCCAGGCGTGGGAGGCGATCGAGCTGGTGGCCGGCGGCCGCACCCAGGCCCGGGCGGCCGCCGCGCTCGGCATCTCCCGGCAGGCGGTCGGCCAGCGGCTGGCGGCGGGGCTGTGGGAGCTGGAGCGGGAGCTGCGGCCGACCGCGGCACGGCTGCTCACCCGCGCCGAGGGCTGACTGTGAGCCTGGCCGGGTCGGTCCATCGGTGATGGGCTGACGGCCGGTGGCAGTGGGTGTGACTCCAGGTCTGACTGGCTTCGTGCCTTTGAGCGGACTTGTCCGCCTGCTGCTGCCGGCACC
>NZ_JBJGYW010000016.1:0-121908 GCF_054050215.1 Geodermatophilus sp. SYSU D01186 | reverse complement strand
GCCGCACACCGCGCGCCAGTTGAGGACCACGTAGTCGCCGACGGCGACGTTGGTGACGCCCTCGCCGACGGCGGAGACCACGCCGGCGGCCTCGTGGCCCAGCAGGAACGGGAACTCGTCGTTGATGCCGCCCTCGCGGTAGTGCAGGTCGGTGTGGCAGACGCCGCACGCCTGGATGTCCACGACCGCCTCACCCGGGCCGGGGTCGGGGACGATGATCGTCTCGACGGTGACCGGAGCACCCTTGCTGCGGGCGACGACGCCCTTCACCTCATAGGCCATGCGGGCAGCCTAGAACGGGGCCGGAACGCCTCCGCGCCCACTCCCGGGACGTGGAAGCCACCCCTCAGGTGGTTGAGTTCGCAACGGAACGGTCACGGTCACCGGGCGGTGCGGCCCGGCCGGACGTACGGTTCCCCGGGTTTCGTGAGCCTGTGCACCCGATGCACCCCGGGACCCCGGGGGCACCCCTCGACCGGAGGTCCGTCCGTGGCAGTACCGAGTTTCCTGGCGCGTGAGCGCATCGTGGCCCGACCGGGGTTCAACCGGTGGCTCATCCCGCCCGCCGCCCTGGCGGTGCACCTGTGCATCGGCCAGGCGTACGCGACCAGCGTCTACAAGACGGCACTGGTCGAGGACTTCGGCACGAGCCAGACGGCGATCGGCATCGTCTTCTCGATCGCCATCGTCATGCTGGGCCTCTCCGCCGCCCTCTTCGGCACGTGGGTGGACCGCAACGGTCCCCGCGCGGCGATGTTCGTGTCGGCCTGCTTCTGGGTGACCGGCTTCCTGGTGGGCGGGCTCGGCATCGAGACCCGCCAGCTGTGGCTGCTGTACCTGGGCTACGGCGTCATCGGGGGCATCGGTCTGGGCATCGGCTACATCTCGCCGGTCTCCACGCTGATCAAGTGGTTCCCGGACCGCCCTGGCCTGGCCACCGGCATGGCGATCATGGGCTTCGGCGGTGGCGCGCTGATCGCCTCGCCGCTGTCCCGGCAGCTGATGAGCTGGTACGACCCGGCCTACGACCCGGGCACCGCCGGCTCCGTGCCGAACGGGGGCGCCGTCTCGGCGCTGTTCTTCACCTTCGCCGCGGTCTACCTGGTCTTCATGATGTTCGGGGCCTTCCTCGTGCGGGTCCCGGCCGACGACTGGAAGCCGGCCGGCTTCGACCCCTCATCGGTCAAGCAGAAGGCGCTGGTCACCACCGAGAGCGTGTCGGCCAACAACGCCGTCCGGACGCCGCAGTTCTGGCTGCTGTGGGTGGTGCTGTTCTGCAACGTCACCGCGGGCATCGGGATCCTCGAGCAGGCCAGCCCGATGATCCAGGACTTCTTCCGCACCGGGGAGACCTCGACCGTCGCCGCGACCGCGGCCGCGGGCTTCGTCGGCGTCCTGTCGCTGTTCAACATGGGCGGCCGCTTCGTGTGGTCCTCGACGTCGGACTTCATCGGCCGCAAGCCGATCTACATGGTCTACCTGGGCGTCGGGCTGGTGCTCTACGTCCTGCTGGCGACCGTCGGCAGCAGCGCCACCTGGGTGTTCGTCATCCTGGCCGCGATCATCATCTCGTTCTACGGCGGCGGGTTCGCCACCGTCCCGGCCTACCTGCGTGACCTCTTCGGCACCTACCAGGTCGGCGCCATCCACGGCCGGCTGCTCACCGCGTGGTCGGCCGCCGGCGTCGCCGGGCCGCTGATCGTCAACAGCGTGCTCGACACCCAGGGCGAGCCCGGTTCGCTGGTCGCGGCCAACTACCGGCCGGCCCTGTTCATCATGGTCGGCCTGCTCGCGGTCGGCTTCGTCGCCAACCTGCTGGTCCGCCCGGTCTCCAGCAAGTGGCACGAGCCGCAGCGCCGGACCGCCGCCACCCCGACCCCCGAACGGAGCGCCGCCCGATGAGTTCACCCGCCCGAGAGCAGCAGCAGACCCACACCCCGGTGGGGCTGATCGCCTTCGCCTGGACGCTGGTCGGCGTCCCCCTGGCCTACGGGCTCTACCAGACGGTGAAGACCGCGCTCACCCTCTTCACCGGCTGACCGATCCCGCGCTCCCCACGACGCCCCGTCCGCTGCTGCAGCGGGCGGGGCGTCGTGCTGTGCGGATCGGCCCCCCGGGTCAACTCTCGCGCCGGCCGAGCGGCGGCAGCGGCAGGTGGGCCGACAGGTCGGCGCGGTTGCCACTGGCGGTGAGCAGTCCGTCGGCCACGGCGGTCGCCCAGTCGAGCCGGCCGCTGGCCAGCCGCAGCCAGGTGGCGGCGTCGGTCTCCACCACGTTCGGCGGGGTGCCGCGGGTGTGCCGCGGCCCGGGCACGCACTGGACGGCGACGTGCGGGGGCACCCGCAGCTCGACCGAGCGCCCGGGCACCTGCTGGGCCAGCCAGCGGGCGCTGGTCTTCACCGCGGCGCCGACCACCGACCGGGGCGGCTGCTCGGCCTCCCCCGCCAACCAGGCCAGCGTGGGCGCCAGCGCCCCCCGCAGCTCCTCGGCGGAGATCGGCGCGGGCATCAGCTGGTCGGGACGGTCCCCGCCGGGACGGTACCCACGGTGGCCTCGGGCGTGCCGAACAGCGCGGGCAGCGTGGCGCTCCACGCGGCGCGCAACTCGGCCAGTGGCAGCTCGCCCACGCCGTCGACCGCGAGCACGTCGCCGCCCGTCGTCCCCAGCTCGGTGACGGGGACCCCGGCCGCCTCGGCGGCGGTGCGCACCGCCGCCGGGTCGGCCGTCGTGACGACCGCGCGGGCGGCCGACTCGCTGAACAGCGCGGTGAACGGGTCGTCACCGACGCCCAGGCGGGCGCCGAGGCCGTACCGCAGCGCGGACTCGGCCAGCGCCTGGGCGAGGCCACCGTCGGCGAGGTCGTGCGCCGAGCCGACCAGCCCGTCGCGGGCCAGCGCGGCCAGCAGCTCGCCGAGCGACCGCTCCGCCGCGAGGTCGACCGCCGGCGGTCGGCCGCCGAGGTGGCCGTGCACGACCGACGCCCACGCGGACCCGCCGAACTCCGGCCGGGTCTCGCCGAGCAGCAGCACCGTCTCCCCCGGCGTCCGCCAGCCGGTGGGGACCCGCGTGCGGACGTCGTCGTGCACGCCGAGGACGCCGATGACCGGGGTCGGGTTGATCGGCACGTCGCCGGTCTGGTTGTAGAGGCTCACGTTGCCGCCGGTGACCGGCAGGCCGAGCTCGCGGCAGGCGTCGGCGAGGCCGCGGACTGCCTCGGCGAACTGCCACATCACCTCGGGCTCCTCCGGGGAGCCGAAGTTCAGGCAGTTGGTGACCGCCAGCGGCCGGGCGCCGCTCACCGCCACGTTGCGGTAGGCCTCGGCCAGGTTCAGCTGCGCACCGGTGTACGGGTCCAGCCGGGCGTAGCGGCCGTTGCCGTCCAGCGCCAGGGCGATGCCGCGGGAGCTGCGCTCGTCGATGCGGACCACGCCGGCGTCGTCGGGCTGGGCCAGCACGGTGTTGCCGCGGACGTAGCGGTCGTACTGCTCGGTGACCCACGACTTGTCCGCGCCGTCCGGGCTGGCGACGACGGCCAGCCAGTGCGCGGTGAGCTCCTCGGGCGTCCGTGGGCGCGCCAGCGCGGCCGGGTCGTCGGCCTGCAGCGCGTCGAGGTCGGCCGGGCGGGCCATCGGCCGCTCGTAGACCGGGCCCTCGTGCGCGACGGTCCGCGGCGGGACGTCGACGATGCGCTCGCCGTGCCAGTCGACGATCAGCCGGTCGCCGTCGGTGACCTCACCGATGACGGTGGCCAGCACGTCCCACTTGCGGCAGACGGCGAGGAAGGCGTCGACCTTGTCCGGCTCGACGATGGCGCACATGCGCTCCTGCGACTCGCTCATCAGGATCTCGGCCGGGGTGAGCGTCGAGTCGCGCAGCGGCACGGTGTCCAGGTCGACGTGCATGCCGCCGGTGCCGGCGCTGGCCAGCTCGGACGTCGCGCAGGAGAGGCCGGCGCCGCCGAGGTCCTGGATGCCGGTGACCAGGTCGGCGGCGAAGATCTCCAGGCACGCCTCGATCAGCAGCTTCTCGGTGAACGGGTCCCCGACCTGCACGCTGGGCCGCTTCGCCGGGCCCTCGGCGTCGAAGGTCTCGCTGGCCAGCACCGAGACCCCGCCGATGCCGTCGCCGCCGGTGCGCGCCCCGAACAGGATCACCTTGTTGCCGACACCCTCGGCCTTGGCCAGCCGGACGTCCTCGTGCCGCATGACGCCGACGCACAGCGCGTTGACCAGCGGGTTGCCCACGTAGCAGTCGTCGAACAGCAGCTCGCCGCCGATGTTGGGCAGGCCCAGGCAGTTGCCGTAGCCACCCACGCCCGCGACGACGCCGGGCAGCACGCGCGCGGTGTCCGGGGCGTCGGCCCGGCCGAAGCGCAGGCTGTCCATGACCGCGATCGGGCGGGCGCCCATCGTCAGGATGTCGCGCACGATGCCGCCGACCCCGGTGGCCGCGCCCTGGTAGGGCTCGACGTAGCTGGGGTGGTTGTGCGACTCGACCTTGAAGGTGACCGCGTAGCCGTCGCCGACGTCGACGACGCCGGCGTTCTCGCCGATGCCGACCAGCAGCGCGTCGCTCGGCGGCAGGTCACCGAAGCGGCGCAGGTGCACCTTGCTCGACTTGTAGGAGCAGTGCTCGCTCCACATCACCGAGTACATGGCCAGCTCGGCGGTGGTGGGCCGGCGGCCGAGGATGTCCCTGATGCGGGCGTACTCGTCGGCCTTGAGGCCCAGCTCGGCCCAGGGCTGCGCGTCGTCGGGGGTCTGCCCGGCCCGCTCGACGGTGTCGATCTGAGTCACGCGCTGACGACCGCCTTCAGGACGCTGGTGAAGAAGCCGAGCCCGTCGGTGCTCGGGCCGGTGAGGTCCTCCACGGCGTGCTCGGGGTGCGGCATCAGGCCGACGACCCGGCCGTCGGCGCTGGTCACCCCGGCGATGTCGCGCATCGAGCCGTTCGGGTTGCCCTCGACGTACCGGACGGCGACCCGGCCCTCGCCCTCGATGCGGTCGAGGTCGGCGGGCGCGGCGACGTAGCGGCCCTCGCCGTTCTTCACCGGGACGACGATCCGCTGGCCGGCCTCGTAGGACGCCGTCCACGCGGTGTCCTCGCGCTCGATGCGCAGCGCCTGGTCGCGGTTGCGGAAGTGCAGGTGGCCGTTGCGGGTCAGCGCGCCGGGCAGCAGGCCGGCCTCGCAGAGCACCTGGAAGCCGTTGCAGATGCCGAGGACCGGCATGCCCTTGCGGGCGCGGTCGACGACGTCGGCCATCATCGGCGCCCGCGCGGCGATCGCACCCGCGCGCAGGTAGTCACCGTAGGAGAAACCCCCGGGGAGGACGACGGCGTCGACGTCCTTGAGGTCGTGCTCGGCGTGCCAGAGCGCGACCGGCTCCGCACCGGCCAGCCGCACCGCGCGCGCGGCGTCGACGTCGTCCAGGGAGCCCGGGAAGGTGATGACACCGATGCGCACAGCGGTTCCGTTCAGTCGGTCGGGAGGTGCAGCTCGACGTCCTCGATGACGGGGTTGGCCAGCAGCGTCTCGGCGATCTGCTTCAGCTCCGCCTCGTCCGGCGTCCCGTCGACCTCGAGCACGAAGTGCTTGCCCTGGCGGACGCTGCGGACGCTGTCGTGGCCGAGCCGGCCCAGCGCTCCCAGCACCGCCTGCCCCTGGGGGTCGGAGATCTCCGGCTTGAGGACGACGTCGACGACCACCTGGGGCACGACGTCGAGGGTACCGGGGTGGCGCGGCCCACTGGCCGGGGTGCGGGTGATGCTGCTCTCCCCTCCGCGAGATCGGCGGTCTCGTGGCGATCAGCGGCTGATGACCACGAGACCGGCGATGTCACTGGCGCAGCGCCCGGCGGATCTCCGCCACCACCTCGTGCGGCCTGCCCAGGACGTCGGCGGAGGTGAACCGCAGCACCGTCCACCCCGCCGCGACGAGCCGGTTCTGGCGGCGCAGGTCGTTGACGAAGACGTCCCGCTCGCGGTGGACGTCGCCGTCGAACTCCACGATGACGCGCAGGTCCGGCCAGGCGAGGTCGGCGCGAGCGAGCGGACACCCGTCCACGCCTCGCACGACGTGCTGCAGCACCGGCGACGGCAGGCCGGCCGCGTGGAGGAGCCAGCGCAGCACCGACTCCATCGGCGACTCGGCCAGCGGGTCCGCCACCGGGAGCACCTCCCGGGCGCGCGCCGATCCGCGCCCTCCGGGGCGTCGGCGCAGCTGCTGCTCGAGGGCCGCCGTGGTGCACCAGCGACCGAGCAGCTGGTCGGTCACGGCGAGCAGCGCCGCGGGCTGCAGGACGCCGGCCAGGTCGCGCCAGGTGCGCTCCGGAGTGGTGACCGGCACCGCCCCGCGCCGCGTGGTGTCGTCCTCGGGCAGCGGGGTGCGGTGCACCCTCCGGTCCCGTCGGCTCTCCGAGCGCAAGGTCATCGGAACCGTGAGGTCGACGCGGCGGTCGGCCCTGTCCTGCAGCGGGATGTCCAGGCCCCAGAGTGCTGCAGCGGTCGCGTGGCTGGCGACGGTCCCCGGCGGTGACGTCAGCAGGACGGCCGCGACGCGGGCGCTCATCTCGTTCGACAGCGCTCGAGGCAGGTAGGTGTCCCGCGAGAGCCGCTCGACGTCGGCATGCCGCAGTTGCCAGTCGCGGATGCCGGCAGCCCGTGCACCCGCCCTGGTCGCCGGGCCGGTGAGACGGGACCGGACACGACGGGTGGGCACTCAGGCACTCTGGCCCAGCAGGCGCCGGTGGCGCTGCGGCCATCCACAGCCCCAGCGCGAGATCGGCGGTCTCGTGGCGATCAGCGGCTGATGACCACGAGACCGGCGATCTCGCGCAGGTCGAGACCGGCCGCGTCAGGGAGACACCAGCGACCAGACGGCCTCGGGGGTCTCCCAGTGGGCGTTGTGGCCGGCGCCGTCGAGGAGCACCGCGTCCGGGTCGACCCGCCGCATCGCGGCCAGGCCGACCATCGGGTCCGCGGCCCCGGCGGCCAGCCGCAGCGGGGCGACCGCCCGCGACAGGACCTCCTCCACCGACGGACCCACGGCGCCGAACGCACGCGGGTCGAGGGCCGCCGCGAACCCACCGTCCGCCTCGCGCACGCCCGCCCGCGCGACCGGGTCGTCCGGCGCGACCAGGCCGCTGAGCCCGGCGAGCCGCAGGTGCCGGTCGGCGGCCTCGGCGGCGGTGGGGAAGACCTGCGGCGGGCGGGCCGCCATCACCCGGGCCCGCGCCTCCTCGTCGACGGTCCAGTCGATCTTGACGCCGACGGCGACCACGCGGGCCACCTCGACGCCGTACCAGCCGCCGGCCAGCACCGCGCCGACGACGCCGCCGAAGGAGTGCCCGAGCACGGTCACCCGGCCGGCGCCGAGAGCCACGGCCAGCGAGGCCACGTCGGCCGCGTGCACCGCGTACCCGTACGGCGGCTCGGCCACCGACCGCCCGTGGCCCCGCAGGTCGGGTACCGCCCAGGACCCCGGCCACGACGCCTCGACCAGCGGCAGCAGCCGGTCCCAGACCGCGCCGGTGGCGCCCAGCCCGTGCAGCAGCAGGAGCAGGTCGTCCCCGGACCCGCCGGACCGGTAGGAGATCCCCGCGCGCGTCAGTGGCACGTCAGCGGAACGTAGTGCCCGTCAGCTCCTCGTAGGCGGTCACGTAGCGCTCGCGGGTCGCCTCGACCACGTCGGCGGGCAGCTCCGGCGGCGGGGAGACCCGGTCCCAGCCGGACGCCGTCAGCCAGTCACGGACGAACTGCTTGTCGTACGAGGGCTGCGCCGCCCCCGGCGACCAGGTGATCGCCGGCCAGAAGCGCGACGAGTCGGGGGTGAGCACCTCGTCGCCGAGGGTCAGCCGGCCCTGGGAGTCCAGACCGAACTCGAACTTGGTGTCGGCCAGGATGATCCCGGCCTCCGCCGCGATCTCCGCGCCGCGCCGGTACAGGGCCAGCGTGAGCGCGCGCAGCTCGGCGGCCCGGTCCGCGCCGACGGCGGTCTCGACCGCGGCGAAGTCGATCGCCTCGTCGTGCTCGCCCACCTCTGCCTTGGTGGACGGCGTGAACACCGGCTCGGGCAGCTGCGAGCCCTCGACCAGACCGGCCGGCAGCGCGACGTCCCGGATGGCGCCGGACCGCTGGTACTCCACGGTGCCCGACCCGGACAGGTAGCCGCGCGCCACGCACTCCACCGGCAGCATCGACAGCCGCCGCACGAGCATCGCCCGCCCGGCCACCTCGCCGGGCACGTCGGACGCCGACACCAGGTGGTGCGCCGCGCCGAACTGCTCCAGCACCGGCTCCAGCTGCCCGAACCACCACACCGACAGCGCGGTGAGCACCCGCCCCTTGTCCGGGATCGGCGTCGGCAGCACGTGGTCGTAGGCCGAGATGCGGTCGGAGGCGACCAGCAGCAGCCGGTCGGCGCCGGCGTCGTAGATCTCGCGTACCTTGCCGCGCGCCACCAGGGGCAGGTCGAGGCTCATGACAGGGCGGCCAGCCGCTCGAACAGCGGGTCCAGGTCGGCCACGTACCGCTCCGGCCGGCAGATCTCGTCCAGCCGCGCCTCGTCGAGGGTCACGCGGGACGCCGCCGCCCGCTGCCGCAGCGTCTCGCGGAACGGCGTCCCGGTGTTCCACGTCTCCATGGCCGCGGACTGCACGAGCGCGTACGCGTCCTCGCGGGACAGCCCGCCCTCGACCACCTCGAGCAGCACCGACGAGGTGTAGATCAGCCCGCCGGTGGACTCCAGGTTGGCCCGCATCCGGTCGGCGTCCACCACGAGGCCCTCCACCAGACCGGTGGTCAGGTGCAGCAGGTAGTCGGTGGTGATCGCGGCGTCGGGCAGGAAGACGCGCTCGGTCGAGGAGTGCGAGATGTCCCGCTCGTGCCACAGCGGGATGCCCTCCATCACCGGGACGACGGCGGCGCGGACGACGCGGGCGAGCCCGGCGATGCGCTCGGAGCGGATCGGGTTCTTCTTGTGCGGCATGGCGCTGGAGCCCTTCTGGCCGGAGCCGAAGGCCTCCGACAGCTCGCGCACCTCGGTCCGCTGGCCGTGGCGCACCTCCAGCGCGACCGTCTCGCAGACCGTGGCGATGATCGCCAGCGCCGCCACCCACTCGCTGACCGAGTCGCGCAGCACCACCTGGGTGGAGGCGTCGGCCGGGCGCAGGTCCAGCGCCTCGGCGACGGCGACCTCCACCGACGGGTCGATCAGCGAGTACGTGCCGACGGCGCCGGAGATGGCGACGACGCCGACCCGCTCACGGGCCGCCCGCAGCCGGTCGCGCGAGCGGGCCGCGGCGAAGGCGATGTCGGCGACCCGGTGGCCCCACACGTCGGGCTCGGCGTGCACACCGTGGGTGCGGCCGACCTTGATCGTGTGCCGGTGAGCCAGCGCGTGGTCGCGCAGCACCGCGACCAGCCGGTCCATCCGGGCCAGCAGCAGGTCGGTGGCCTCGGTCAGCTGCACCGCCAGCGCGGTGTCCAGCAGGTCCGACGAGGTCATGCCGTGGTGCACGTACGCCGCGGCCGACCGCGGCTCGGTGTTGTCCGCCCACGCGGTGAGGAAGGCGATGACGTCGTGCTGCGTCGTCTCCTCGATCTCCGCGACCCGCTCGGGGGTCGGCGGCGCCGCCTTGCGCACGGGCTCCACGACGTCGGCGGGCACCCGCCCGGCCGCCGCGTGCGCCTCCAGCACCAGGGTCTCGACCCGGCACCACAGCTCGTACTTGTGCTGGTCGCTCCAGACCCGCCCCATCGCGGGGAGCGTGTACCGCTCGATCATCGGGGTACCGCCCGCCACCGGTCAGCTCGTCGCACCACGGGGACAGTCTCCCCGTAGGGCTAGCGTGATCATCGACGACCCCTACTGCCCGCCGGAGGTCCCCGTGCTGCGTCGGGCATCCCACCTGCTCGAGCGGGCGCGCGAGCGCATCCGCGCCGCCGCCGAGCACGACCCGCACGGGTGGCCGGAGCGGGACGACGACCGCGCGATCCTCGTCCGCGACGACGACGTCGCCACCGAGCCCCCCGCCGACCTGCCGGCGGGGGACGACGCGGCACAGCCGCCCCTGGGCAGCCCCCAACCGGGCGCCCCCGACCTCGACGGGCCGATCGGCCCCGGCGGGGTGAGCGGGCCCCCGGCCGGCGGCCGCCCGCACCGCAACGGCCGGCACGCCCGCCGGCTCACCGGCGCCGACCGCCGGACCAGCGACGACGCCGTCGTCCCGACCGGGCTGCGGATCGCGGCCGCGTGGTCGTGGCGGCTGATCGTGGTGATCGCCGGCATCTACGTGCTGCTCTACGCCGCGGCCTACGTCGCCGTCGTCGTCGTCCCGGTGTTCGTGGCGCTGCTGCTCTCCGCCCTGCTCCAGCCCGGCGCCGCGGCGCTCGTGCGGCACGGCTGGCCCCGGTCGCTGGCCGCGCTGACCATGCTCATCGTCGGGCTCGCCGTCGTCGCCGGGATCATCACGCTGGTCGTCGAGCGGTTCACCGCCGGGTTCTCCGACCTGGCCGACCAGGTCAACCAGGGCCTCACCCAGGTGCGCGACTTCGTCGTCGACAGCTTCCCCGTGTCCCAGCGGCAGATCGACGAGGCGCTGACCGCCGCGCAGGACGCGCTGGTGGCCAACCAGGACACCCTCACCTCGGGGGCGCTCACCACCGCGGCGACGGTGGGCGAGGTCTTCACCGGGATCGTCCTCGCGCTGTTCACGCTGTTCTTCTTCCTCAAGGACGGCCGGTCCATCTGGCTGTGGCTGATCGGCCTGTGCCCCGCCGACGCCCGCGCCTACGTCGACGAGGCCGCCCGCCGCTCCTGGCGGACGCTGATCTCCTACGTGCGCGCGACCGTCGCCGTGGCCCTGGTCGACGCGCTCGGCATCGGCATCGGCCTGGCGATCCTCGGCGTGCCGCTGGTCATCCCGCTGGCCGCGCTGGTGTTCCTCGGCGCGTTCATCCCCATCATCGGGTCGTTCCTCGCCGGCTCGGTGGCGGTGCTGGTCGCGTTGGTGTCCAAGGGCCCGATCACCGCGCTCATCGCGCTGGCCATCGTGGTCGCGGTCATGCAACTGGAGGGGCACGTCCTGCAGCCGCTGCTGCTGGGCCGGGCGGTGCGGGTGCACCCACTGGCCGTCGTCCTGGCGATCGCCGCGGGCCTGCTGGTGGCCGGCATCTTCGGCGCCCTCATCGCCGTTCCGCTCGTCGCCTGCGCGAACGTGGCCGGCACCTACCTGAGCCGCCGGCACGACGGGCCGCGGCCCCCCGAGCCACGCCCGGAGCGGGCGCGCCCGGCGGTCAGCGCCGAGTAGGAGGACCCCCTCCTCCTCACCCCTGGCACGCTCGCGGTGAGCCTCGGGACGGGGCCGAACCCTGGACGGGGCCGGAGCCGGAGTGGAACCGGACGTGCCGGCCCTCAGCCGGCGGCGATCCGGCCCTCGACGGCGGCCAGCGCGATGTCGGTGCGCCAGTGCGCGTCGGCCAGCCGCACCCCGGCCACCCGCTCGTAGGCCAGCCGGCGGGCGGCGGCGAGGTCGTCGCCGACCGCCGTCACCGCCAGCACCCGCCCGCCGGCGGACCGGACCGTCCCGTCCGCGTCGACCGTGGTGCCCGCGTGCAGCACGCCCTCGCCGTCCGCCCCGGTGATGGGGTCGCCGGTGCGCGGCCGCTCCGGGTAGCCGGCCGCGGCGACGACGACCGTGACCGCCGCCCCGTCCCGCCAGCGCAGCGGCGGGTGGTCGGCGAGGGTGCCGGTCGCGGCGGCGTGCAGCAGGCCGGCCAGCGGGGTCTCGAGCAGCGGCAGCACGACCTGGGTCTCCGGGTCACCGAAGCGGGCGTTGAACTCCACGACCCGGACGCCGCGGGAGGTCAGCGCCAGCCCGGCGTAGAGCAGCCCGGCGAAGGGCTCACCGCGGCGGGCCATCTCGTCGACCGTCGGCTGCAGCACGGTGGCCAGCACCTCGTCGACCAGGCCCGCCGGCGCCCAGGGCAGCGGCGCGTAGGCGCCCATCCCGCCGGTGTTGGGGCCGGCGTCGCCGTCGTCGCGGCGCTTGGCGTCCTGGGCGGGGACCAGCGGCAGCACCGTCGTCCCGTCGGTGACGGCGAACAGCGACACCTCGGGCCCGTCCAGGTACTCCTCGACCAGCACCGCGCCGCCGGCCTCCAGCACGCGGTGGCCGTGCGCGACGGCGGCGTCCCGGTCGGTGGTGACGACGACGCCCTTGCCCGCGGCCAGGCCGTCGTCCTTCACCACGTACGGCGCGCCCGCCTCGTCCAGGGCGGTCTCCAGCTCCGCCGGGCCGCCGACCGGCCACGACCGGGCGGTGGGCACGCCGGCGGCGG
The DNA here is from genome assembly GCF_054050215.1 of Geodermatophilus sp. SYSU D01186. Classification (NCBI taxonomy): domain Bacteria; kingdom Bacillati; phylum Actinomycetota; class Actinomycetes; order Geodermatophilales; family Geodermatophilaceae; genus Geodermatophilus; species Geodermatophilus sp. SYSU D01186. Next base: position 109,569 of record NZ_JBJGYW010000016.1, on the reverse strand, counting down.
CCATCACGTGCTTGGCGAAGGACTTGCTGCCCTCCAGCTGGGCGGCCTGCTCCGACGGGCCGAAGCAGGCGATGCCGGCGTCGCGGACGGCGTCGGCGGCACCGGCCACGAGCGGCACCTCGGGGCCGACGACCACCAGGTCGGCGCCCCAGCCGGTGGCCAGCGCGGCGACGGCGACCGGATCGGCGACGTCGACCGGCGCGGCCTCGGCGAGCGCCCGCGTGCCGGCGTTGCCGGGAGCGCACGCCAGCGCGGTCACGGCGGGGTCGTTCTGCAGAGCGACGCACAGGGCGTGCTCCCGGGCACCGGAGCCGATCACGAGCACGCGCACGTCCGGCGACCCTACCGGGGCTCAGCGCGGGCGGTTCGGCTGCGCCCGGTAGGACCGGTACAGGGCGCGCACCCGGGCGTGCTCGGCGGCCCGCGCCCGCGCGTCGGAGCGCAGCGCCTGCCGCCGGGCCTCGGCCTGCAGCTTGCGCCAGGCGGTGTAGCGGGCGGGGTCCAGCCGGCCCTCGGCGATCGCCCCGGCGACGGCGCACCCGGGCTCGGACCGGTGCCCGCAGTCACGGAACCGGCACCGCCCGGCCAGCTCGGTGACGTCGGCGTAGGCGGTGTCGATGCCCTCGTCGTCCACCACGCCCAGCTCCCGCATGCCGGGGGTGTCGACGAGCAGGCCGCCGCCGGGCAGCTGGTGCAGCTCGCGAGCGGTGGTGGTGTGCCGGCCGCGGCCGTCGCTCTCCCGCACCTCCGCCGTGGCGACGACCGGCGCCCCCAGCAGCGCGTTGGCCAGGCTGGACTTGCCCACCCCGGACGGCCCGACCATCGCGGCGGTGCGGCCGGGGCCGATCCGGGCGGCGACGTCGGCGAGGCCGGCCCCCGTCACCGAGCTCACCGGCAGGACGTCGACGCCGAGGGCCGCCTCGGCCACCTCCTGCACCACCGCCGGGACGTCGTCGCACAGGTCGGCCTTCGTGAGGACGACGACCGGTGCCGCCCCGCTGCCCCACGCCACCGCCAGGTAGCGCTCCACCCGCCGGGTCCGCCGCGGCCCGGTGAGGGCGTCGACGACGAGCACCGCGTCGAGGTTGGCGGCCACCACCTGCTCGCTCGACGTCCGGCCGGCCATGACGCGGGTGAACGCCGTCCGGCGGGGCAGCACCGCGACGGCGAGCTCCCCGCGCAGCGCCACCCAGTCGCCGACCGCGGGCCCGGCGTCGCCCAGCAGCGCCGACGCGGGGTGGGCGCGCAGCTCGCCGTCGGCGGTGAGCACGGTCAGGCGGCCGCGGTCGACCCGCGCGACCCGGGCCGGTGCGCACCCCGGCGGCAGCTCGGCGCGCCGCTCCGGCGTCCAGCCCAGGAGTGAGAGTTCCGTCACTCCCGCATGGTGACGCGCTGGTCAGGGCGGCGTCTTCCGAATTGTGCTGCACGCGACTCTCCGCGTTCACGTTCTCGTCAGGTGACTGCGGTGTTCTCAATGACATGCACGCGAGCGAGTCGCTGGCAGTCCGTCCCGCGACCGGCCTCCCCCGTCCCGTCGTCGTGGGTCACCGCGGCGCCTCCGCGTACCGGCCCGAGCACACGGCCGCCAGCTTCGAGCTCGCGATCGACCTCGGCGCCGACCTCATCGAGCCCGACGTCGTGGTCAGCCGCGACGGCGCGCTCGTCGTCCGGCACGAGAACGAGCTCTCCCCCTCCACCGACGTGGCCGACCGGCCGGAGTTCGCGGACCGCCGCACCACGCGCGTCGTCGGCGGCCGCGAGCGCACCGGGTGGTTCGCCGAGGACTTCACCCTCGCTGAACTGCGCACCCTGCGGGCCGTCGAGCGCATGCCGGCGCTGCGTCCGCTGAACACGACCTACGACGGCCGCTACGGCGTCCTGACGCTGGCGGAGGTCGTGGAGATCGCCCGCCGCCGCTCCACCCCGGGCCGGCAGGTGCGCGTCCTCGCCGAGCTGAAGAAGCCCACCTGGGCCGGCGACCACGGGCTGCCGATGGTGGAGCTGGTCGCCGCCGAGCTGCGCCGCCTGGGCGCCGACACCCCCGACGGCACGGTCGTGCTGCAGTCCTTCGACGCCGCCGCGCTGCGGCAGCTGCGCGCCGACCTGGGCGCCGCGGGGCCGACCATGCTCCAGCTGGTGGACGACGTCGCCGCGGACGACGCCCTCGTCACCCCCGCCGGCCTGCGTGCGGTGAGCACCTACGCGCAGGGCATCGCGCCCAGCCGGCACCGCATCCTGCTGCGGGACGCCGACCAGGCGCTGACCGGCGTCTCCGACCTGGTCGCCCAGGCCCACCGCGCCGGGCTTCTCGTCGTCCCGTGGACGCTGCGGCCGGAGAACGCCTTCCTGCCCCGGCACCTGCGCCGCGGCGAGGACCCGATCGGTCCCGGCGACGCCCAGACCGAGGCCCGGCTGCTGCTGGCGCTCGGCGTCGACGGCGTCATCACCGACGCCCCCGAGGTCGCCGTCCGCGCCCGGGCGGAACTGCAGACCGCGGCCCTCGCCCCCATCCGCCGTCCGTAGCGGAGGCGGCCGTCCGTAGCGGAGGCCGGGAGCGCAGGTCCCCTGCGCTCCCGGCCTCCGCTCAGCCGATCAGGTCGTGGACCACGACGTTCTCGTCGCGGCCGGGGCCGACGCCGATGACGCTGATGCGGGCGCCGGAGAGCTCCTCCAGCCGCCGCACGTAGGCCTGGGCGTTGGCCGGCAGCTCGTCGAAGGTTCGGCAGTGCCGGATGTCCTCGAACCAGCCCGGCAGCTCCTCGTAGACCGGCTTGGCGTGGTGGAAGTCCGTCTGGGTCATGGGCATCTCGTCGTGCCGGACGCCGTCGACGTCGTAGGCCACGCAGATCGGCACCGTCTCCAGCCCGGAGAGCACGTCGAGCTTGGTGAGGAAGTAGTCGGTGATGCCGTTGACCCGGCTGGCGTAGCGGGCCACCACGGCGTCGAACCACCCGCAGCGGCGGTCGCGGCCGGTGGTGACGCCGACCTCGCCGCCCTGCTTGCGCAGGTACTCGCCGCTGGCGTCGAACAGCTCGGTCGGGAACGGGCCCGAGCCGACGCGGGTCGTGTAGGCCTTGAGGATGCCGACCACCCGCTGGATGCGCGTGGGGCCGATGCCCGAGCCGGCCGCGGCCCCGCCCGCGGTCGGGCTGGACGACGTCACGAACGGGTAGGTGCCGTGGTCGACGTCCAGCAGCGTGCCCTGGGAGCCCTCCAGCAGGACCCACTCGCCGGCGTCGAGGGCCTCGGCCAGCAGCAGCCGGGTGTCGGCGATGCGGTGCTTGAGCTGCTCGGCGTACCCGGCGTACTCCTCGACGACCTCGTCGACGTCGATCGCCTTGCGGTTGTAGACCTTGACCAGGACCTGGTTCTTCTCCTGCAGCGTGCCCTCGAGCTTCTGCCGGAGGATGGAGAGGTCGAGCAGGTCCTGCACGCGGATGCCGGTGCGGGCCACCTTGTCGCCGTACGCGGGGCCGATGCCCCGGCCGGTGGTGCCGATCCGGCGCTTGCCGAGGAACCGCTCGGTGACCCGGTCCAGCGCGCGGTGGTGCGGCATGATCAGGTGCGCGTCGGCCGAGATGACCAGGCGTGAGGTGTCCACGCCCCGCTCCTCCAGGCCCGCCAGCTCCCCGATCAGCACCTCCGGGTCGATGACGACGCCGTTGCCGATGACCGGCGTGCACCCCGGGGTGAGGATCCCCGACGGGATCAGGTGCAGCGCGTAGCGCTCGCCGTCCGGCGTGATCACGGTGTGGCCGGCGTTGTTGCCGCCCTGGTACCGCACCACGTAGGGCACGCGGCCCCCCAGCAGATCGGTGGCCTTCCCCTTGCCCTCGTCGCCCCACTGGGCGCCGATCAGCACGACTGCCGGCATCGCTCGCTCAGATCCCCTCGGAACTCCGTCACCGGCGGATGACCGGCTGGCAGGTGGCAGGGTATCCGCATGTCGCTCGTCCGGTTCGACCTGCGCGGCCTCGACCCCGGCCAGGCACCGGCCCGCGAGACGGTCGCGCCGGCCGTCGACGCCGACGCCGTGCTGGTCAGGGGCCCGGTGCCCGCGCTGGCCGCGGTGCTCGCCGCGCTCGACAAGGCCGGGCGGACCGCCGGGGTGCCGGTGTCGTGGGAACCGGCCGACGACACCGCGTCGACCGGGCTGGCCCGCGCGCTGGGCGTGGGTGCCGGCGAGGAGCGCGAGCTCAGCCTGGTGCGCGACGACCACGGCGGCGTCCTGCTGCACCACGGCCGGGTCGAGGCGGCCGATCCCGGACGGCGCGGCCCGCTGGCCCGCCGGTTCGGGGCGCAGGCGCACAACGACGCGGCCAAGGTCGCCGACGGGATCATCACGCGCATCGACGTCCGGCCGGAGTGGCGGCAGGTGGACACCCTCGGGGTCGTCGTCATGACGCTGCCCCTGCGGCCCGCCCGGCGCACGACGGGCCGGGCGGTGCAGATCGCCTGCGACCCGGCCCGGGTCGTCCGGGACGGCGTGCCGTACCCGCGGCCGGTCAGCCGCTGGACCTGGTACGCCGACCACCGCGTGCGCTGGCGGCTGCGCCCCTGATCGGCGGCGCGGGGCGCTGCGGGTGGGTCGCGCCGTTCGTGGACACTGGACGCACGTCCCTGGTCGAGGAGGCCCCGCTGCCGACGTCCTGTCCCCGCCGGTGACAGCCGACGGACTGCCCTCGTTCGGGCCGCACGCCACGCCGGCCCCGGCCCGGGGACGACGGCTGCTCGACCGGGCGCTGGCCCGCCCCAGCCTCGCGGCGTTCGTGGGCCTGGCCGTCGTCCTGCTGTTCTTCGCCCCGCAGGCACCCCACCTGCTCAGTCCGGGCGGGCTGGCCAGCGCCCTGGACGCGGCAGCGCTGATCGGCATCGGCGGTGTCGCGGTCGCGCTGCTCCTGGTCGCCGGGCACTTCGACCTGTCGATCGGGATGATCTCCGTCGGCAGCGCCCTGGTCACCGGCGTGCTCATCACCGAGGCCGGGTGGGGCACCTGGCCCGCGCTGGCCGGCTCGCTGGCGGCCGCGCTGCTGGTCGGGCTGGTGAACGGCTGGCTGGTGGTCACGACCGGGCTGCCGAGCTTCCTGATCACCCTCGCGACGTTCCTCGTGCTACAGGGCGTGGCCCTGGCCGGCACCCGGTCGCTGACCCGCTCGGTGCGCATCGACGGGCTCGGCGAGGCCCCCGGCTGGTCGTCGGCGACGGCGGTGTTCGGGTCGACGGTGCAGATCGGCGACGGGCGGTTCCGCGTCTCGCTGGTGTGGTGGGTGCTCCTGACCGCCTGGGCGTCGTGGACGCTGTGGCGCACCCGCTTCGGCAACGGCGTGCTCGCCGTCGGCGGCGCCCGCCGTGCGGCCCGCGAGCTCGGTGTCGCCGACCGGCGGACGACGGTCGCGCTGTACTGCTGCACCGCCGCGGCCGGCTGGCTGGTCGGCACGCTCGGGGTGGTGCGCCTGGGCGGCGTGCAGGCCAGCACCGGGCTCGGGACGGCGATCACCTTCGTCGTCGTCGCGGTCATCGGCGGCTGCCTGCTCACCGGCGGGTACGGGTCTGCGGTCGGCGCCGCGGTGGGTGCGCTGCTCTACGCCACGGCGCGGCAGGGGGTGGTGCTGGCCGGGTGGGACGCCCGCTGGTTCGAGGCCTTCCTCGGCGTCCTTCTGCTGGTGGCGCTGCTGGCCAACGGCGTCGTCCGGGACCGGCTGAAGGCGGTGCCGCGATCGTGAGCGGGCCGGCCGACCGCCCCGTCCCGCTGCTGGAGCTGCGCGGTGTCAGCGTCCACCACGGCAGCGTGGCGGCGCTGGCCCGGGTGAACGCGGCGTTCCGCCCCGGCGAGATCACCTGCGTGCTGGGCGAGAACGGGTCCGGCAAGTCCACGCTGGTCTCGATGCTCTCGGGCCTGTGCCGGTACGACGAGGGGGAGCTGCTGCTCGACGGTCGGCCGGTGCGGTTCCGGTCGCCCAAGGCCGCCCGCGCCGCCGGCATCGCGACCGTGTGGCAGGACCTCGCGGTGGCACCGCTGCTGTCGGTGTGGCGGAACTTCTCCCTGGGCGCCGAGCCCACGCGCGGGCCCTGGCCACTGCGCCGGCTCGATCTCGAGGCCGCGCGGGAGACGACGGTGCGGGCCCTCGCCCAGGTCGGCGTCCCGGGCATCGACCCGGACCAGCCGGCCTCGGCACTGCGCGCCGGGGAGCGGCAGACGCTGGCGATCGCCCGGGCGCTGCACTTCGGCGTCCGGGCCCTGGTGATCGACGAACCGACCGCGCCGATGACGATCCAGCAGCACACCCTGGTGGGCCGGGCCGTGCTGACCGCCCGCGCGCGGGGGCTGGCCATCGTGGTGGTCACCAGCAACCCGCGGTACGCCCACCTGGTCGGCGACCGGTTCCTGCTCCTCGCGCACGGGCACGTGGCGGGCGACCTGACGCGTGAGGACGTCGATGCCGACGTCCTCACGCGTCTCATGGCCGGCGGGGACGAGCTGGCCTCACTCACCGCCCGGCTGCGGGAGCTGCACCCGGAGCTCGACGAACGCTGAGTCGGGGCTCCGGGTGCAGCTCAGGTGAAGATGCTCACCCCACCCGGCCCGACGAGCAGGCCCACGATGATGAGCACGATCCCCCACAGCAGTTGCCTGCGCACGATCGCGACGATGCCGGCGACCACGAGGATGACCGCGAGGATCCAGAGAAGCGTTGCCATGCAGCACCTCCGGTGACGGGCGTCCCCAGTGGACGCCGGAGACGGAGCGTAGGCACGGTCCTGGAAATCCGCACGTCGAGCGATCACCCAGCGTCACAACGCCTCCACGATGGGACCGGCACCCACTTCTGGGGCGCGGGTCGCCGGGATCCCCGGCCTCGTCGTGCCCCGGAGCGCCCGGCGGTGTCCGGCCGCTCCCTGTGAGCCCGAGACCGCCGGCGTCGGCCCCCGGCCGCCGCTGCCCTCCCTGGATGCGCCCCGGGCGGGCAGTGGCACCTCAGGCGGCTGGGCGGACCACGCGCTCGAGCAGGTCGACGTGCCAGTCGACCTGCACCCGCCGGCCGGCGTGCCCGCCGGGCCGGACGAGGTCGAAGCGGGTGACGACGGCGCCGGCGTCGGCCCACAGCAGGGCGAGGTGCCCGGGCGCCGGGCGCGGGACGCCGGACCGGTCGTCGAGGTCCAGCTGCAGCTGGCGGCTGGGGGCCTGCCGGTAGAAGGCGCGCAGCCCCTCGGTGGCGGCCGCGGGCAGCTCGCCGTCGTCGGAGCGCCAGACCCGCAGGACGTCGGTGGCGGTGCGCAGCAGCAGCCCGCTCATCGGCAGGCCGAGGTTGTCGGTGCTGGTGTCGGTGAACTCCAGCTGGCGGGTCAGCCACGGATCGGCCTCGTCGTCCGGGGCGGCACCCCACGGCTTGAGCCGCTCCATCGCCTCGCGGCGGACGAGCTGGTGGTCGAGGTGGCGGTCCGCGCTCGGGTTCCAGCCGTGGGCGGCGTGGATCGCGGCGCTGACCGCCACGCCCGCCGACAGCGCCTCGTGGACCGCGAGCAGCAGCGGCCGCAGGCGGGCCACCACGGCTGCCGGCGTGTGCTCCACGGGGGTCAGTCTGCCGCTCCGGGCCGACAGCACTGCGGGCGTCCCCCGGGCTGTCTCAGCGGAGGCTGGGAACGCAGGAAACCTGCGCCCCCAGCCTCCGTTGCGCGTCAGGAGGGACGCCCGCAGAGGGGGGTCAGGCAGCGAGGCTGGGGTCGCAGTCGCGCAGCAGCTCGGTGAGGCGCTCCTGCTCGGCCGTCTCGCCGATCGCCTCGGCGGCGCGGGCCAGCACCGTCACGCAGCGCAGGAACCCCCGGTTGGGCTCGTGCGACCAGGGCACCGGGCCGTAGCCCTTCCAGCCGTTGCGGCGCAGCGCGTCCAGGCCGCGGTGGTAGCCGGTGCGGGCGTAGGCGTAGGCCTCGATGGTGTCCCGCAGCGCCCGCTCGGGCCGGTTCAGCGCCTCCTCGGCCAGCGCGGCCCAGGCCGCGCTGACCGTCGGGTGGTGCGCGGCGACCTCGGCCGGCGTGCTGCCGGCCGCGAGCTCGGCCTCGGCCTCTGGGTTGGCCGGCAGCAGCGTGGCCGGCGGCTCCCCGAGCAGGTTCTGGTGCGAGTGCGTCACAGCTCCTCCTCGCCGGCGCTCGTCGGACCTGCGCCGCGCGTCGCTCCGTCCATGCGTGACCTCGCGAGCTCGGTCACTCAGGCGCTCGGCGACTGGCCGGCCGACAGCAGGTCCTCGCACGCCTGGACGATGCGGGCGGCCATGCCCGTCTCGGCGGCCTTGAGGTAGCTGCGCGGGTCGTAGGCCTTCTTGTTGCCGACCTCGCCGTCGACCTTCAGGACGCCGTCGTAGTTGCTGAACATGTGCCCGGCGATGGGCCGGGTGAAGGCGTACTGGGTGTCGGTGTCGACGTTCATCTTCACCACGCCGTAGGAGAGCGCCTCGCGGATCTCCTCCTGCGCCGACCCGGAGCCGCCGTGGAAGACGAGGTTGAACGGCTTGCTGCCCTCGGCCAGGCCGAACTCCTTGGCGACGACGTCCTGACCCTGCTTGAGGATCTCCGGGCGCAGCTTGACGTTGCCCGGCTTGTAGACCCCGTGCACGTTGCCGAAGGTGGCGGCGAGCAGGTAGACGCCCTTCTCGCCGAGCCCCAGCGCCTTGGCGGTCGCGACGAAGTCGCCCTCGGCGGTGTAGAGCTTCTCGTTGATGTCGTGCGCGACGCCGTCCTCCTCGCCGCCGACGACGCCGATCTCGACCTCCAGCACCAGCTTGGCGGCGGCCGACTTCTCGATCAGTTCCTCGGCGATGTGCAGGTTCTCGTCGAGGTCGATCGCCGAGCCGTCCCACATGTGCGACTGGAACAGCGGCGCCTGGCCGGCGTCGACGCGCTCCTTGGACAGGGCGATCAGCGGGCGCACGTAGGCGTCCAGCTTGTCCTTCGGGCAGTGGTCGGTGTGCAGCGCGACGTTGACCGGGTACTTCTCGGCGACGACGTGCGCGAACTCGGCCAGCGCGACGGCACCGGTGACCATGTCCTTGACCCGGGTGCCCGAGCCGAACTCCGCGCCGCCGGTGGAGAACTGGATGATGCCGTCGCTGCCGGCGTCGGCGAAGCCGCGCAGGGCCGCGTTGACCGTCTCGGACGAGGTGCAGTTGATCGCCGGGTAGGCGAAGCCGCCCTCCTTGGCCCGGTTGATCATGTCGGCGTAGACCTCAGGGGTCGCGATGGGCATGCGAGGCACTCCTTGCGTCGGGATCGGCGCTTGCTGGCGGCCAGTATCCCGCCGCGCCCGTGCCCCGCGACACCCGCTACACCCCGCCGGGCTCCACCCGCAGCCCGAGCGCGGTCACCAGGGCGACCGCCTGGACGACGTCGATCCGCGCCCCGGCCAGCTCCACCTCCCGCGGGTCGACCCCGGCGAGGTCGGTGCCGCGCAGGTCGGCACCGGAGAGGTCGGCCCCGTGCCACTCGGCGGCGGAGAGGTCGAGGTCCCGCAGCGTCGCCCCGACGGCGCGCACCCCGGTCAGGTCGGCCTCCCGCATGCGGACGCCGGTGAGCGTGGCCTTCGCCAGGTCCGCCCCCGCCAGCCCGACGAAGGACCAGTCGCCGCCGGTGACGGTGAGCAGGTCGAAGCCGCAGCGCTCGAACCGGGAGCCGACCAGCTTGCAGCCGGTGAGCGTCGCCTGGGAGAACGAGCAGCCGGTGAACGTGCAGGTGAGGAACGCCGCGTCGGTGTGGGTGGAGAGGGTGAACCGGCAGTCCCGGAACACGCAGTCGGTGAAGACGGCGCCGTCGTCGGTCGTCTCCGAGAGGTCCACGGCGCTGAAGGTGACCCCGGTGTGCTCCTGGCCGGAGAGGTCGTCGCCGTACCAGTCCGCCCCGCGGACCTCACCCTTGGCGGTCACCCCCGCTCCGCCCGGCTGGCCACGCGCGCGGCGACGAGCACCGGGTCGTAGACCGGCGAGAACGGCGGGGCGTAGGAGAGGTCGGAGCCGGCGAACTCCTCGGCGGTCAGGCCGGCCCAGATGGCGGTGGCCATGACGTCGATCCGCTTGCCGCTGCCGGGGCCGCCCACGATCTGCGCCCCGAGCAGCTCCCCGGACCCGCGGTCGCTGACCAGCTTCACCGCCATCGGCTCGGCGCCGGGGAAGTAGCCGGCCCTCGTCGTCCCCTCGATCGTCTCGGTGCGGATCTCGTAGCCCGCTGCCTCCGCCTGGCTGGTGCACAGCCCGGTGCGGGCGATCTCCAGCTCCCCGATGCCGGTGAGGGCGGTGCCGAGCACCCCGGCGAAGCGCGCCGGCCGGCCGCCGACCACCGAGCCCACGACCCGGCCCTGCTTGTTGGCGTGGGTGCCCAGCGCGACGTGCGCCGGCTCGCCGGTCAGCCGGTGGAAGGTCTGCACGCAGTCACCGGCGGCGAACACCTCGGGGTGCGAGCGGGAGCGCTGGGTGCGGTCGACCTCGATGGCGCCGGTCTCCCCCAGCCGCAGGCCGGCGTCGCGGGCGAGGGCCACCTCCGGGCCCATGCCCAGCCCGAGGACGACGAGGTCGCAGGGGTAGCTGCCGGCGTCGGTGCGGACGGCCCGCACCACGCCGTCGGCGTCGGTCTCGATCTCGCGCACCGGCTGGTTGGGCTGGACGTCGATGCCCATGTCCCCGATCGCCTTGCAGACCCGCTCCCCCATGTCGGCGTCCAGCAGCGCCATGGGCAGGGGGTCGGCGAGCACGACGGTCACCGCCACGCCGCGGGCGTGCAGGACGTCGGCCATCTCGAGGCCGATGTAGCCGCCGCCCAGGACGACGGCGCGGCGGGCGCCGGCGGCGACCGCGGCCCGGATGGCGGCGCCGTCGGCCAGCCGGTGCACCCCGTGCACGCCGTCGGCGTCCAGGCCGGGCACCGGCGGGCGCAGCGGGCGGCCGCCGGTGGCGACGAGCAGGTGGTCGTAGCCCAGGGTCTGCCCGTCGGCCGTGCGCACCGTGCCGGCGTCGAGGTCGATCGCCTCTGCCCGGGTGCCGGTGCGGACGTCGATGTCCTGGGCGGTGAACTCGTGCCGGCTGCGGGCGATCAGCCGGTCCCGGTCGGAGACCACGTCCCCGACCCAGTAGGGGATGCCGCAGGCGGAGTAGGAGACGTCGGGCCCCTGCTCCAGGACGGTGATGGCCAGGCTCTCGGCCGGTCGCAGCCGCCGGGCCTGTGCCGCCGCGGACATGCCGGCGGCGTCCCCGCCGATGACCAGGAGCCGGTCTGCAGCCATGGGGTCAGCGTGTCAGGCGGCGCAGCACCTTGCCGGGGTTGAGCAGCCCGTCCGGGTCGAGCGCGGCCTTGATCGACCGGTGCACCTCCAGCGACACCGGGCCGACCTCCCGCTCCAGCCAGTCGACCTTGATCGCCCCGACGCCGTGCTCGCCGGTGATCGTGCCGCCGAGGGACAGGCCGAGCTCCAGGATGTCGTCGAAGGCGGCGAAGGCCCGCTCGCGCTGGTCGGCGTCGGTGGGGTCGAAGCAGATCGTCGGGTGCATGTTGCCGTCGCCGGCGTGCCCGACGACGCCGATGGTGAGCCCGCGCTCGGCGGCGATGGTGTCGCAGCCGTCGAGGAACTGGGCGATCCGCGAGCGGGGCACGGCGACGTCGTCGATGAGCGTGCTGCCCAGCTGCTCGAGCGCCGGCAGCGCCATCCGCCGGGCGGCCAGCAGCAGGTCGCCCTCGGCCGGGTCGTCGGTGGTGTGCACGAGGTCGGCGCCGGCCTCCCGGCACAGCTCGGCCAGCGTCTCCATCTCCCGGACGGCCGCCTCGCCGCCGGCGTCGGACTGGGCCACCAGCAGCGCGTGGGCGTCACGGTCGAGATCGGCGCGCAGCAGGTCGTCGACGGCGCAGATGCAGGTGTTGTCCATGACCTCCAGCAGGCTGGGCACCAGGCCGCTGGTGACCACCCGCTCGACGACCTGCCCGGTCTGCGCGGTCGTGGCGAAGGTGGCCACGAGGGTGACCGGCCGCTGCGGTGCCGGCCGCAGGGCCAACGTCGCCTCGGTGATGACGCCGAGGGTGCCCTCCGACCCGACGAACAGCCGGGCGAGGTCGTAGCCGGCGACGCCCTTGACGGTGCGCCGTCCGGTGCGCAGGACCCGCCCGTCGGCGAGCACGACCTCCAGGCCCAGCACGTAGTCGGTCGTGACGCCGTACTTGACGCAGCACAGCCCGCCGGAGTTGGTGGAGAGGTTGCCGCCGATCGTGCACCAGTCGTAGCTGGAGGGATCCGGCGGGTAGAACAGCCCGGACCCGGCGACCGCGTCCCGCAGCGCCTTGTTCACCACCCCGGGCTGGACGACGACCAGGCGGTCCGCGGGGGACACCTCCAGGACGGCGTCCATCCGGGTCATGACCAGCGTGATCGCGCCGTCGACGGCGTTGCTGGCCCCGGCCAGACCCGACCCGGCACCCCGGGGCACCACCGGGATCCCGTGCCGCGAGGCGATCTGCATGACCGCGACGACGTCGGCGGTGCTGCGCGGGAGGACGACGGCCGCCGGCGTCCCGGCCTCGGCGAGCATCGCCTGGTCACGGGAGTAGGAGGCGGTGACGTCGGGGTCGGTCAGCACGCTGTCGGCACCCAGGGCATCGGCCAGCTCGGCCGCCCACGCCGTCGTCACCGTGGTCATCGTCACACCGTACGACGCCGCGGCCGCGGGTCCGTCCTTCTCGGTGTTCAGTCCAGGCCGAGGTCGGCGAGGGTGAAGGCGGCGCGGTACTCCAGGCCCGCCTCCTCGACCGCGGCGCGGCCCCCGCGGTCGACGATGACCGCGACCGCGACCGGCTCGGCGCCGGCCTCGCGCAGCGCCTCGACGGCGGTCAGCGGGCTGGAGCCGGTGGTGGACACGTCCTCGACCACGAGGACGCTGCGGCCGTCGACGTCCGGGCCCTCGATCCGCCGCTGCAGACCGTGCGCCTTGCCGGCCTTGCGCACCACGCAGGCGTCGAGGAAACCCTCCCCCGCGGCGGCCGCGTGCAGCATCGCCGTGGCGACCGGGTCGGCGCCGAGGGTGAGCCCGCCGACGACGTCGTAGCGCAGGTCGCCGGTCAGCTGCCGCATCACCCGGCCCACCAGGGGCGCGCCCTCGTGGTGCAGGGTCAGGCGGCGCATGTCGATGTACCAGTCGGCCTCCTGCCCGGAGGAGAGCGTGACCCGTCCCTGCACCACGGCGAGCTCGACGATCAGCTCCAGCAGGCGGTCGCGGTCGGGCAGGGCGGCCCCGCCCCAGGGGCCCGTCCCGAGGGACGAGGGGCGGGGAGGGGCGGGGTCCTTTTCCATGCAGCCGACCCTACTGACGGCCACGATCGGGGCATGTCGCTTCCCCGGACCCGCCTCGTCGCCGCGGCCGGGCCGCTGGCCGCCGCCGTCCTCGGCGGGCTGGCCACCGACCCCGGCAGCCGGTGGTTCCGCCGGCTGGACAAGCCCTCCTGGTACCCGCCGCCGCAGAGCTTCGGCATCGTCTGGACCGCTCTGTACGCCGGGATGGCGTGGGCCGCCGGCGAGGTCCTCACCCGCAGCAGCGACGGCCGGCCGTTCGCCCGGGCCTACGCGCTGAACCTCGCGCTCAACGCGGGGTGGTCGCCGCTGTTCTTCCGGGCCCACCGCCCGTGGGCCGCCACGGCCGAGTGCGCCGTGTTCACCGTCTCCACGGTCGACCTCGTCCGCCGGGCGGCGGCAGTCAGTGGCCCGGCGGCGGTCGTCCTGGCCCCCTACGCGGGATGGACGGCATTCGCGACGGCGCTGACCGCGGCCATCGCCCGGAGGAACGGGGCCGTCACGCCGGCGGGCTGAGCACCTGGTCGATGACGTAGACCGTCGCGTTCGCCGTCGGCAGGTTGCCGCAGACCACGGTGGCGTCGGTGCTGCCGACGAGGGTCTGCTCGGCGCTGATGGTGAACGACCCACCGGAGCCCTCGATGGTGACCGGGTCGCCGCTGAGGGTGGCGTGCGTGCCCGCCAGCTCCTCCGGCGCCAGCCGGCCGGGGATCACGTGGTGGGTGACCAGCTCGGTCAGCCGCGGGGTGTCGGCCAGCAGGGGCTGCAGCGTCTCCGGCGGCACCGCCTCGTAGGCCTGGTTGATCGGCGCGAGGACGGTGATGTCCTGGGTCGTGTTGAGCGGGTCGACGAGGGTGGCCGCGTGCACCGTGATCATGAGGTTGGACAGCGGCGGGGCCCCGGCGACCGCGGTGGCCAGCGGGGCGCCGGCCATGGCGGCGATGCTGCCCTCACCCTCGGGCGGGAACGCCCCGCACCCGGTGCCGATCGGCCCCGTGGCGGCCGGGGCGGCAGAGGTGGGAGCCGCCGTGGCGCCGGGGGCCGGGGCGGCGTCCTCCGCGGCGTCCCCGGAGCCGCAGGCGGCCAGCGGGACGGCCAGCGCCGACGCGGCGGCGAGCAGGGCGCGGCGGGCGGGGGTGTGCGTCACGGGACGGAGCTCCTTCGCAGTCGACCGCCGGCCATTCTCCCCGGACCGCCGGGTGCCCCCCGGGACCGGCGCGGCCCGGCCCCGGCACACCGCATCGGCGCGCCGGGGCCGGGCCCGGCCGTCAGCGCAGGCCGGCGGCGCGGCGCCGGCCCATGGCCCGGTACCACTCGTTCGACGGCGGCCGGGCCAGCAGCACGACACCGGCGATGACCACCAGCATCTGGCAGACCGACAGCGCGGTGAGGAAGCCGGTGGTCGGCTGCGCCAGCGCGGACAGGCCGCCGATGATGCCGAGCCCACCCAGCACGAACAGGATGATCCGCGCCCAGTTGCGCCCGTTCCAGGCGAACCAGATGAACAGCGCCTCCAGCGCCACGAACAGCAGCCCGATGACGGCGCTCACGGTGATGACGGCCTGGACGGCGTCCTCGGAGACCGTGACGCCCTCCCGCGCCAGCTCGGAGTCCAGCAGGGTGTCGATGCTGGCGAAGGTGACGATCGCGCCGACGAGCCCGATCAGCAGGTTGGCGACGAAGGCGCCGATCCCGAAGCGCACGCTGTCGGGGCGCGGCGGCGCCTCCTGCGGCGCGTACCCGGGAGCCGACGGCGCGGGGGCGTAGCCGTACTGCCCCGGCTGCTGCCAGCCCTGCTGCGGCTGCTGCCACCCGGGCGGAGGCGGCGCCTGCCAGCCCTGCTGCGGCGGGGCCTGCCAGCCCTGCTGCGGCGGCTGCCAGCCCTGCGGGTCCTGGCCGCCCTGCTGGGGGTCCTGACCGCCCCACCCACCCTGGCCGCCCTGCCCTGACGTCATCTGTGCTCCCGTCGTCGTCCCCCGGTGTCGGCGGAGATGATCACCCACCGCCGAGTCCCCGAGCCACCCCTCGACGTGTTTCGAGACCGGATCGGTAGGGACGACGACCGGCCCACGACGACAGCGCCGGCCTGCCGGCCGGCACCGCGGCCGGCTGCCGTCCCCCCGGCGCGCGGAGCCCGCACCCGCGGACCCGGCGGGAGGCGACCACACCGTCGGCCTGCCGGCCGACACCGCGGCCGGCTGCCGTCCCCCCCGGCGCGCGGAGCCCGCACCCGCGGACCCGGCGGGAGGCCTCCGGCCTCCGCACCGGGTCCACGGTGGTCGTGCAGGGCGCGGCGCTCAGCCGCGGCGGACGATCAGCCCCTCGACGGCGAGGTCGTCCGGCGCGTCGACGACCACCTCGTCGCCGTCCCGGATGTCGCCGGCCAACAGCGCCTTGGCCAGCTGGTCGCCGATCGCCGACTGCACCAGCCGGCGCAGCGGCCGGGCGCCGTAGACCGGGTCGAACCCGTTGATCGCCAGCCAGTCCCGCGCCGCGTCGGTGACCTGCAGCGTGAGCCGGCGAGCGGCCAGCCGCCGCGCCAGGACGCCGACCTGGATGTCGACGATCCCGGCCAGCTCCTCGCTGCCCAGGGCCCGGAACACCACGACGTCGTCCAGCCGGTTGAGGAACTCCGGCTTGAAGTGCTGCCGGACCACCTCGAGCACCGCCTGCCGGCGCCGCTCCTCCTCCACCGACTGGTCGGCGATCACGTGCGAGCCGAGGTTGGACGTGAGGATCAGGATCGTGTTGCGGAAGTCGACGGTGCGGCCCTGGCCGTCGGTGAGCCGGCCGTCGTCGAGCACCTGCAGCAGCACGTCGAACACGTCGGGGTGGGCCTTCTCGACCTCGTCGAGCAGCACGACGGTGTAGGGCCGCCGCCGCACCGCCTCGGTGAGCTGACCGCCGGCCTCGTAGCCCACGTAGCCGGGCGGAGCGCCGACGAGCCGGGCCACCGAGTGCTTCTCGGAGTACTCGCTCATGTCGATGCGGACCATCGCCCGCTCGTCGTCGAACAGGAACTCCGCCAGCGCCTTGGCCAGCTCGGTCTTGCCGACGCCGGTCGGGCCGAGGAACAGGAACGAGCCGGTCGGCCGGTCGGGGTCGGCCACGCCGGACCGCGCACGACGCACGGCATCGGAGACGGCTCGGACGGCGTCGGGCTGGCCGACGACCCGCTGCCCGAGCTCCTCCTCCATGCGCAGCAGCTTCTGGGTCTCGCCCTCCAGCAGCCGGCCCGCGGGGATGCCGGTCCAGGCCTGCACGACCTCGGCGATGTCGTCGGGGCCGACCTCCTCCTTGAGCATGGAGTCACCGGCCTCGACGGACGCCTCGGCGTCGGTCAGCGCCTTCTCCAGCTGCGGGATCCGGCCGTAGCGCAGCTCGGCCACGCGGGCCAGCTCGCCGTCCCGCTCGAACCGCTCGGCGTCCAGGCGCGCCCGCTCCAGCTCCTCCTTGATCTGCTGGATGCGGACGATCGCGCCCTTGTCCTGCTGCCACCGGGCGGTCAGCTCGTCGAGCTGCTGGCGCTTGTCGGCGAGGTCCGCGCGCAGCGCGGCCAGCCGCTCCACCGAGGAGGGGTCGTCCTCCTTGGCCAGCGCCATCTCCTCGATCTCCAGCCGGCGGACGGCGCGCTCGACCTCGTCGACCTCGACCGGCCGGCTGTCGATCTCCATGCGCAGCCGGCTGGCGGCCTCGTCGACCAGGTCGATCGCCTTGTCCGGCAGGAACCGGGCCGTGACGTACCGGTCCGACAAGGTGGCGGCGGCGACGATCGCGGCGTCGGTGATCCGGACGCCGTGGTGCACCTCGTAGCGCTCCTTGAGGCCGCGCAGGATGCCGATCGTGTCCTCCACGGAGGGCTCGCCGACGAAGACCTGCTGGAAGCGCCGCTCGAGGGCCGGGTCCTTCTCGATGTGCTCGCGGTACTCGTCGAGCGTGGTCGCCCCGACCATGCGCAGCTCGCCGCGGGCCAGCATCGGCTTGATCATGTTCCCGGCGTCCATCGCGGAGTCGCCGGTCGCGCCGGCACCGACGATGGTGTGCAGCTCGTCGATGAAGGTGACGATCTCGCCCTCGGACTCGGTGATCTCGTGCAGGACGGCCTTCAGCCGCTCCTCGAACTCACCGCGGTACTTCGCGCCGGCCACCATGCTCGCCAGGTCCAGCGCCATCAGCCGCTTGCCCTTGAGGCTCTCGGGCACGTCGCCGGCGACGATCCGCTGGGCCAGGCCCTCGACGATCGCGGTCTTGCCGACGCCGGGCTCACCGATGAGGACCGGGTTGTTCTTGGTGCGCCGGGACAGCACCTGCACGACCCGCCGGATCTCGGTGTCGCGGCCGACCACCGGGTCGATCTTGCCCTCGCGGGCACGCTCGGTGAGGTCGACGGCGTACTTCTCCAGCGCCTGGAAGGTGCTCTCCGGGTCGGCGGTGGTGACCTTGCGGTTGCCCCGCACGGTGCGGAAGGCGGCCAGCAGCGCGTCGCGCGTGGCACCGGCGCTGCTCAGCACCGTCGCGGCCTCGCCGTCGGAGCTCGCCAGGCCGACCAGCAGGTGCTCGGTGGAGACGTACTCGTCCCCGAGCGCACTGGCCTGCTCACCGGCGGCGTTGAGCACCCGCAGCAGCTCGCGCGACGGCGAGGGCGCGGGCACGGTGGCCCCGCTGACGCTGGGCAGGCGCCGCAGCGCCGCCTCCGCCTTGGCGCGGACGTCGGAGACGTCGGCGCCCACGGCCTTGAGCAGGGGCCCGGCGATGCCGTCGGTCTGCTCCAGCAGGGCGAGGAGCAGGTGCAGCGGCTCGAGGGCCGCCTGGCCACGGTCGACCGCCAGCCGCTGAGCAGCGGCGATGGCCTCCTGCGAACGGGTGGTGAGCTTGCTCTGCATGGTGGGTGCAGCGGTCCTCTCGGCGTGGGGTCGGCCGGGGCTCGGCCGTGGTTCTCGTCCCGTCCAACGTGGACGAGGTTGAGTCTGTTCCACTCAATCTCGCTGCGCGCCCCTGGTGCACGCACCGGAGGTCCTCACCCGCCCGTGTCGATCCTCGGCAACCCCCCGTGGCGGCCTGGCCAGGACGCCTAGACTCCCGGGGATGACGCGTCTGCCGGCACCGAGCGCGGTCCTCGAGGACCAACTCTGCTTCGCGCTCTACGCCGCATCCCGGGCGATGACGGCGCGGTACCGCCCTCTGCTCGACGCGATCGGCCTCACCTATCCGCAGTACCTCGTGATGATGCTGCTCTGGGAGACCGACAACCAGACCGTTGGCCAACTGGGCGCGCGGCTGTCCCTGGACAGCGGCACGCTCTCCCCGCTGCTCAAGCGGCTCACCTCCGCCGGCCTGGTCACCCGCCACCGCCGGGTGGAGGACGAGCGCTCGGTGTCCATCGCCCTCACCGACGCCGGCCGCGCGCTGCGGGACGAGGCCGAGTCCATCTCCGGCGAGATCATCTGCGCCCTCGACCTGGACCGCGAGGAGTTCGCCGAGCTCAAGGCGAAGCTGCAGCTGGTCACCGAACGGGTCAGCGGGGGCTGAGCCGTGACGGTTGCGTGCAACCGTCACGGGTAGGGCGAGCCCCGTAGGCCCCGAGACGGAGGAGATCGCATGCCCACCCGCACTGCCCGCACCGCGTGGAACGGCACCCTGCAGGAGGGGTCCGGTCAGGTCGAGCTGTCCAGCTCGAAGGTCGGCACCTACGAGGTCTCGTTCCCCAAGCGCGCGGCCGAGGACGCCGGCGGCACCACCAGCCCCGAGGAGCTGATCGCCGCCGCCCACTCCGCCTGCTTCGCGATGGCACTGTCCAACGAGATCGCCAAGGCCGGCGGCACCCCCCAGGCCCTGGAGATCGGCGCCGACGTCACGCTCGGCCAGAAGGACGGCGGCCCGCACATCACCAAGATCGCCCTCACCGTGCGCGGTGAGGTGGAAGGCCTCGACGCGGCCGGCTTCGAGAAGGCCGCCCAGGCCGCCAAGGCGGGCTGCCCCGTCAGCAAGGCCCTGGCCGGCGTCGACGAGATCACCCTGGACGCAGCGCTCGAGAGCTGAACAGCACGACGGCGGCAGGACAGAGCCCCCCGGGTGATCGCCCATCCGGGGGGCTCCGTTCGCGCTGGGCGTCGCGGACGTCGGTCCGTTCCGCGTCGACGATCCTCCTACTGCGTCCCTTCCAGCAGTTCCGAGGAGACGTCGGGCGCGGTGCCGCCGACGGTGGTGGTGAGCTCACCGTTGACGGGGTTGAGGACCCCCGCCAGCCTGGCGTTGTTCAGCGCGTGCTGGCCGTTGCCACCGTCACCGGGATTGACGCCGTGGGGCCCCTCGTCGTCCGCCGACACGTTGCCGACACCCTCCCGACCGGTCGAGCCGTCGGTGTTGTCGCTCAGCGTGATGCCCAAGGCGTTGTCACTGCTGGCGAAACCACCGTTGTTGTCGGCGGCCTTGGTCGAGCGCGAGTGCTGCCCCATCGCACCGCCCGTGCCGCCCTCGGCAGTGGTGTCCAACTGCGCCAGGTTGCTCGCGACCTCGCCCCACGCGCTGTTCAGCTGGCCACCCACCTTCGGGGTGTTGGCCACCCTGTCCACCGGATGCGGATTGTCGGCCATCGCGACCGGAGCCCCCATCATCATGAAGCCGGCGGCGCCGGCGAGGACCACTGCTGCTGCACGCTTTCGCACGGGTGTCCCTCCCCCTGGATTGGCTTGCGGGATCAGCACGTTTCCAAGGCTGGGAGGAGAGCCCGCAGGCTGAAGGTCCCGAGTACCCGGGACCGACGACCGCTCGACACCATCCACCGTCGACGGTCGCTCACGATTCGCGACGACACGCACCCGGGCGTCCACGATCGCCCGTCAAGCGTGTCGATCATCCGACGACCCATGTCGGTCCCCGGCCGTCGCGGGCTACTCGCCGCTGCGCAGCCGCTCCTCACCGCTCTGGGTGCTCAGCGCGACCTCGCGGATGAACAGGATGACCACCACCGCGACCACGGCCAGGACGGCGGAGATCGCGAAGATGCGGCCGGTGGCGTCGCCGTAGGAGACCTGGATCAGCGTCCGGATCGCCGGCGGCGCGTCGGCCAGGTCGGCCAGCCCCACCTCGCCGGACGACGCGGCCTGCGCGGCCCCGGGGACGCCGGCCAGGCCCTGGGCGATCAGGTCGCCGACCCGGCTGCTGAGCACCGCGCCGAGCACCGAGACGCCGATCGTGCCGCCCAGGCTGCGGAAGAAGGCCACGGCCGAGCTCGCCGCACCCAGGTCGCGGGCGGCCACCGTGTTCTGCACCGCCAGCACCAGGTTCTGCATGGTCATGCCGATGCCGACGCCCAGGACGAACAGGAAGGCGCCCAGCAGGACCATGTCCGTCTCGTGGTCGATCGTCGACAGGAGCCCGAAGCCGGCCACGACCAGCACCGAGCCCGCGACCAGGTAGGCCTTCCACCGGCCGTGGCGGGTGATGAGGATGCCGGAGACGGTGGAGGAGATCAGCAGGCCGCCGACCATCGGGATGGTCAGCAGACCGGCCGCCGTCGGGGAGTAGCCGCGGGAGATCTGCAGGTACTGGCCGAGGAAGACCGACGACCCGAACATCGCGACACCGATCGCGATGCTGGCGACGATGGCCAGCGTCGTCGTCCGGTCGCGGAACAGCCGCAGCGGGACGATCGGCTCGGGGTGCCGCAGCTCGGTGACGACGAAGGCCACGATGGCCAGCACGCCGCCGGCGAGGAACAGCGCCGTCTCGACCGACCACCAGGGGAAGGTGCCGCCGGCCAGGGTGACCCAGATGAGCAGCGCCGAGACGCCGGCGGTGAGGAAGGTCGCGCCCAGGTGGTCGATGCGCACGTGGCGCCTGGTCATCGGCAGGTGCAGCGTGCGCTGCAGCAGGACCAGCGCGACGACGGCGAACGGGACGCCGACGTAGAACACCGACCGCCAGCCCAGCCAGCTGGTGTCCACCAGGACGCCGCCGATGAGGGGGCCGCCGACGGTGGCCACGGCCATGACCGCACCGATGAGGCCGGAGTACCGGCCGCGCTCGCGGGGGCTGATCATCGCCGCCATCGCGATCTGCACGAGCGCCTGGACGCCGCCGAGGCCGAGGCCCTGCAGGACGCGCCAGGCGATGAGGGTGTCCACCGACTGCGACAGGCCGGCCAGCATCGAGCCGACGATGAAGATGACGATCGAGATCTGGATGAGCAGCTTCTTGCTGAACAGGTCGGCGAGCTTGCCCCAGATCGGCGTCGACGCGGTCGAGGCCAGCAGGGTCGCGGTGACCACCCAGGTGTACTGGCCCTGGGTGCCGCGCAGCTCGGTGATGATCGTGGGCAGGGCGTTGGAGACGACGGTCGAGGACAGGAACGCCACGAACATCGCCAGCAACATGCCCGACAGCGCCGAGAGGATCTGCCGGTGCGTCATCCCGCCCTGCTGCTCGACGGGGGCGACGTCGTCCGGGGCGGCCGCCGCGGTGCGGGGCTCGAGGGTGCTGGTCACGGTGCTCCTGGGCTCGGTGCGGAAGGGGAGGGAGGTGTGGCGCCCCTCACGAGGCGGTCCGGGCGACGCCTGCGGCGGCGGAGGCGTCGAGGTCCGCGGCGAGCCGCTCGAGCAGGTCGCTGAGCAGGCCGGCGTCGTGCTCGTCCCAGTCCGCCAGGGCGGTCTCGGCCCACTCGGAGCGCAGCGCCCGGGTGCCGGCGAGAGCGGCCTCCCCGGCCTCGGTCACGTACACGAGGTGGGCGCGCCCGTCGGCCGGGTCGGGACGCCGGGCCACGTAGCCGGAGCGCTCGAGCACGGCCAACTGGCGGCTGACCACGGAGACGTCCACGCCGGCGCGGGCGGCCAGCACGCTGCAGCGCTGCTCGCCGTCCTGCTGGAGGGGGGCGAGCAGGGCCCAGTCGTAGGACGGCAGGTCGCCGTAGAGCGCGGCGGCCGCGCGGACGCTGAGGTGCCGCCCGCTCCGGACGATGCGGGCCACGCCGGCGGTGAGCCGGTCGCGGGTCTGGGGGGTGATGGGCACGGGGTTCCTCGCCACGATCGTTGCTTGCAGAGTGCAACCATACTGTCCGTTGGTTGTAGTCTGCAACTGTTGTGACGCAGAAGACCCCCGCGGTAACCCAGCGGTCACGACGGGGGTCTGCGGGGGTCGTGCGGGGCGGCTCAGCCGCCCGGGGCGCCGTCCCGGGGTTCGGGGACGGCGCCGGCGTCGCGCGCCTCGCCCAGTCGGTTGAGCCGGCCGAGCAGGTCGCCGAGCGTGGCGATGTCCTCGACCGGCCAGTCGGAGAGGTCGGCCTCCCAGCGGGCGCGCCGGGCGTCGCGGATGCGGCTGAGCCGGGCGTGGCCCTCGGCCGAGGTGCCGAGCACCTGGGCGCGGCCGTCGGCGGGGTCGGGTTCGCGGGTGACCAGGCCGAGGTCGACGAGGGAGGCGATCTGACGGCTCACCGTGCTCTTGTCCAGGCCGAGGCGGGCGACGAGGTCGCTGGCCCGCAGCGGCCCGGAGTCCTCGAGGAGCACCAGCAGGCCGTAGGCCGCGCCGTCCAGGTCGGGGTGGAGCTCACGCGACAGCCGGGCGGACATGGCCCGCGACCGGCGCAGCAGCAGCGCGATCTCCCGCTCCACGTGGACGATCGCCTCGTGCTGGCTGCTGCCGCTCACCGCTGCTGCCCGGGACGCCAGACGACGAGTGCCGAGGTGGCGGGACGCAGCGGCACGAGGTCGCGGCCGTAACCGGCCCGGACGGCGGACTCCGCAGCGATCCGCCGGGCCTCGGCCAGCTCCAGCTCGCCCAGCAGTTCGGTCACCCGCTGCTGCAGCGCCTCCACCTGCGACTCCAGGTCGATGATCCGCTTGATGCCGGCCAGGTTGACGCCGTCCTCCTGCGAGAGGCGCTGGACCTCCCGCAGGAGGGCGACGTCGCGCGGGCTGTACCGCCGGCCGCCACCGGGCGTGCGCCCGGGGCTGACCAGGCCCAGCCGGTCGTACTGGCGCAGGGTCTGCGCGTGCATGCCGGCCAGCTCGGCGGCCACCGAGATGACGAAGACGGGGGCGTCCTCGGCGACCGCGCGCCCGGCCTCGCGCCGCTCCCGGCCGTCGGCCGCGGCGGTCACTTCGTGCTCCCCTGGACGGCGGCGGTGATCCGCGGCCGCGGGTCACCCAGCTCGGCGTCGAGCACCTTGACCGCCTCCTCGGCCGCGGGGCTGAGCCGCTTGGGCACGGCGACCTCGACGGTCACCAGCAGGTCACCGGCCCGGCCCTTGCCCGGCACGCCGCGCCCGCGCACGCGGAGGGTCTGCCCGCTGGCCGTGCCCGCGGGCACCTTGAGGGAGACGCTGCCGTCCAGGGTCGGGACGGTGAGCGTCGTCCCCAGCGCCGCCTCGGCGTAGGTGATCGGCACGGTGAGGGTGAGGTCGCTGCCCTTGCGGCCGAACAACTCGTGCTCGGAGACGTGGACGACGACGTACAGGTCGCCGGCCGGGCCGCCGCGGCGGCCGGGTGCCCCCTTGCCCGCCAGCCGGATCCGCTGGCCGTCCTTGACCCCGGCCGGGATCCGGACGGTGATGGTGCGGGTCTGGGTGGTGACGCCGTTGCCCGCACACGTCGGGCACGGGTCGTCGACCACCTGTCCGGTGCCGCGGCAGTTGCGGCACGGCTCGGAGAAGGCGAACGCGCCCTGGCTGCGGCTGGTGACGCCGGCGCCCTGGCACACCGGGCAGGTGTGCGGCGAGGTGCCGGGCTTCGCGCCGCTGCCGTGGCAGGTCGGGCAGGTGCCCGGGCTCTGCATGCGCAGCGGCACGGTCACGCCGAGGACGGCCTCCTCGAAGGAGAGCGTCGCCTCGGTCTCGACGTCCTGGCCGCGGGCGGGACCGGACGCCGCCTGGCTGCGCGCCCGCGCCGAGCCCGATCCCCCGCCGCCACCGAACAGGCCGCCGAAGAGGTCCCCGAGTCCGCCGGCACCGCCGCGGCCGGAGGTCCCGGCCGCGCCGAACAGGTCGCCGAGGTCGAACGGCTGACCGCCGCCGGCCCCGCCCGGGAACCCCCCGGGGAAGCCGGCGCGCGCGCCCGCGCCGCCGGCCCCGAACAGCCGCCGGGCCTCGTCGTACTCGGCCCGCCGCTTGGTGTCCGACAGCACGTCGTAAGCCTCGGAGACCTCCTTGAACCGGGCCTCGGCCTCGGTGTTGCCCGGGTTCTTGTCCGGGTGGAGGTCCCGCGCCAGCTGGCGGTAGGCCTTCTTGATCGCGGCCGCGTCGGCGTCCTGGGCGACGCCGAGAGCGGCGTAGTAGTCCTTCTCGATGAAGTCCCGGGTGCTCATCGGGCGCCCCCTCTCTGGCTCAGTCGGACGCCGGAGCGCCGTCGCCCGGCGGCGTCGCGGCCTCGATCACCGCGCCGTCGCCCGCGGGAGCCGGGCTCTCCGGGTCGGTGACCGCGACCATCGCCGTCCGCAGCACGCGGTCGCCGCGACGGAAACCCTGCCGCAGGACCGTGCTCGCGGTCGGCACCTGCACCTCGGTCGAGGTGTCGTGCATGACCGCCTCGTGCAGCGACGGGTCGAACGGGTCCCCGGAGACGCCGAAGGCCTCCACGCCCAGCCCGTCGAGCAGGCCCAGCACACGGTCGGCGACCACCTTGAAGGCACCGGTCAGGTCGCCGTGGTCCCGGGCCCGCTCGATGTCGTCGACGATCGGGAACAGCTGCGCGGCGAACCGCTCGGCGGCCTGGTCGACCACGAGCTGGCGGTCCCGCTCGACCCGCCGGCGGTAGTTGGCGTACTCCGCGGTGACCCGCTGGAGGTCCTCGGTCCGCTCGGCGAGCTGGCGGCCCAGGTCGTCGTCCCCCGCCACCGGCTGCTGCTCGGCGACGGTCTCGTGCTCGCTCATCTGCTCCCCTTGCGCCGTCCAGCCCTGTGCTGGCCCCGGCGCGGTCCGGTCCGGAACGTCTGCGCCCGTGCGGGCGCCGGCCGGCTGCTCGCCGGCCGGCTCCCGCACGGTGCCGCTGGTCGGGTCGATGCGCCGCTTGTCGCGGATGACGACCCGCGGCTCCTCTTCCCTCTCCGTCATCGGCGGTCGTTGTCCTCGTCGACGATCTCGGCGTCGACGACGTCGTCGTCGCCCGTCGTCGTACCGGACGGACCGGTGTCACCCGGGGTTCCCGCACCGGCGCCGGGAGCACCCGCGGCAGCCTGGTTCTCGGCCTGCTGGGCGTAGAGGGCCCCGCCGACCTCCTGCGAGACGCGGGCGACCTTCTCCTGCGCCGCCTTGATGGCCGCGATGTCGGAGCCGCCGAGGGCGGAGCGCAGCTCGGTGAGGGCCTCGCCGAGCTCCTCCTTCTTCTCGGCCGGGATCTTCTCGCCGTTCTCCGCGAGGAACTTCTCGGTCTGGTACTGCAGCGACTCGGCCAGGTTGCGGGTCTCGGCCTCCTCGCGGCGGCGCTTGTCCTCCTCCGCGTGGGCCTCGGCGTCCTTCATCATCCGCTCGATGTCGTCCTTCGGGAGGGCCGAGCCGCCGGTGATGGTCATCGACTGCTCCTTGCCCGTGCCGAGGTCCTTGGCCGACACGTGCACGATGCCGTTGGCGTCGATGTCGAAGGCCACCTCGATCTGCGGCACGCCGCGCGGCGCCGGGGGCAGACCGGTCAGCTCGAACATGCCGAGCTTCTTGTTGTAGGCGGCCATCTCGCGCTCGCCCTGGAACACCTGGATCTGCACCGACGGCTGGTTGTCGTCGGCCGTCGTGAAGATCTCGCTGCGCTTGGTCGGGATCGTGGTGTTGCGCTCGATCAGCTTGGTCATGATGCCGCCCTTGGTCTCGATGCCCAGGGACAGCGGGGTGACGTCGAGCAGCAGGACGTCCTTGACCTCACCGCGGAGGACACCGGCCTGCAGCGCGGCGCCGATCGCCACGACCTCGTCCGGGTTGACGCCCTTGTTGGGCTCCTTGCCGCCGGTCAGCTCGCGCACCAGGTCGGAGACGGCGGGCATGCGGGTGGAGCCACCCACCAGGACGACGTGGTCGATCTGGCCGACGGAGATGCCGGCGTCCCGGATGGCCTGGTTGAACGGCGCGCGGGCGCGGTCGAGCAGGTCCTGGGTCATCCGCTGGAACTCGGCGCGGGTGATGGTGACGTCGAGGTGCAGCGGGCCCTCGGCGCCGGCGGTGATGTAGGGCAGGTTGACGTTGGTCGACTGCGCGCCCGACAGCTCGATCTTGGCCTTCTCGGCGGCCTCACGGAGCCGCTGCATGGCCAGCTTGTCCTTGGACAGGTCGATGCCGTTGGAGGCGTTGAACGTCTGCACCAGGTGCTTGACGACGCGCTCGTCCCAGTCGTCACCGCCGAGGTGGTTGTCACCGGCGGTGGCCTTCACCTCGATGACGCCCTCGCCGATCTCCAGCAGGGAGACGTCGAAGGTGCCACCACCGAGGTCGAAGACGAGGATCGTCTGCTCGGTCTCGCCCTTGTCCAGGCCGTAGGCCAGCGCGGCGGCGGTGGGCTCGTTGACGATCCGCAGGACGTTGAGGCCCGCGATCTCACCGGCCTCCTTGGTGGCCTGGCGCTGCGCGTCCTCGAAGTAGGCCGGGACGGTGATGACCGCGTCGGTCACCGGCTCGCCCAGGTAGGTCTCGGCGTCCCGCTTGAGCTTCTGCAGGACGCGGGCGCTGATCTCCTGCGGCGTGTAGCGCTTGCCGTCGATCTCCGGCGACTTCCAGTCGGTGCCCATCTCACGCTTGACGCTGCGGATGGTGCGGTCGACGTTGGTGACGGCCTGGTTCTTCGCCGACTGACCGACGAGGACCTCGCCGTTCTTGGCGAACGCGACGACCGACGGGGTGGTGCGCGAACCCTCGGAGTTGGCGATGACCGTCGGCTCGCCGCCCTCCAGGACGGTGACGACGGAGTTGGTGGTGCCGAGGTCGATACCGACCGCTCGAGCCATGGAGCTGGCCTCTCTTCCGTGTGTACCGGTGTGGTTCTGGTCTACGGGTCAGTTGCCGGATGCCCGCCTTGCGCGGGGTCCACTCAACTTTCCTGCCCACCCTAACGGCAGTCCGGACGGAACTGTTCCCGGGGGGAGCGAGCGGGGTCGCGCGTGCCCGCCGTCCCACCTCCCGGCGACCCGTGACGGCTCGTGGCCGCCCGGCAGCTGTGGTGCGGCGTCCTCCGCGGTGACACGGCGAGGATCACGAGGACGGCGGCCCGTCCGCGCGCCGGCGTCCGAGCTCCCGCGGCACCGCCTCGAAGGGGCGGACGACCGGCCCGGGGACGGCGACCAGTTCCCCGGAGACGCCTCTCCAGCGCCGGACGGCGGCTGCGAGGGCAGGTGGGCAGCAGGGGTTACCGACGAGTAGCGTCCGCGACCGGCGGCTATCGTGCGACGCGTGCGGGCGGTGGCGCCCGCCGCGGTCCGTCGCCGGCGGGCGGGGGATCGACCGACGCCGTCAGGCGTGTGCGGGAGGAAGAAGATGACGGGCCCGTTGCAGGTCGTCCTCGGGACGATCAGCGTCCTGTTCCTGGTGGTGGCCTCGGTGATGGCCTACCGGGCGGTGCGCGCCATGGTCCGGATCATCCGGATCGGTCAGCCCGACGGCACCCGGTCCGGCCCGGTGGGCGCCCGGCTGAAGACGCTGGCAGTGGAGTCCCTGGGCCACACCCGGATGCTCAAGTGGTCGTCGATCGGCGTGGCCCACTGGTTCGTCTTCGCCGGGTTCTACGGCCTGTTCCTCACCCTGGTCGAGGCCTTCGGCGAGGTCTGGAACCCGGCCTTCCACCTGCCGTTGATCGGCGAGTGGAGCCTGTGGAACCTCTTCGCCGACATCATCGGCACCGGCACGATCCTCGGCATCCTCTACCTGGTCTACCGGCGCCAGCGGGACCACCCGCGCCGGCAGGGCCGCGCCAGCCGCTTCGCCGGCACCAACGAGGGCCGCGGCTACTTCGTCGAGGCCGTCGTCCTCACCGTCGGCGTCTGCATCCTGCTGATCCGCGCCCTGAAGATCTCCTCGGACCTGACCGACGCCCCGGCCTGGTCGCACCCGGTCTCCGGCGCGGTGGCCACCCTGCTGCCCGACAGCCCCGACCTGCTCAGCGTCGTCGCCTTCGTCAAGATCGTCGTCTCGCTGGTCTGGCTGGTCGTCATCAGCCGGATCCTCAACATGGGCGTCGCCTGGCACCGGTTCAGCGCCTTCTTCAACATCTACTTCAAGCGTGAGGACGACGGCGGCGTCGCGCTGGGCCCGCTGCAGCCGATGACCTCCGGCGGCGAGCCGATCGACTTCGAGGACCCCGACGAGGACGCGATCTTCGGCCGCGGCAAGATCGAGGACTTCACCTGGAAGGGGATGCTGGACTTCACCACCTGCACCGAGTGCGGGCGGTGCCAGAGCCAGTGCCCGGCGTGGAACACGGGCAAGCCGCTCAGCCCCAAGATGGTGATCATGGACCTGCGGGACCACCTGTACGCCAAGGCCCCGTACCTGCTCGGCGAGAGGACCGCCGGCGAGACCGCCCCCGACTACGACGTCCTGAAGCCCAGTGACGAGCAGGTCTGGGCGTCGGGCTACGCGCGCATCGAGGGCACCAACGACGCCCAGGCCCACCGCCCGCTGGTCGGCACCCTCGAGGAGGGCGGGGTCATCGACCCCGACGTCCTGTGGAGCTGCACCAACTGCGGCGCCTGCGTCGAGCAGTGCCCGGTCGACATCGAGCACGTCGACCACATCGAGGACATGCGCCGCTACCAGGTCCTCATCGAGTCGAGCTTCCCCTCCGAGGCCGGCGTGATGCTGCGCAACCTGGAGAACCGGGGCAACCCGTGGGGCGTGCCGGCCAGCACCCGCGAGGACTGGATCAAGGAGCTGGACTTCGAGGTCCGGATGGCCGACGGCCCGCTGGACTACGACGTCGAGTACCTGTTCTGGGTGGGCTGCGCCGGCGCCATCGACGACCGCGCCAAGAAGGTCACCAAGGCCGTCGCCGAGCTGCTGCACACCGCCGGCGTCGAGTTCGCCGTCCTCGGCTCCGGGGAGACCTGCTCCGGTGACCCGGCGCGGCGCATGGGCAACGAGTTCGTCTTCCAGATGCTGGCGCAGGAGAACGTCGCCACCCTGGACGGCGTCTTCGAGGGCCGGGTGCCGGGGATGCGCAAGATCGTCGCCACCTGCCCGCACTGCTTCAACTCGCTGGGCCGGGAGTACCCGCAGCTGGGCGGGAACTACGAGGTGGTGCACCACACCCAGCTGCTGGGCCAGCTGGTGGAGGAGGGCCGGCTGACCCCGGTCACCCCGGTCGACCGCAAGGTCACCTACCACGACCCGTGCTTCCTCGGTCGGCACAACAAGGTCTACACGCCGCCGCGGGAGATCCTCGACTCCGTCCAGGGCCTCACCACCCAGGAGATGCACCGCTGCAAGGACCGCGGTTTCTGCTGCGGCGCCGGCGGTGCGCGCATGTGGATGGAGGAGAAGATCGGCAAGCGGATCAACATGGAGCGCACCGAGGAGGCGCTCGACCTCGATCCCGACGTCATCTCCACCGCCTGCCCGTTCTGCATCACGATGCTGTCCGACGCGCTGACCACCAAGAAGCAGAACGGCGAGGCCGGCGAGCACGTGGAGGTCCTCGACGTCAGCCAGATCCTGCTGCGGTCGCTGGCCCCGGTCGGCGCCCCCGGCACCGAGTCCGGTGCCGACGTCGGCACCAAGGACGACGACGTCGTGGGCCTGGACTCGGCCAACACGGAGCACGGCCCCCAGAGCTGAGGACCACCGACGGCGCGCGTTCCCCCACGGGAGCGCGCGCCGTCGTCGTCTCCGGAGGGACACCGGGACGCCGACCGCACCGTCCCCACGACCGCCCCTCCGGTGTCACCGCTCCCCCGCCCGGGCCGCCAGCCACTCGAAACCGCGCCACAGCCCCGCGTCCTCGCGACGGGCCCGCTCCCACGCCACGAACTCCGCCGTCACCGACCAGGTGCGCGCGACGTTGGCGCCCCACCCCTCGAGAAGGACGTCCGCGGGCACGATGTCCCGCCGGGCGAGCAGTCCGGCGGCGGACCACGTCGAGCAGACGTGGCGCGCCGCGTCGATCTCCGCCGGAGTCCAGTTCCGGAGGTCGGGGTCGAACGGGCCCGTCCGCGCGACGGCCGCGTAGAGGGTCCGCCCGTCGGCCCGTGCGGTCTCGCTCTGCAGGAAGGTCCACAGCTGGAGCACGTTCGCCCCGCCGCCCCCGTGGCGCGCCAGGCGCACCTGCTTGGCCGCGAAGACCAGGGCGGTGGCCGCGACGACCAGGGCCACGGTCTGGACGAGGTTGGCCCACGCATCACTCGACATGCGCATCGATGCTCCTCGGCGGCCCAGCACCGCGGGTGCACCGTGGGCCCCCCGCCTCCCGGGGCGGCGTGGCCCCACCGCCGATGGTTGCGTGGGCTAACCACCCGGCGCGATGTGGTCGCGGCCCGGGGAGGACCATCGTCGGGTGACCCGCGCCGCCGTCTCCGCCTCCCCCGCCGGCCCGACCGCCACGGATCACCGCCGCGGGCTGCTGCTCATCGGGACGGCGATCGTCCTCACCGGCTTCAACCTGCGCACCGCGGTGAACAGCATCGGGCCGGTGCTGGAGGAGATCGAGCACGGCCTGGGCATCTCCAGCGGGATGGCCGGGCTCATCACGACCATGCCGGTCCTGTGCTTCGCCGCGATCGGCTTCGCCGGGCCGCCGCTGGCCGCCCGCTTCCGCGACGGGCACGTGCTGGCCGGCGCGCTGCTGGCCATGGCCGCGGGGCTGGTGGTGCGGGCCCTGGCCGGAACCTTCTGGCTGTTCCTCGTCGGCACGGTGCTGGCGATGGTCGGCGGGGCGCTGGGCAACGTGCTGCTGCCCAGCCTGGTCAAGCGCTACTTCCCCAGCCGGACGGGCCTGCTGGTCGGCGCCTACAGCATGTCGATGGCCGCGGGCGGCGCGATCGCCTCGATCTCCGCGGCGCCGATCGCCGCCGCGGCCGGGCCTGACGGCTGGCGCTGGGCGCTGGGCTGGTGGGCGGTGCTCGCGCTGCTGGCCGCGCTGCCCTGGCTGGCCGTGCCGGCCCGCCCGGGCGCCTCCCGGGACGCCGCCCGAGACGCCCGCGGCGCCGTGCGGATGCGCTCCCTGGTGCGCAGCCCCATGGCCGTGGCGCTGGCGGTCTTCTTCGGCGCCCAGTCGATGCAGGCCTACGTCCTCATCGGGTGGACGGCGCAGTACCTGCGGGACTCCGGCCTGAGCGCGGCCACCGCCGGTCTGCTGCTCGGCATCAACACCATCGTGGTCATCCCGCTCAACGCGATCATCCCGGTGCTCACCGTGCGCCAGCACCTGCAGCGGCCCCTGCTGGCCGGCTTCGGGGTCTGCTACGTCGCCGGCTGGATGGGCTTGATGCTCGCCCCGCTGACCGTGCCGTGGCTGTGGATGAGCCTGCTCGCCCTCGGCATGGGCACCTTCGCGATGGTGCTCACGCTGATCGGGCTACGGGCACGGACGGCGGAGACGACCGCGGCCCTCTCCACCGTCGTCCAGGGGTGGGGGTACCTGCTCGCCGGTGCCGGACCGCTGCTGGTCGGCGTCCTGCGGGGCAGCACCGGCGGCTACACCGGCATGTTCGTCGTCGTCCTCACCGGGGTGGCGGTGCTCATGGTCACCGGCTGGCTGGTGTCGCGGCCGCGGTTCGTCGACGACGAGGTGCCCGGCTGGGCCCGCGACGCCCACCACGGCGACGTCATCGAGGTGGCCGGCACCGAGCCGCCGGTCACCGTGCACGTCACGGAGCCGGACGGCGGGTCTCGGCGCGGGTGAAGTTGCGGAAGGACCGGGACGGCGTGGGGCCGCGCTGGTCCTGGTAGCGCGAGCCGTAGACCGCCGAGCCGTAGGGGTGCTCGGCGGGGCCGGTCAGCCGGAACAGGCACAGCTGGCCGATCTTCATGCCCGGCCACAGCGTGATCGGCAGGTTGGCCACGTTGGACAGCTCCAGCGTGATGTGCCCGCTGAACCCTGGGTCGACGAAGCCGGCCGTGGAGTGGGTGAGCAGGCCCAGCCGGCCCAGTGAGCTCTTGCCCTCCAGGCGGGCGGCCAGGTCGTCGGGGATGGTCACCACCTCGAGCGTCGAGCCGAGCACGAACTCCCCCGGGTGCAGCACGAACGGCTCGTCGCCGTCGGGCTCGACCAGGGTGGTCAGGTCGTCCTGCTGCTGGGCAGGGTCGATGTGGGTGTACCGCGCGTTGTTGAAGACCCGGAAGAACCGGTCCAGCCGGACGTCGATGCTCGAGGGCTGCACCAGGCCCTTGTCGTAGGGCTCGATGCCGAGCCGCCCCTCGGCGATGGCAGCCGTGATGTCGCGGTCGGACAGCAGCATGCGCCGGAGTCTAGGGAGGTCCGCGACCTCACCATTCCGGGCGAGCCGGAACGCGACCGTCTCAAGCCCTCCGCACAGGGCGTCGTTGCCGTCTCGCAGGCCCTCTGGGGGCCACGTCGTCCGGGGGACGTGCCGGGCAGGGAGTGGAGTGGACGTGCGGAGTCTGATGAGGAGACGGGGGCTGGCCGCGGTACTCGTGGCCGCCGCCGTCGCGGGGTACGCCGGGGCCGCGGCCGTGACCGCACTCGCGGGACCGGCCGTGGCGCCGGCCGGTGAGTACGGCCCCGGAGACGGGCTGAGCCGCTACGTCGTCACCGCCGACGCGGGCGTCCCCACTGCGGACCTCGTGGCCCGTCTGGGCGCAGCCGGCGCCGTGGTGACCGTCCAGGCGCTCAGCGACGGCCGGGCGCTGGCCGCGACCGAGGGGCTCACCCCGCGCGACCTCGAGGCCGTGCCCGGTGTGGCCGAGGCCGAGTACTCGCCGCCGGTGCCGGTCCTGGGGAGCATCACCGACCCGTACTGGCCGTCCTACGGCTGGAACCTCGAGAACACCGGCGCGAACGCCTACAGCCAGGCGATCACCGCCGACGTGGACGTCGACGCCACCACCGGCTGGGAGGGCGGGACCGGCCGCGGCATGATCGTCGCCGTCACCGACACCGGCTTCGACTCCGACCACCCCGACCTCGTCGGCTCGCTGTGGAGCAACCCGGCCGAGAGCTGCGGCTCGGTGGACCGGGACGGCAACGGCAAGGCCGGTGACTGCCACGGCTGGAACTTCGTCACCGGCTCCGCGGACATCGACAACGGCGCCGGCGGCACGCACGGGACCAACGTCGCCGCGGTCGTCGGTGCCCGCGCCGGCAACGGCCAGGGGACGGCCGGCGTCGCCCCGGACGTGCAGCTCATGCCGCTGGTCATCGGCACCGGGGACGGCGTCGACGCCTTCCTCGGCGCGGAGGCGATCCGGTACGCCGCCGACCACGGTGCGGCCGCGGTCAACGCCTCGTGGGGCGGCGCGTTCACCGGTTCGGCGCTGACCGCGGTGCGGGACGCGATCGAGTACGCGGAGTCCAAGGGCGTCGTCGTGGTCGCGGCGGCGGGCAACGACGCCGGCGACCGCGACACCGCGCCGCTGTACCCGGCGAGCTACACGAACAGCAACCTCATCACCGTGGGCTCGCACACCGCCTCGGACACGATCACCCCCTCCTCCGCCTACGGCGCCACCTCGGTGGACCTGTTCGCTCCGGGGAACCTCGTCTTCACCGCCTGGAACGACGGGGGCTACCGGCTGGTGGGCGGGACGTCCATCGCGGCTCCGCACGTCGCCGCGGCGGTGGCCCTGTACCGCGCGCAGATGCCGGACGCGACCGCCGACGAGGTCAAGGCGGCCCTCCTCGGGGACGTCGTGCCGGTGTCGGCCTACGCCGGGAGGTCGGTGACCGGCGGTCGCCTGTCCCTCGCGGGTCTGGCCGAGGCCCGCTCGGACCGGGTCGACTACACCTTCACGTCGATGACCGCGCCGGCGGGCGTGGTGACCCCGCGGATCGCCGCCTCCGGCACCGCCGGCAGTGGCGACTACGCCGTCACGCTGGGCCTCGGCATGGAGCACCAGGGCGAGGTGTGGGCCGTCGCGGACGCCGAGCTGACCGTGGGCGGCACCACCGTGGCCACCGACGACACCGGGACGGCGCGCTTCCCGCTGGGCAGCGCCGCCGGCCCGGGCGCCCTCGCCCTCTCCCCCTCGGTCGAGCTGGGCGACGGCCGCTACGTGCTCACGGTGCAGCTGGAGAAGGACGGCGCCGCCCTCGGGCAGACCGTCGCGGCCCCGCTGGTCGTCGGCGCGGTGGCGGGATCCCCGTCCGCCGGCTCCGGCAGCCCGGGCACGGGTGGCACCCAGCCCGGCACCGGCGGGACGAGCCCCGGCGCCACCACGCCCGGGACCGGCGGCTCCGGTGGCAGCAGCCCCGGCACACCCAGCACCCCGAGCACGCCGAGCACGCCCAGCAGCCCCAGCACGCCCAGCACCCCCAGCACGCCCGGCAGCACGCCGGGCACCGGCGGCTCCGGCGGCGACGACCCCGGCACGCCCAGCAGCCCGAGCTCGCCGGGCACCGGGGGCACCCAGCCCGGCACCGGCGGGACCGGCCCCGGCGGCACCAGCCCCGGTGGCACCACACCGGGCACCGGCGGCTCCGGCGGCAGCACCCCCGGCACACCGAGCAGCCCGAGCTCGCCCGGCACGGGGGACACCGAGCCCGGCACCGGCGGCACGGACCCCGGCACGGGTGGCGAGGTCACCTTCCCGAACGTGGGCCCGTTCGGCATCACCTCGCTCAGCCCAGCGCGGGTCGGTACGGCCGGCGGTGAGACGGTCACCATCCGCGGCAGCGCCCTGCCGGACGGCGCGCGGGTGCGCGTCGGGGACTCCGCCTCCGCGGCGGTGCTCCGGGTCGCGGCCGACCAGGTGCAGTTCCGGGCGCCGGCCCGGGCGGCGGGGACCTACGACGTCCACGTCTTCGCCCCCGACGGCCGGGAGTCGGTCCTCGCCTCGGCGCTGACCTACCTCGCGCCGGCTCCCGGCGGGTCCGGCACCGGTGGCAGCGACCCCGGCACGCCGGACGGCACCACCCCCGGCGGCTCGGGCAGCAGCCCCGGTGACAGCACCCCCGGCGGCACCACGCCGGGTGGCTCCGGCACCGGGGGCATCGTGCAGCCGGACGTCGCGACCGGCCCCGCCGGCCAGCGACTGGTGCGCAGCGCGGTGTTCGGCGGGCTGCGCGGGATCTGGTCGACCGACTGCTCGGTGTCCTGCACCGGCGTCCGGATCTGATCGCCCCCGCCCCGTCCCGGACCCTCGGTCCGGGGCGGGGCGCGGCGCCGTCCGCCGGAACGGACGGCGGCGTTCCGGCTACACCGGGGGCGGGCCCTGCCGATGACACAGGGGTCACGTCGGCGCCCGCCCCAGGAGGACCCTTGCTCGGCACGCAGGTGACGCGTCCCGCTCCCCGGGGCGCCGGCCGCGGCATCCGGCCCACCGGCGAGGAGCGCACGTTCCGCCCCGACGAGCTGATCGTCTCCAAGACCGACCAGCGCGGCGTGATCACCTACGCCAACGACGTCTTCCTGCGGGTCAGCGGCTACCACCTCGACGAGGTCGTGGGGCAGCCGCACAACCTCATCCGGCACCCGCAGATGCCGCGCGCGCTGTTCGCGCTGCTGTGGCAGACCCTCACCGAGGGCCGGGAGCTGTTCGCGTACATCAACAACCTCGCCTCCGACGGCGCCCACTACTGGGTCCTGGCCCACGTCACGCCGTCCTACGGCGCCGACGGCTCGGTGACCGGCTACCACTCCAACCGGCGCAGCCCCGCCCGCGGCGCGATCCGGCAGGTGACCCCGCTCTACGAGCGGCTGGTGGCCGAGGAGCGCCGGCACCCCACGGCCAGGGCCGCGGTCGCGGCGTCCTCGCGGTTGCTGGACGACCTGGTCGCGGAGCAGGCGTCGTCCTACGACGAGTTCATCTGGTCGGTCATCAACCGCGAGGAGCGCTGACGTGGGCATCCGCACGAGGGGCGAGGGCACCCGGCGCAGCGACGCGGAGGAGCTCGCCGCCTACCGGGAGTTCGTGCGCCAGCTGACCGCCACCTGCGAGGCCGCCGCCCGCGGCGACCTGGAGGCCCGCAGCCGCCCGACGCCGGGCATGGAGGACGTGCCGGAGCTGCTGGCGCTGCACCACAGCGCCAACCGGGTGCTGGACGTCTCCGACGCCTTCGTCCGGGAGTCCTCCGCCGCGCTGGGGGCGGCGGCGGAGGGCCGCTTCCACCGCTCGGTGCTGCTCACCGGCCTGGCAGGGGCCTACCGCAAGGGCGCGACGGAGATCAACACGGCGCGGCAGGCCATGGAGCGGACCGCCGGCCGGGTCACCGAGGCCCAGACCGCCCGGCTGCGGCTGGCCGACGAGTTCGAGGCCGTCGTCCTGGCGATGTCGGAGCAGGTGGCGACGGCGTCGACGGAGATGAGCGCCTCGGCGTCCGGGCTGACCGCCGCGGCGTCGGCGGCGAGCGCGGAGACCGGCACCGCCCAGGAGACGATGAGCTCGCTCACCCGCTCCTCGGCGGAGATCAAGGACGTCATCGCGCTCATCGACGCCGTCGCGGCACAGACCCGGCTGCTGGCCCTCAACGCCACCATCGAGGCCGCGCGCGCCGGCGAGGCCGGCAAGGGCTTCGCCGTCGTCGCCACGGAGGTCAAGGACCTCGCCGACCAGACCGCCCGGGCCACCGTGCGGGTCACCACGCAGGTCGAGCGGATCCGGGAGGCCTGCGAGGAGGTCGCCGCCGTCATGGACGAGGTGGGGACGACGGTCACCGAGATGAACGGGCTGGTCGACGGGATCGCCGCGGCGGTCGACGGCACGGCCTCGATGGGCGCCGGGGCCGGCGACATCACCGGGCTGTCCCGGATGGCCGAGCGGCTGCGGTCGGAGGCGACCGGGTTCCTCGCCGAGATGCGCCGCTGACGCCGGGGTACCGTTTCGGGCTGTCGTCCGGATGCTGACCGGGCGGCGGGCCGCGCACGAGCCACAGCGCCGGCGCAGCAGTCGAGGACCGGAACCGGAGGTGTGCGTGCGCGCCAGCGCCGGTGCCGAACGGCCGCCGGGCCCCGGGGACGTCGAGCTCTTCCGGGACGGCGGCGAGAACGGCCGGTTCATGGCCGCGCTGGACTGGTCGGCGACCCCGCTCGGGCCGGTCGACGGCTGGCCGGCCAGCCTGCGGCACGCCGTCCGCACGGTGCTGGCCTCGCGGTTCCCGATGATCCTCACCTGGGGCCCGCGGTACACCCAGATCTACAACGACGCCTACGCCGACCTGATCGGCGCGAAACACCCCGGCGCGATCGGCGAGGACCTGCGGGTCACGCTCGCGGAGGGCTGGTCCGCGCTGCGGGAGCCGGTCGAGCGGGCCATGACCACCCGCGAGCCGTCGTGGATCCCCGAGCTGCTGCTCCTGCTGGAGCGGGCCGGCTACCGCGAGGAGACCTACTTCACCGTCTCGCACGCCCCGGCCTACGGCGACGACGGCGAGGTCGCCGGCATGCACGCGGTGTGCACCGAGGTCACCCGCCGGGTGCTGGCCGAGCGCCGGCAGCGGCTGCTGCGCGACGTCGCGTCCTCGGCGGGACTGGTGGGCGAGGAGGAGCACGACCCGGTGGCGGACATGACCGCATCGCTGGCCGGGCACCCCCTCGACGTCCCGTTCGCGGCGGTCTACCTCGCCGAGCCGGGCACCCCCGGACTGCGGCGCGCGGCCACCGTCGGCTGCGACCCGCGGCTGCTGCCCGAGACGGCCGATTCCGCCGCCGCGCTGCAGCCCTTCGAGGCCGAGGGCCTCGGGATCCCCGGCGGGCCGTGGGGCGACCCGGTCACCGCCGCCGTCGTCATCCCCCTGGCCGGCCCCGGTGGCGACGAGGTCGGGGCCCTGGTGGTCGGCGTCAACCCGAACCGGGCTCTCGACGAGGAGTGCCGCTCGTTCCACGAGCTGCTCGCCGGCCAGTTCACCGGCGCCGTGCTCA
The DNA here is from genome assembly GCF_054050215.1 of Geodermatophilus sp. SYSU D01186. Taxonomy (NCBI): domain Bacteria; kingdom Bacillati; phylum Actinomycetota; class Actinomycetes; order Geodermatophilales; family Geodermatophilaceae; genus Geodermatophilus; species Geodermatophilus sp. SYSU D01186. The sequence continues at coordinate 71,330 of NZ_JBJGYW010000016.1, read as the reverse complement.
ACGCCCGCGCCTACGCCGCCGAGCGGTCCCGCGCCGAGGCGCTGACCGAGCTCGACGAGGCCAAGACGGCGTTCTTCGCCAACGTCAGCCACGAGCTGCGCACGCCGCTGACGCTGCTGCTGGCCCCCATCGGCGACGCCCTGGCCGGCACCGCGCTGCCGCCGTCCGTCCGTGACCAGCTCACCCTCGCCCTGCGCAACGGCCAGCGGCTGCAGGGCCTGGTGAACGACCTGCTGGAGTTCGTCAGCATCGAGGCCGGCCGCACCTCCGCCGTCCGGGTGGCGACCGACCTCGCCGCCCTCACCGCGGAGCTGGCCGGGGTGCTGCGCGCGGCCGCGGAGCGGGCCGGGCTGCGGCTGGTCGTCGACTGCCCGCCGCTGGGGCGGCCGGCCCACGTCGACCGGCGGATGTGGGAGAAGGTCGTCCTCAACCTGGTCGCCAACGCGGTGAAGTACACCTTCGTCGGCAGCATCGGGGTCACCCTGCGGGCCGACGGCGACACGATCACCCTGCAGGTGTCCGACACCGGCGTGGGCATCCCGGCCGAGGAGCTGCCGAACCTGTTCGAGCGGTTCCACCGGGTCCCCGACTCCCCCGCCCGCAGCAGGGAGGGCACCGGGCTCGGGCTGGCGATGGTCCGCGAGCTGGTCGGCCTGCACGGCGGCACCGTCACGGTGACCAGCGAGCCCGGGGTCGGCAGCACGTTCACCGTCACCCTGCCGTTCGGTTCCCCGGACGCCGCCGACGGCGCCGCCGCACCGTCGCCGGCCGCGCGCGGTGCGGCCGTCACCCCCTGGGACGACGACCTCGCCTGGACCGCGCCCGAGCCCCGCCCCGCCGGGGGCGCCGGCGTCCTCGTCGTGGACGACAACGCCGACATGCGCGCCTACCTCACCCGGCTGCTGTCCCCGCACTGGACCGTCCGGACGGCGACCAACGGCGAGGAGGCGCTGGAGAGCGTGGCCGCGGCCCGGCCGGACGTCGTCCTGACCGACGTGATGATGCCGGGGCTGGACGGCTTCGGGCTGCTGCGGGCGTTGCGCGCCGACCCCGCGACCCGGAGCGTGCCGGTGGTCGTGCTGACCGCGCGCGCCGGCCAGGAGGCCGCCGTCGAGGGCTTCGACGCCGGGGTCGACGACTACCTGGCCAAGCCGTTCGAGTCGGCGGAGCTGGTGGCCCGGCTGCGGGCGGTGCTGGCGCGCGCCGCCGGGGCCCGTGCCGCCGTCCCGACGCCGCCGTCGTCGGCACGGATCGACGTCGACGGCGCTCCGCCGCCCGCCCCTGCCGGACCGCCCGTCCCGCGCGTGCCGATGACCGGTCCCCCGCCGGCCGCGACGGTCCGCGGGGACGGCGCGGCCGCGGCGCCGGGCCCGGTCTCCGGCCGCTGGCGGTTCCCCGCGGCGAGCTCCTCCATCCCCGCGCTGCGCCGCCGGCTGCGCGGCCTGTTCGCCGAGGCGGGCCTCGACGAGGAGCGGGCCTACGACCTCGTGCTGGCCACCTGCGAGGCGGCCACGAACGCCGTCGAGCACGCGCAGGACCCGACCGAGCCGTTCATCGACGTCGCGGCGGAGGTCGTCGCCGGGCGGGTGGAGGTGGCCGTCCGCGACTACGGCCGGTGGCGCGAGCGGGTGCCGAGCATGGACCGCGGTCGCGGGTCGATGCTGATGAGCGCGGTCGGGGAGATCACCGCCACCCCGAGCCCGGCCGGGACGACGGTGGTCATCCGCTCGGCCTGAGCCGGCCTGGCAGCCCGCCTCCGCACGGGCACGTGCGACCGCTCAACCGCGCAGTTCCGCGTTGAGCCGTGCGGCCTGCCGCGTGAGGTGGTCGCGTTCGGGGAGGTTGGGCGCCGATCGGGCCGCGTCGGCGTAGAGGCGGGCTGCGGTCGCCGGGTTCCCCGCCCGCTCGTGCAGGTACGCCGCGACGGCGGAGTGGCGGGGCAGGGCGGGGTCGAGCTCCGCCAGAGCGGCCAGACCGGCCCGCGGGCCGTCGGCCTCGCCGACCGCGACGGCCCGGTTGAGGCGGGCCACCGGGCTGCCGGTGAGCCGCACCAGCTCGTCGTACCACTCGACGATCTGGACCCAGTCGGTCTCCTCCGCCGTCCGGGCGTCAGCGTGCAGGGCGGCGACGGCGGCCTGGGCCTGGAACTCCCCCAGCCGGTCGCGGGCGAGGGCGGCCTGGAGCACCTCGACGCCCTCGGAGATCAGAGCGGTGTCCCACAGCGAGCGGTCCTGCTCGGCGAGGGGCACGAGGCTGCCGTCGGCCCGGGTCCGGGCGGGGCGCCGCGCGTGGTGCAGCAGCATGAGCGCGAGCAGGCCCGCGACCTCCTCGTGGTCGGTCCGCGCCGCCAGCTGGCGAGTGAGCCGGATGGCCTCGGCGGCGAGGTCGACGTCGCCGGAGTAGCCCTCGTTGAAGACCAGGTAGAGCACCCGCAGCACCGTGGCGACGTCGCCGGGCTGGTCGAGCCGGACGCCGGAGACGGTGCGCTTGGCCCGGCTGATGCGCTGGGCCATGGTCGCCTCCGGCACGAGGTAGGCCTGCGCGATCTGGCGGGTGGTCAGACCGCCGACCGCGCGCAGGGTGAGCGCGACGGCCGAGGCCGGGGTCAGGGACGGGTGGGCGCACAGGAAGTACAGCTGCAGCGTGTCGTCGACCTCCGTCCCCGGTCCGGGCGCCGGCTCGTCCTCGGCGACCTCCTCGCGCCGCCGGCGGGACGTGTCGGCGCGGGCGGCGTCGAGGAACTTGCGCCACGCCACGGTGACCAGCCAGCCCTTGGGGTCCCGCGGCGGGTCCTCCCGCCACACCCGCACGGCCTCGACCAGCGCGTCCTGGACGGCGTCCTCAGCCGCCGCGAAGTCTGCTCCGCGGCGGCCGAGGATCCCGATCACGGTGGGGGTGAGGGTCCGCAGCAGGGCCTCGTCCACCGGTGCGTCACTCCGTGATGGTCGGCGGCGCGGCCAGGAACGGGCGCATTTCGAGCCACTCGTGGATCGGCTTCCCACCCGCGCCCGGGGCCGAGGACAGCTCGCCGGCCAGTTCGACCGCCCGCTCCTGGGTCTCGACGTCGATGATCATCCAGCCGGCGATCAGGTCCTTGGTCTCGGCGAACGGGCCGTCGGTGACCGGCGGCCGCCCCTCCCCGTCGGAGCGGACCCACATGCCCTCCGGGGAGAGTGCCTGCCCGTCGACGAACTCACCGGTGCCCTCGAGGCGGGCGGCGAAGTCCTGCATGTACTGCACGTGGGCCGTCACCTCCTCGGGCGTCCACTGGTCCATCGGCACGTCGTTGGCCGGCGCCGGCGCGCCACGGTAGTGCTTGAGGAGCAGGTACTTGGCCATCGTGTTCTCCCTCGTCAGGTGCGGCCATTCTGGCCGCGTGCACCCGGGGGGACGGAGCCGTGCGCCGGTTCTCGACATCCCACCGCGACACATCTCCTGGCGGATTCGTTCCGCGGACCGGGCCGCAGCTCCCGCGCGGACGAGCCGTGTACGATCTCCGGGAACGCTCACCGAGCGGCGGGTCCCCCAGCCGCTCAGGCCCGAGCGCTCCGCGGGTGTAGTTCAATGGCAGAACATCAGCTTCCCAAGCTGACAGTGCGAGTTCGATTCTCGTCACCCGCTCTCTCCGCCCCTCGCGGGCAGCCCCGGCGGGCCGACGTCCGTGCCCGGCCGGAGGCCCCCATCCCCCCTCCTGACCTCATCGTCCGGCTGCGCGCCGCCGGCTGCGTCTTCGCCGAGGAGGAGGCCGCCGCCCTCGTCGCCACGGCGCCCGACCCCACCGCGCTCGAGGCCCTGGTCGCGCGGCGGGTGGCCGGCGAGCCCCTGGAGACTCTGCTGGGCTGGGCGGAGTTCTGCGGCCTGCGCATCGCCGTGGAGCCCGGCGTCTTCGTGCCGCGCCGGCGGACCGGCCTGCTCGTCGACCGCGCCGCGGCGGCCCTGCGGGGCGTCCCGCGGCCGGTCGTGGTCGACCTGTGCTGCGGCACCGGCGCCGTGGGCGCGGCCGTGGCCGCCGCGGTGGGCGCGGTCGAACTGCACGCCGCCGACGTCGACCCGGTGGCGGTCCGCTGTGCCGCGCGCAACGTCGCCCCCACCGGCGGGCGGGTGCACCAGGGAGACCTCTACGCCGCGCTGCCGCCGCAGCTGTGCGGGCGGGTGGACCTGCTCGCGGTCAACGCCCCCTACGTGCCGACCGCGGCGATCGCGCTCATGCCCCCGGAGGCGCGCGACCACGAGCCCCGCACGGCCCTGGACGGCGGTCCGGACGGCGTCGACCTGCAGCGCCGGGTGGCCGCGGGTGCGCGCCGCTGGCTGGCGCCGGGCGGGGTCCTGCTGCTGGAGACCAGCCGGGCGCAGGCGGCGCTCACCGCGGCCGCCGTCACCGCCGGCGGCCTGGTGGCCGAGGTGCTGCACGACGAGGAGCGCGACGCCACCGTCGTGGCCGGCACCGCCGGCCGGCGGCTCACTGCAGGGCCGGCGCCAGGCTGACGAGGGCGAGGACCAGGACCACGGGGGTCGTGACCAGCCGCTCCCGCTCGGCTCGCGGGCTCACCCGGTGAACCGCACCGTCCCGTCGGGGTCGACGACCAGCCCGGGGTTGTGCGCGATCTCCCAGCGGAAACCGTCGGGGTCGGCGACGTGGGCGGTGTACCCGCCCCACGACGCCCGCGCCGGTGCGGCCACGACCTCCCCGCCGGCCGCGGCCATCTCGGCCACGACCCGGTCCACCTCCGCCTCGCTGCCGACGTTGTGCGCCAGCGCGATCGGGGGTGGCGGCACGGGGCCGCGCGCGGTGCCGGCGTCCCGGGCGAGGAGCTCGCGGTCGTAGAGGGCGAGGAGCAGCCCCGCCCCCACCTGGATGAAGAACGACTCGCCGGCATCGAGGACCGGCCGCCAGCCCAGGCCGTCGACGTAGAAGCGGCGGGACGCGTCGAGGTCGGTGACGCCGAGGGTCACGAGGCTCACGCGCGGCTGCACGCCCCCACCCTGCCGCGACGGCGCCCGCCCCGACACCCCTCCGGATCCGTACCTGTCCGATCACTGTGCGCAGTGGCACGCGCGATCGGGATCCGGAACGGTGTCGGTACTCCTCCTCCCCGGCGGACACCGGGTCCTTGGGCCCTGCCGCGGGGCTGCGCCCGCCGGACACCATGCCCGGCATGACCGACGCGCACCGGTTCAGCAGCGAGCCGGAGGAGCCGGACACGGTGGCCCGTGCGGCCGACCGGCGGTCGGACGACGGCGCCCTGCGCGCCCTGGGAGACGACGAGATGCCGACTGGCACCGTGCCGGAGCAGCCCGACACCGCGAGTCCGGCCGTCGAGCCCACGCGGCTGACGCCGCTGCTGCCGCGACGGCAGAACCCGTGGCTGGTGGTCGACGTCGACGGCTCGGCCGCCGGCTACGGCGCGCTGGTGTGGGCGCTGCGGGAGGCCGCCCGCCGGGAGGCCACGGTGGTGGCGGTCAGCGTCCTGGAGGAGGCCGACCCCGACCCGCTGGCCGGCCTGGGCCGCCGCGACCCCTCGCCCGCCCTCGAACGCCTGGAGGCGGTGGTGCTGCGGGCGATCGCCGAGACCGGCGTGGTCGGGCGGACCCGCACCGCGGTGCTGGAGCGCCCGGTGTTCGAGGCCCTCACCAGCGCGGCCCGCGGCGCCGACCTCGTCGTCGTCAGCGCGCACGGCAAGTCGCTGCTGCGCCACGCGGTCCCCCGCCCGCACTCCCGGCGCCTGGCCCGCGGAGCGTGACCGGCGGCACCCATCCCCGCAGTGACGCTCCCTCCTCCGAGACCCTCGCCGGCCGGGCCGTGACCCCGCCCGACCCCGAGGGTCCCGACGACCGGGGCCCCGTCCCGGTACTCGCGGCCGGTGTACGCGCGGCCGCGACGAGCGACCACGTCGAGTCGACGCTGCGCGGAGTCGTGAGCGCGGCGATCGAGCGCGTGCAGGCCGCCTACGGCGCCCTCGGCGTGGTCGACCGCGCCGGCACCGGCTTCGAGCGGTTCGTCGTCGTCGGCATGGACGCCGCGGACCGGGAGCGGATCGGCCGGCTACCCACGGGCGAGGGCGTGCTCGGGGTGATGATCGGCGCCTCGGACCCGCTGCGGCTCGAGGACCTCACCGTCCACCCGGAGGCGGTCGGCTTCCCGCCCGGCCACCCGCCGATGCACACCTTCCTGGCGTTGCCGATCCGCGCGGCGGGCCGGGCGTTCGCCGTCCTCTACCTGACCGAGAAGCGCCCCGGGGGCCCCTTCACCGACGCCGACGAACGGGCCGCCCTGGCGCTGGCCGCGACGGCCGGGCTGGCCATCGAGAACGCCCTGCTGGTGGAGCGTGCCGAGCACCGGCGGGCGTGGGCCCAGGCCGGCAGCAGCATCGCCACCGCCCTGCTCTCCGGGGCCGACCCCGACACCGTGCTCCACGCCATCGCCGAGCGGGTCGCCGCCCTGGCCTCCGCCGACGTCGCCGGGGTCCTGGCGCCCAGCCCGGACGACGAGGACGTCCTGATCGTCGTCTCCGCCTTCGGCCTGGAGAGCGAGGACCTGGAGGGCGTGCGGCTGCCCCTGGCCGACACGCAGCTGGGCGCCGCGCACCGGTCCGGCGTCCCTCGTCTCATCTCCGACGTGAGCGCCGCGGCGCCCGGCGGGCGGCGGGCACCGGTGCTGGGAGAGATCGCCGTCGACTACGGCCCCACGCTGTTCATCCCGCTGGGCGGGCGCCCGCCCCTGGGCACGGTGGTCGCGATGCGACGCAAGGGCGGCATGCCGTTCGAGCCCGACACCCTGGAGCTCGCCTCGGCCTTCGCCGCCCAGGCGGCCGTCGCGCTGCAGCTGGCCCGCAGCCAGCAGCGGGAGCGCCGGCTGCAGGTCGAGGCCGACCGCGACCGGATCGCCCGGGACCTGCACGACCACGTCGTCCAGCGGATCTTCGCGACGGGCCTCGCGCTGGACCGGATCAGCCGGTCCCTGCAGACCGACCACCCGGAGGCGGCCGCCCGGCTGGCGGAGCGGGTCGACGAGCTGGACGGGACGATCGCCCGCATCCGCTCGGCGATCTTCGAGCTGCACCAGCCGGAGGACGACTCGCCGGACGCCGTCCGCACCCGCCTGGCCGACGTCGTCCGCTCCATCACCGGCGGGCACGGGCTGCGGCCCGACGTCCGCCTCCGCGGCCTCGACGAGCTGCCGGGGAGCCTGGTGCCCGACGTCGTCGCCGTCGTCCGTGAGCTGGTGACCAACGTGGTCAAGCACGCGCGGGCGACCCGGGTGATGGTGCTGGTGAGCGTGGAGTCGGACGTGCGGGTCGTGGTCACCGACAACGGCATCGGGCTGCCGCCGGTCACCGTGCGCAGCGGCCTGACCAACGTCGCCGACCGCGCCGAGCGGCACGGGGGCCGCCTGACGACCTCGACCGGCCCGTCGGGGACGGAGTTCCGCTGGACGGTGCCGCTGCCGCCGCAGCGCTGAGCGGCCGCCCGGCGCTCAGCTGCCGCCGGGGCGGTCGCGCAGCTCCGTGGCGAGGATGGCGGCCTGGGTGCGGCGCTCCAGGCCCAGCTTTGCCAGCAGGTGGCTGGTGTAGTTCTTGACCGTCTTCTCCGCCAGGCCCATCCGCTCGCCGATCTGCCGGTTGGTCAGGCCCTCCCCGATCAGCCGCAGCACCGTGCGCTCCTGCTCGGTCAGCACCGCCAGCCGGCGGTCGCGCTCCACCGGCCGGCTGCGGGCGGCCACCGCCACCGCGGGGTCCTGGTCGAACAGCGTGCCGCCGGAGGCGACGGTGCGGACCGCGGACACCAGCGCCGAGCCGCGCACCTGCTTGAGCAGGTAACCGGCCGCCCCGGCGGCCACCGCGGCGGCGACCGCGTCGTCGTCGGAGTAGCTGGTCAGCACCAGGCAGCGCTGGTCGGGGACGCGGTCGCGCAGCAGCCGGCACACCTCGGCGCCGTCGCCGTCGGGCAGCCGCATGTCGACCACGGTGACGTCCGGCCGCACGGCGGGCACCCGCGCGAGGGCCTCGGCGACCGAGCCGGCCTCGCCCACCACCCGGATCGCCGGATCCTCCTCCAGCAGTTCGGCCACCCCTCGCCGGACGACCTCGTGGTCGTCGACGAGGAAGACGCGCACCTCGGTGGGTTCCTCCCCCATGCGGCCGCCCCCTCCGGTGTGAGCCAGCGCACAGAGCCTAGGGGGCGCGACGACCGTCGGCACGCCGCCTGCACACCGCGTCAGGCCGGCAGCAGCAGGGCGGCGTACAGGGTCAGCCCCGGCCCGAACGCCATGGCGACCACCGGGCCGTCGACGTCCCCGAGCTCGTCGAGCACGAGCAGGACGGTGGCCGAGGAGCAGTTGCCGTGCTCGGCCAGCACCCGCCGGGAAGCCGCGAGCTGGACCTCGGCCAGGCCGAGCTCGTCGCGGACGACGTCCAGGATGCGCGGTCCACCGGGGTGCACCGCCCACCCGGCGACGTCCTCCACCCGCAGCCCCGCGGCGGTGAGCAGCTCGTCGACGACGTCCCCGACGTGGCGGGCCAGCACCTCGGGCACCCGCGGCGACAGCCCCATGCGGAACCCGAGGTCGGTGACGTCCCAGGTCATGTGGTCGGCGGTGGAGGCGTCGGTGCGCGCGACGATGCCGGCCAGGCGGCGCCCGCGCCGGGCCCCGGGCTGGACGACGACCGCGGCCGCGGCGTCGGAGAACAGCGCGTGCGCGACGACCTGCTCGAGGTCGGCCTGGGCCGGCTGCACGTGCAGGCTGGTGAGCTCGCAGCACAGCAGCACCGCCGGGCGGGACCGGGCCGTCACGAAGTCCGCGACGGCGGCCAGCCCCGGGATCGCCGCGTAGCAACCCATGTGGCCGACGAGCAGCCGCTGCAGGCCCGCGGGCATGCCCAGGTCGCCGGCGAGGCGGATGTCCAGGCCGGGCGTGGCGTACCCGGTGCAGGTGGCGACCGCGAACAGCCCGACCTCGCCCGGCGGCAGCCCGGCGGCGTCCAGGGCACCGGCCACGGCCTGCTTGCCGAGTGGGAGCGCCTCCTCCACGTAGCGCTGCATGCGGGCGCCGGTGCCCCAGCTGCTGAGGTCCTCGTCCAGCGGGTTGGCCACCGCGTGTCGGCGGCGCACGCCCGAGGAGCTGAAGATCCGCCGGGCCGCGCGCAGCCCGGCGTAGTGCTCGGCGAAGAAGCCGTCCCAGACCGCGTCCTGGTCGATCGTGGTGGGGAGGGCGGCTCCGGCGCCGGTGACCACGGCGGCGCTCACCGGGCCACCTCGCCGGCGCTGCCGGGCCGCGACGGAGAGGCGTCCACGGGGCTGCTGGACGGCTCGGCTGCGGGTGCCGCTCCGCAGGCGCACGGGCTCGGCGTCATGCGGAGACGGTACGGCCGAGCAGGGGCTGCCGCCGCATCAGCGCTTGCGCCCGTAACCGGCGAAGACGACCGCGGTGGAGCGGATCGGCTTCATCCGGACCGACCGGCGCCGGCCCAGCCGCCAGCCGACCGCCTCCCGCACCGAGGGGCGCAGACCGACCAGCCGCAGGTCCAGGCCCAGCCGGTCCGCCGCGGCCAGCAACCGGCGGCGGTCGACGAACAGCGCCGGGTCGTGCAGGCCCGGCGGCGGGCCACCGGGCAGCCGCTCGGCGACGGTCACCATGAGGAACCGCCCCAGGCGGGTCGCCGCCAGCGCGTCGATCACCAGGGTGCCGCCGGGACGCAGCAGCCGGGCGCACTCGGCGAGCACGCCGACGTCGTCCTCGACGTGCTCGAGGATCTCCCCGGCGACGACGACGTCGGCGCACCCGTTCCCGAGCGGGACGGCGTGCACCGAGCCCTGCACCGCCAGGACGCCGTGCGCCCGCGCCAACTCCAGCCCCGGCCGGCCGAGGTCGACGCCCACGTGCCGGTAGCCCAGCCGGGCCGCGTGCGGCGCCATGAGGCCTCCGCCGCACGCCAGGTCGACCAGCACCGCGCCCGGTGCCGCGGCGGGTGGGATGTGCTCGGCGCGCGACTCGGCCAGCCAGTGCAGCGCGGCGAACCCGCCCGAGGAGTCCCACCACTCGTCGGCGAGCTCGTCGTACTGGCGGGGGTCGTTGCGGGGCAGACCGCTCATGCGGGCATTCAACGGCCCTCGAGCGGATCGTGTCCCCAGCTCGTCGCCCGGCACCACAGGTCCGGGGTGTCGAGTGGGTCCCCGCGCGGTACCGCAGCGGCGTGGCGTGGAAGAGGTCGGCCGTGTCGCGGGAGCGGACCGACGTGGCCGGGGCCGCGCAGCTGCGCGGCCAGACGCCGGAGCAGGTGCTCGACCGCAACCTGGGCGAGCTGCTCCAGGAGCTGCGGGTCGCGATCACCGGCGTGCAGGTGCTGTTCGCGTTCCTGCTGACCCTGCCGTTCATGGCCCGCTTCGACGACGAGGGCCCGTTCGGCACCACGGTCTACACGATCACGCTGCTCAGCACGGCGACCGCGATCCTCGTGCTCATCGCCCCGGTGTCGTTCCACCGCACGCTCTTCCGTCAGCGACGCAAGGCCGAGCTGGTCGCCTTCGCCGACCGTGCGCTGCTCCTGGGGCTGGGGCTGCTCTTCCTCGGCATCACCAGCGCCGTCCTGCTGGTGCTCGACGTGGTGCTGGGCCGCTGGCCGGCGGTCGTCGGGTGCGCGTTCGTCGTCGTGGTGGGAGCGGTGTCCTGGTACGCCCTCCCCCTGCGCCACCGCCGGTCGGCGGCCGGGTGAGGCGGGTCTGGTAGAGCTGACCTCCCGTCCCGCTCCTGGAGGTGCACGCGTGTCGGTGACCGTCGTCGGGAGCCTCAACGAGGACGTGCTCGTCCGCGTCGGCCGCCTGCCCGGGCGGGGCGAGACCGTCATCGGCTCCGGCACCGCGCTCGCGCCCGGGGGGAAGGGCGCCAACCAGGCGGCGGCCGCGGGCCGGCTCGGCACCGGGGTGGTCATGGTCGGCCGGGTCGGCGCCGACCCCGCCGGGGAGCGGCAGCTGGCGGCGCTCACCGCGGCCGGCGTCGACGCCGGGCACGTGCAGCGGACGCCGGAGGCGCCCACCGGCACCGCGACGATCCCGGTCGAGGAGGGCAGCGGGGAGAACCTCATCGTCGTCGTCCCCGGGGCCAACGCCGAGCTGCGCCCGGAGGACGTCGACGTCGACCCGGTGCGGCGGGCGCGGGTGGTCCTGCTCCAGCTGGAGGTGCCGCTGGCCACCGTGGCGGCCGCTGCGGCCGTCGCCGGCGGCACCGTCGTCCTCACCCCGGCTCCGCCCCAGCCGCTCCCGGCGGAGCTGCTCGCGCGCGTCGACGTGCTCGTGCCGAACGAGCACGAGCTGGTCGCACTGGCCGGCGCGGCACCCGGCGAGCGCGACCCGGCCGAGCTCGCCGGCCTCGCCCGCGCCCTCGGGGCGGGCACGGTCGTGGTCACCCTCGGCGCGCGCGGCGCGCTGCTCGTGCCCGCGGACGGGCCGGCGCTGCTGCAGGCCCCGCCGCCGGTCGAGCCGGTCGACACCACGGGCGCCGGGGACTGCTTCTGCGGCGCGCTCGGCATCGCGCTGGCCGACGGCGCGGCCCCGGCCGAGGCGGTCGCCCTCGCGGTCACCGCCGCCGCGCTGTCGACCACCGGTGCCGGCGCCCGGGGCGCGCTGCCCGACGCCGCGGCCGTCGCCCGGCTGCGCCCCCGGCTGCCGCCGGCAGCGCCGCTGCGGGGTTGAGCGGCCGGGTCCCCGGGCACAGGCCCGCCGAACGGGAGAGCCCCGACCGAGGAGGACGACGATGACCGATCCGGACCGCCCGCCCCGCTCCGCCGAGCGCGCCGAGGGCGACCCGCCCGGCGAGGAGTCGACCGACGGCCGCACGCCGCACCCGTCGGAGCCCGCCGAGGGCCAGGACCGGCCCGAGGAGGGCGCGGACACCCCCTGAGCGCTGGCGGGCGGGGTGGCCGGTGCGGCAGGCTGCGGGGCCGTGCTGCTCGACGCCACCCTGCCCGCCGACCTCGACGCGGTGCCCGGGGTCGCGCGCGAGCTGGAGGCGCGCGGCTGCGCCGGCGTCTGGACCTCGGAGACCGACCACGACCCCTTCCTCCCGCTGCTGGTCGCGGGCCGGGCGACCACCCGGCTGCAGGTCGGGACGGCGATCGCGGTCGCCTTCGCCCGCTCCCCGATGACGGTGGCCGCCACCGCGCACGACCTCCAGCGGTACACCCGCGGCCGCTTCGTGCTGGGCCTGGGGACGCAGGTGCGTGCGCACGTGGAGCGGCGGTTCTCGATGCCGTGGAGCACGCCGGTGCCCCGGATGCGCGAGTACGTGGCCGCGCTGCGGGCCATCTGGACCGCGTGGCAGGAGGGCACCCCGCTCCGGTTCCGGGGCGAGCACTACACGCACACCCTCATGACGCCGGTGTTCAGCCCGGAGCCGCACGAGTGGGGCGGGCCGCCGGTGCACCTGGCCGCGGTCGGGCCGGGGATGACCCGGCTGGCCGGTGAGGTCGCCGACGGCCTGTTCGCGCACCCGTTCACGACCGCCCGCTACCTGCGCGAGCGCACGCTGCCGGCGCTGGGCGAGGGGCTGACGGCGTCGGGCCGGGCGCGTACCGACGTCACCGTGGGCCTGCCGGGGTTCGTCGTCACCGGGGACACCGCGACGGAGCGGGAGGCCGCGGCCGCCGCCGTCCGGGCCCAGATCGCGTTCTACGGCAGCACCCCGGCCTACCGGCCGGTGCTGGAGCTGCACGGGTGGGAGGACCTCGCCGACGAGCTGCACTCGCTGTCGGTCGGGCGCCGGGAGGACCGGTGGACGGCGATGCGCGACCTGGTCGACGACGAGGTGCTGGACGCGTTCGCCGTGGTCGCCGACCCCGCGGACGTCGGGGCGCGGGTGCGCGAGCGGTACGACGGCCTGGTGGACCGGTTCAGCGTCAACACGGTCGCGCCGGCCCCACGCGGGGTCTGGGACTCCCTGGTCGCGGCGCTGCAGGGAGGCCCGTCGGACACGAGGAGTGACTGATCTCTCATCGTTTCGGCTTCAACTCACCGTTTCGGGTCTGTTTCCTCCGCCCGGATTGGGGGGACGCTGGGTGCCATGGAGGACACGCAGCGCGACATGCGAGTAGTTGACGAGACCCCGGCCGAGCGCCAGGCCGACGAGTCGCAGGCCCAGCAGGCCTCCGCCGTCCCCGTGGCGCGGATGCTGGCCAACCCCCGCCGGGTGCGCCGGGCCTGACCCGAACGGGGATCGGTCGGTCGCTCGACGGTCACTGATCGTCACACGCGTCCCACCGATCCCCGGGGTCCCGGCCAGCCCGGGCGTCTCTCGTCACTCACTGCAACCAACCGGCGCCGGATCCCGGCGTGCCGCGAACTGATCCGTCACGGGCTGGGGCAGCATCCCCGACGTGACCGCAGCCGCCCTCCCCCTCGCCGCCGACGACGTCTCGGTTCCCGTCCGCCGGAGCCGGGCCGAGCGGCAGGCCATCGTCCTGGACACCGCTGAGCGGCTGTTCGCGACCCGCAGCTCCCGCAGCGTGGGCATGGACGAGCTGGTCCGCGAGACGGGGCTGGGCAAGATGACGGTGTACCGGCTCTTCAAGAGCAAGGACGACCTCGTCGGGGCCTACCTGGCCCGCAAGGCGGCCACCGTGCTCGCCTCCATCGACGCCGAGCTCGTGCGCCTGGACGGCGACCCGCGGGCCGCGCTGCTGTCCGTGGTCGACACCGTCGAGCGGGACGTGACCCGCGCCGGCTTCCGCGGGTGCCCGTTCACCAACGTGAGCAGCGAGTACGACGACCCCCAGCACCCCGCGCGCAGCGCCGCCGCCGACTACAAGTTCGAGCTGCACGGGCGCCTGGAGCGCCTCGCCGACCAGCTGGTGCCCGGCGCCGGGGACGACCTCGCCGCGCAGGTCCACCTGATCATCGACGGCATGTACCTCTCCGGCGGGCTGCTGGGCCCCGACGGCCCCGCCTCGCACGGCCGCGCCCTCGCCGAGCGGCTCATCGACGCCGCCGTCGCCGCCCGCTGAGCCGCCGCGGTCGCCGGCGCGGTCGCCCACCCGCGCGGGGCACCGCAGGATGGGCCGGTGAGCACCGACCGCAGCCGGCCCGACCTCGACGACACCACGGTGGAGGGCCTCGGCAAGTTGTCCGAGGCCCTGGAGACCATCGAGCAGGCCCGCGGCCAGCTCTACGGCTTCCACCAGCACTCGGGCAAGGCGGATCTGCTCCTGCAGGACGCCGTCGAGCTGTTCCGCAAGGCCGGCCACACGCAGCTGGCCGACGACCTCGACCGTGACCTCGTCGGCCGCAACGTCATCGCCGACCGCTGGACGTTCCAGATCGTCGAGGACTACGACGCCACCTACTGGTCGGTCTTCCGGGACTTCGACGAGCGGGCCCGCACCGAGCTGGCCGGCGGCGACCGGCACGTCTACGAGGCCCGCATGAAGCAGCGCGAGCGCACGCACGGCCACCCGCACCACGAGGCCGGCCCCTCCCTCGACGAGTAGCGGGACCGCGCAACTCCGGGGAAGTCGTCGTCGTCCCGACCCGCAGGGAGACCGCCTCTCCCCCGGAGTTGCGTCGCGGCGCCGGCCGCCGGGCCGGCTACGGCAGCGGTGCGATCCGGCCGACGACGTCGGTGGCCGCCTCGTAGGCGGTGCCGACGTCGAGCAGCGTGAGCTCGTCGAAGGGCCGCCCCGTGAGCTGCATGCCCAGGGGCAGTCCGGCGGCGTCGAACCCGGTCGGCAGCGCGATCGTGGGCAGGCCGGTGAGGTTGGCCGGGGAGGTGAGCCGCACCATCGCCAGGTCGACGGCCTCGGTGGTGCCGTCGGCCCAGGTCACGTCCATCTGGTCGACCAGCGGGGCGGGGAAGGGCTGCACCGGGGCGACGACGACGTCGACGTCGCGGAACAGCTCGGCCCAGGCCCGCTGGATCAGCGTGCGCACCCGCAGCGCCTTGATGTAGTCGGTGGCCAGCACCAGCTCGCCCACCTCGAGCTGCATGCGGGTCTCCGGGCGGTAGAGCTCGGCCTTCGTGCGCAGCGCCTCCTGGTGGTAGGCGGCGGCCTCGGGGAGCACGATGCCCCACTCCGCGGCCAGCACCTGGTCCGGGTACGGGATGGTCACCTCGCGGACCTCGGCCCCCAGGCCCTCCAGCACCTCGACCGCCGCCCGCACCGAGGCCTCGACGTCCGGCTGCACGTGGTCGAAGAAGTAGTTGGCGGGCACGCCGATCCGCAGGCCCCGCACGTCGCCGGTGGTGCCGGCCGCGTAGCCGGGCACCGGCACGTCGACCGAGGCCGGGTCCAGCGGGTCGTGCCCGGCGATGGCGTCGAGCACCAGGGCGGCGTCCCGCACGTTGCGGGTGAGCGGGCCGACGTGGTCCAGCGACCACGACAGGGAGGCCACCCCGCGCCGCGACGTCCGCCCGTAGGTCGGCTTGAGCCCCACCGTGCCGCACAGGTTCGCCGGGATGCGGATCGAGCCGGCCGTGTCGGTGCCCATGCCGACCAGGCAGGAGCCTGCGGCGACCGCGGCCCCGGAGCCGCCGCTGGACCCGCCGGGGATGCGGGTGGTGTCCCACGGGTTCCGGGTGGTGTGGGTGCGCCCGCCGTAGGCGAACTCGTGCGTGTGGGTCTTGCCGACCATGACCATCCCGGCCCCGAGCAGCCGCTGGACGGCGACGGCGTCGGTGTCGGGCACGTGGCCCTCGCGCACCTTCGAGCTCGACGTCGACGGGATGCCGGCGGTGTCGTAGAGGTCCTTGACGCCCAGCGGGATGCCGTGGAGCGGCCCGCGGTAGCCGCCGGCGGCGATCTCCTTCTCGGCGGTCCGCGCCTGGTCCCGCGCGAGGTCCGCGCAGACGTGGGCGAACGCGTTGATCGCGGGCTCGGTGGCCTCGATGCGGTCGAGCACCGAGTCGGTGAGCTCCACCGGGGACAGCCGGCCGGCCTCGATCTCCCCGGCCGCGGCGGTCAGCGACAGCTCGCAGGGCTGCACGGTCAGCCCTCCCAGCGGGCGTCGAAGGCGGTGGCCGGCGGGGTCTCCCCCAGCGGGACGTCGTCCAGCCGGTCGATGAGGGCGTACATCTCGCCCAGGACGGCGCCGACCGCCTCGTGCCGGTCGGCGGCGAGGTCGAGGCGGGCGCCGCGGGCGGCGTGCGCCGTCGCCTCGGCGGAGAAGGAACGCGGGGTGGGTGTCACGGGCAGCTCCCGGGCTCGAGGGATCGTCCCAGCAGTCTGCCGCCCCGCGCGCCCCGGACCCTGCCTACCTGTGACGTCGTCGGCCGCACCGCCGGCGTTCCCCGTGCGTTGCCGGTCCTGCACCACCCGCAGTGCACGAGGTGGACCGGCAGTGCGCAGCGCCGGCCCACCGCTGCGGTCGCCGTACGGCTGTCGCCACCGGAGACTCGGGGCGTGACGATGCCCGAGCCCTCCGAGGACCGCGACGCCCAGCCCCTCGGCGCGGAGGTCGCCCCGCCGGCCGACCCGGAGTCCCAGGGCGGCAGCGAGGACTCCGCCTCCGGGGTCGCCGGCCCGAGCTACCCCCCGGCGGAGAGCGAGCCCGACGCCGGGCGGTGACGTACACCGGGGGACGGCGGCAGACTCCTCGGCGTGACGTTCCCCGGTTCCCCCGTCGACCCCCTGGCCACCTCGACCGGGGCCGGTGCCGGCACGCCGGGCACCAGCTCCGGGACCACCGGCGCGCCGGGCGGCTCCCCGGCGCCCGCCGCTGCCGACCGCTCGACGCCCGCGCGCAGCACCGGCCGGACCATCGGGCGCACGCTGGCGCTGGCCCTCCTGCTGTTCGTCACCGTCATCCTGGTGCTGTTCGTCGTCTTCAACACCCAGACCGTCGACGTGAGCCTCGTCTTCGGCAACGTCGACGCCCCGCTGGTCGTGGCGCTGCTCCTCGCCGCCGTCCTCGGCGGGCTGGTGGGGTGGCTGAGCAGCCTTGTGCTGCGCGCCCGGCGGCGCAACCGCTGACCGGCCGGCGTCAGGAGCCCATGGCCGGCATCTCGCCGGCCATGTCGCCGCCGGGCACGGTGAGGGCCGGGACCACGTCGGGGGCGGCGAGCACCAGCACGCCGAGGGCGAGCAGCAGGGCCGCCGTCCCGTAGGTCGCCGTCCGGCGCCACGGCAGGGTCTTCTCGATCGCGATCAGGCCGGCGACCACCGCCATCCACACGACGCTCATGACCCCCCAGGGCGAACAGCGAGGCCATCAGCGCCCAGCAGCAGCCGACGCACCAGGCGCCGTTCTTCGCGCCCATGCGGAGCGCTCCCGACCGCCCCTCCCGCCACGAGCCGAGCAGGAAGCCGAGCGGGCTCCGGCACTTCCCGAGGCAGACGTCCTTGAGCGGGGTCAGCTCGTAGACGGCCGCGACGACGAGCGTGGCGCCCGCGACCCACCGACCCGCGCGGTCGAAGGCGAGCACGTCGCCCAGGAGCCGGTCCAGGGCGGTCAGGAGTCCGAACGCCACCAGGCCGGCGGCGGCCCACGTGAGCAGGTAGCCCGCCGTGATCAGCAGGGGCGAGAGCGGGGACCGCTGCCGGGTCATGCGCGAGTACGGGGCGACGGTCGGTGCGACCGACGGGAACATCATCGCGGCCATCATCACGACCCAGACCGCGAGGAACCAGCCCAGCGTCCCCAGACCGGTCCAGGGCCCGTCGTCCATGCCCCGCATCTGCCGGACCGTCCACCACCAGCCGACGCCGGCGAGGGCGAACAGCACGGCGACGAGCCCGACCCGGGCGCGGACGGCGGCGAAGGCGGGCGCGAGGCCGTCGCCGGGAAGGCGTTCTCGCGCCTCGACGCTCATCGGATCAGGCGGACCAGGAGAACTCGGCGGTGGACGGGCCGGTCTTGCCCTCGTACGAGATGCCGAAGGCATCGATGCGTGACCGCGCCTCTGCCGCCACCAGGTTCGACGCGACCGGGTGGAATGCGCCGTCGAAGCGGACCGGGCGCCCGTCCTCGGACCCGAAGGGGACGATGTCCTCGATCTCGAAGTCGATCGCGTCCCCGACGCGCACGCTGTGCAGCAGACCGTCGTCGCGCATCTCGATCGCCGCCCGCTCGACACCGACGACCTCGCCCACGAGCGGGGCCATCGCCGCCATCGGGCCACCGAGCTGACCCCCGAAGACCTTGACCAGCTCGTCGAACTGCTCGTCGCTGGCCTGGTCGTCGACGAACATCCCGAGCCGCCAGTTGCCGTCGGTCATGACCTCGGGGGTGTCGATGATCAGCACCACCCTGCGGCCCCGGACGTCGGTGCCGTCGACCTCGCCCTCGCGGATGTCGAAGCCGAGCGTCGCCCGGCAGTAGTCGTACGTGGCCCCGTGGTCGAACGAGAGGTTGCAGGGGCACATCAGCTCGCAGGAGCAGGTCTCGGCGTAGCTGCCCTTCAGGCTCCATGCCATGGCAGGTCCCCCTCCACGAGGCGGCCAGTGTCCAGCCGCCCGGAGGGAGGGGGTCAACCACCTCGTGAGCGGCTCGCGGGCACCCTCCGGGTGGAGTTGCTTGCTCCGGTTACCGGCCGGTAATACCGTTTGTTACCCGCGGGTACGAACCCGTCGGTCACCGACACGGGAGCACGACACATGGGCCACTACACCGCGAACCTGCGGGACCTCGAGTTCAACCTCTTCGAGTTCCTCGACACCAAGGAGCGGTTCGGCACGGGCCCGTTCGAGCAGATGGACGCCGAGACCGCGCGCGGCGTCCTCGCCGAGATCCGCCGGCTGGCCGAGGGCCCGATCGCGGCCTCCTTCGCCGACGCCGACCGCAACCCGCCCGTCTTCGACCCGGCGACGCACTCCGTGACCCTGCCCCAGTCGTTCAAGCAGTCGGTCCAGGCCCTGCACGCCGGCGAGTGGTACCGCCTGGACCTCTCCGAGGAGCTCGGTGGCTTCGGCGCCCCCGCCGCCCTGACCTGGGGCGCCTTCGAGATGGTCCTCGGCGCCAACCCCGCGGTGTTCATGTACGGCTCCGGCCCGGCCTTCGCCCAGACGCTGTTCGACCTGGGCACCGAGGACCAGAAGCAGCTGGCCCGCCTCATGATCGACCGGGGCTGGGGCGCCACGATGGTGCTCACCGAGCCCGACGCCGGCTCCGACGTCGGCGCCGGCCGCACCAGGGCGGTGCAGCAGCCCGACGGCTCCTGGCACCTCACCGGCGTGAAGCGGTTCATCACCTCCGCCGAGCACGACCTGTCGGACAACATCGTCCACCTGGTGCTGGCCCGCCCCGAGGGCGCCGGGCCGGGCACCAAGGGCCTGTCGCTGTTCGTCGTCCCCAAGTTCCACGTGGACCTCGCGACCGGCGAGCTCGGGGAGCGCAACGGCGCCTACGTGACCAACGTCGAGAAGAAGATGGGCCTCAAGGTGTCCACCACCTGCGAGGTCACCTTCGGCGACGGCCCGGTGCCGGCGAAGGGCTGGCTCGTCGGCGACGTGCACGACGGCATCGCGCAGATGTTCAAGGTCATCGAGTACGCCCGGATGTTCGTCGGCACCAAGGCGATCGCCACCCTGTCGGCCGGCTACCAGGTGGCCCTCGACTACGCGAAGACCCGCGTCCAGGGCGCCGACCTGACCGCGACGTCGAAGGACGCACCCCGGGTCACCATCACCCACCACCCCGACGTCCGCCGCTCGCTGATGCTGCAGAAGTCCTACGCGGAGGGCATGCGCGCGCTGTACCTGTACGCCGCCAGCTTCCGCGACCAGGTGACCGAGGCCGAGGCGGCGGGGACCGCCGGCAGCGAGGCCGCCACCCTGGCCGCGCGGGTCAACGACCTGCTGCTGCCGGTGGTGAAGGGCTTCGGCTCCGAGCGGGCCACCCAGCTGCTCACCGCCGAGTCGCTGCAGACCCTGGGCGGCTCGGGCTTCCTGCAGGACTACCCGATCGAGCAGTACATCCGCGACTCCAAGATCGACACGCTCTACGAGGGCACCACCGCGATCCAGGGTCAGGACTTCTTCTTCCGCAAGATCGTGAAGGACGGCGGCGTCGCGCTCACCTGGCTCGCCACGCAGATCAAGGCCACGGTCGAGACCGGCGACGACCGGCTCAAGGAGGAGCGGGCGCTGCTGGGCGCCGCCCTCGGCGAGGTCCAGTCGATGCTCACGGCGATGTTCGGCCACCTGACCGCCGCCCAGCAGGACGTCACCAACCTCTACAAGATCGGCCAGAACACCTCCCGCCTGCTCCTGGCCACCGGCGACCTGGTCACCGCCTGGCTCCTGGTCCGCCAGGCCGAGGTGGCGCTGACCGCCCTGGCCGGCGAGGTGGGCGAGAAGGACAGGCACTTCTACGAGGGCAAGCTCGCCGCCGCCCGGTTCTTCTGCAGCCAGGTGCTGCCCCGGCTGGCCTCGGACCGGGTCGTCGTCGAGCAGACCGACAACGCCCTCATGGAGGTCGACGAGGCCGCGTTCTGAGCACTTCGTCGTCCTCCGGACGACACCGCGGCCAGGTGCCGTCCCCGACCGCCGTGGAGCCGCGGCCCGTGTCCCGGCGGCCGTCGTCCCCCCGGACGGCGGCCGCCGGTCGTTTCGGGTGCTCGGCGACGGGCAAGGCTCCGGGTGACACCGCCGTCGCACAGGAGGCCACCGTGAGCGACCCACAGGGCAGCGACCGGATCCAGCAGGACGTCCCGACCGCGTCGGGCACAGGGGACAACAGCAGCACCGGGTCCGGTTTCGACGACGTGCCCCTCACCCGCGAGGAGGCGGTGGAACGCGACGCCGCGCAGCCCGACGACCTGCCCGCCAAGGCCGACAGCGACCCGGCGCGCGCCGAGCGCGGCGGGCCCGGCGGCAGCGTCTGAGCCACGACCACCAGGAGGAACAGCATGAGCGCACCCGACCCGACCGGCTACCACGAGGGCGACGACATCTCCGACGGCCCGAGCAGCGGCAACCTCGTCGACGGCGTCCCCGGCGAGGACCGCCCCGACGGCGGCGCGCAGGACACCACGCTGACCACCGACGAGGAGGCCCAGCGCGACGACACCACGGCCCGGCCGGGCAACGCGGCGTCCTGAGCCGCCGGCTCCACCCGGGCCGGCGCGCCGCCGTGGCGGCGTGCCGGCCCGGCCCGCGTCGTCAGACCGACGTGCCGGAGCGGTCCTTCACGACGACGGCCTTGTCCGCGGCGAGGTCGCGCCGGCCCGTCTCGCCGTAGGTGGCGACGGCGAGCAGCGTGACGACCGCGCAGGCGACGATGTACAGCGCCACGGCGAACTCGTTCGGGTCGTCGAAGCTGCCCAGCAGGGCCAGGGCGATCAGCGGAGCCGGAGCGCCGGCCACCAGGGAGGCGAGCTGGGCGCCGATCGAGACGCCGGTGTAGCGCGCCTTGGTGCCGAACAGCTCCGAGAAGAACGCCGCCTGCGGCCCGTACATGGCGCCGTGGAACAGCAGCCCGACGGTGATCGCGACGACGGCGAGGAAGAAGTCGCCGGTGTCGAGCAGGCCGAAGAAGGCGAACGCCCACACCCCGACGCCCAGGGCACCGAAGAGGTAGACCGGCTTGCGGCCGATCCGGTCCGACAGCGCCCCCCACAGCGGGATGGTCACCAGGTGCACGGCCGAGGCGATGAGCACCGCGTTGAGGGCGAATGAGGAGTCCATCCCCTCGACGTTGGTCAGGTAGGTGAGGCTGAAGGCGGTCAGCAGGTAGAAGGAGACGTTCTCGGCGATCCGTGCCCCCATGGCGGTGAGCACCTCGCGCTTGTACCGGGTGAGCACGGTGACGATCGGCGCCTTCTCGGCCACCCCGCTAGCGGCGGCCTTGGCCTCGGCCTCCCGCTGGGCCTCGAGGAAGACCGGCGACTCGCTCACCGTCAGCCGCACCCACAGGCCGACCAGGATCAGCACCGCGGAGAGCAGGAACGGGATCCGCCAGCCCCAGGCCTCGAACGCCTCGTCGGACTGGAAGGTGGCCAGCAGCGCGAGGACGCCGGTGGCCAGCAGGTTGCCCGCCGGTGCGCCGGCCTGCGGCCAGGAGGCCCAGAAGCCGCGGTTCTCGGGCTTCCCGTGCTCGGAGACGATGAGGACCGCGCCGCCCCACTCGCCGCCGAGGGCGAAGCCCTGGACCAGCCGCAGCGCGATGAGCAGCACCGGCGCCAGCACGCCGACGGAGCCGTAGGTGGGCAGCAGGCCGATGCAGAAGGTGGCCCCGCCCATCATCATCAGCGAGATCACCAGCAACTTCTTGCGGCCGAGCCGGTCGCCGAAGTGGCCGAAGACGAGCGCACCCACGGGACGGGCGAAGAAGCCGACGGCGTAGGTCGCGAACGCGGCGAGGACGCCGACGAAGTCGTCCTGCTCCGGGAAGAAGAGCGGGCCGAAGACGAGCGCGGCGGCCGAGCCGTAGAGGAAGAAGTCGTACCACTCGACGGTCGTGCCGATGATGCTCGCACCGACCACCCGGGCGAAGTTCGAGCCCGAGGGTGCGGCGGACTGCGCGGGCGCGGACATGCGGTCTCCTCGTCGTGCAGTTCCGGAACGGTCGGGATCGACGCTAGGGCCCCGTGACGTGGCCCACCATCCGAGGCTGTGCCACGGTGACGGTCATGGAGGCGACGGGCACGCTGGCGGGACGACGGGCACTGGTCACGGGAGGGGCGTCGGGCATCGGCCGCGCCTGCGTGGAACGACTGGCCGCGGCAGGGGCGTCCGTCGTCGTGCTGGACCGGGACGCCCAGGCGGCGAAGGACGTGGCCGCGACGGTCGGCGGCACCGCGCTGGCCGCGGACCTGACCGACCTGGACGGCATCGACTCCCTCGACCTGGACGTCGACGTCCTGGTCAACAACGCGGGCCTCCAGCACGTCGCCCCGCTGCACGAGTTCCCCGTCGACCGGTTCTCGCTGATCATCCGGCTGATGCTCGAGGCGCCGTTCCGGCTGGTCCGCGGCGCGCTCCCGCACATGTACGGCCGCGGCTGGGGCCGGATCGTGAACGTCAGCTCGATCCACGGGTTGCGGGCCTCGGCGTACAAGAGCGCGTACGTCACCGCCAAGCACGGCCTGGAGGGGCTGTCGAAGGTCATCGCGCTGGAGGGCGCCCCGCACGGGGTCACCTCCAACTGCGTGAACCCCGCCTACGTCCGGACGCCGCTGGTGGAGGGGCAGATCGCCGACCAGGCGAAGGCACACGGGCTGAGCGAGGACGAGGTGGTGGAGCAGGTGATGCTCGCCCCGGCCGCGGTGAAGCGGCTCATCGAGCCGGCGGAGGTGGCCGAGGCGGTCGCCTACCTGTGCTCCCCCGCGGCCGCCTCGGTCACCGGCAGCTCGCTGGTCATGGACGGCGGGTGGAGCGCCCACTGACGAGGGGCGCGCCGGGTCACCCGCCGACGAAGCCGGGCGGGACGCCCTCGGTCGTCAGGTGCCGCTGCCGCCCGCACGACCGACACACCTGGTGGTCGGGCCCCTCGGCGCGTTCCCCCGGCGGGTGCCGGCGGACGTAGGCGTGGAAGCCGAACCGGCAGCGGAGTGGCTTGGTCGCCATGGGTCGAGGGTCGGCGTGGCCGCGTGAGCCGGACAGGGGCGAAGGGCTCCCCGCCTACCCTGGACGGGTGCGCCCCGAGCCCGTCCACCTGCCCCCCGAGGTCTGGCAGGAGCGGGCCCGGGTGCACGCGGAGCGGGCCGACGCGCTGACCGCCGGCCACCGCGCCCGCCGGGTGACCGGCCAGCGGCACGCGGTGGAGGACTTCCTCTACGAGTACTACGGCACCCGCCCGTCGGTGCTGCGCCGCTGGCACCCCGGCGCCGGCACCACCCTGGGGCCGTCGGACGGCGTCCCCGCTCCGCATGCGGCGTGGCGCTGGTACCGCACCGACGACGACGGGGCCGCCACCCTCGACGGGACGGCGTTCCTGGCCGACCGCGGGGACACCGTCGGCTTCGTGCACCGGCTGCTGGCCGCCACCGCCTCGCGGCCGGCCCACTCCGGCTGCTTCGGGCTGCACGAGTGGGCGATGGTCTACCGGCAGGAGCAGCACCGGCACCCGCTGCCGCTGCGGCTGGGCCAGGCCGGTACGGACGCCGTGGTGGAGGCGCACCCGGTGCGGTGCACCCACTTCGACGCCTTCCGCTTCTTCACCCCCGCGGCGGTGGGCCTCAACCAGCTCACACCCACCCGCGCGACCCAGCCGGAACTGGAGCAGCCGGGGTGCCTGCACGCGAACATGGACCTGTACAAGTGGGCCGCCAAGCTGGGTCCCGCCGTCCCCGGCGAGCTGCTGCTGGACTGCTTCGAGCTGGCCCGGGACGTGCGCGAGCTGGACATGCGCGCCTCCCCCTACGACCTGCGCGGCTACGGGCGCGCGCCGGTCCGCATCGAGACGCCGGAGGGGCGGGCGGAGTACGCCGCCGCCCAGCGCGGGTTCGCCCGTCGCGGCGCGGTCCTCCGCGAGCGGCTGCTGGGCGTCACCGCGGCGTTGCTCGCCGTCCCCGGCGGTGTCGCCGCGGCGTCCCCGGCGGGTCGTACCGTCGGGAGGTGACCACCACGCGCACCGACCGCTGGCTGCGGCTCGACGGGACGACGAACACCCGCGACCTCGGCGGCCTGCCCACGCACGACGGCGGGACGACACTGCCCGGGCGGGTGCTGCGCAGCGACAACCTGCAGACGCTGAGCGACGCCGACGTCCGCCGGCTGGTCGACCAGGTGCGGCTGACCGAGGTCATCGACCTGCGCACCACCGCCGAGGTGCTGCTCGAGGGCCGCGGCCCGCTGCGCGCGCTGCCGGGCGTCACCCACCGGCACTTCACCCTGCTGCCCGAGCGTGGGCACCACACCGACGTCTTCGCGGTGGAGGAGGCCGAGGTGCCCGACCTCCCCGCGGACTGGGCGGAGTCGCTCCTGCCGCGCCAGGTCGCCGAGCACGACGCGGACGAGCCGCCGGCGGTGCGCTCCTACCTCGGCTACCTGGCCCACCGGCCGGAGAACGTGCTGGGTGCGCTGCGCGCGCTCGCCGCGGGCACCGGGGGCGCCGCCGTGGTGCACTGCGCGGCGGGAAAGGACCGCACCGGCGTCGTGTCGATGTTCGCGCTGGCCGCGGCCGGCGTCCCCCACGAGGAGATCGTGGCCGACTACGCGCTGACCGCCGAGGTGATCGACGCCCTCGTCGCCAAGCTGGCCGCCTCGCCCACGTACGCGGAGGACATGACCCGCCGCGACGTCGCCGTCCACACGCCGCGGGCGGAGACGATGGACCGGCTGCTGTCCCTGCTCGACGACCGGCACGGCGGCCCGCTGGGCTGGCTCACCGAGCACGGCTTCGGGCCGGAGGAGCAGGCGGCGCTGCGCGCCCGGCTGCGGTCGTAGGGCTCAGCCCTCGGAGTCGTCCGCGCGGGCCCGTCCCGCGTGCTTCTCCCGGTACATCGCCGCGTCGGCGTCGCGCAGAAGCGCGTCGGGCCGGCCCCACTCCCCGCTGTGGACGGCGACCCCCACGCTGGTGCCGACGGCGACCTGGGTGCCCTCCAGCCGGAAGGTGTCGTCGAAGCAGCGCAGCACGCGGGCCACGACGCGGTCGGCGTCCTCGGGCTGGGCGAGGCCGGGCAGGAGAACGGCGAACTCGTCGCCGGAGAGCCGGCCCACGGTGTCGCCGGGGCGGACCGCCGCCCGCAGCCGGGCCGAGACCTGGCGGAGCAGTTCGTCGCCGGCGGCGTGACCGAGCGAGTCGTTGACCGCCTTGAACCGGTCGAGGTCGCAGAAGAGCACCGCCGCGTGCTGGTCGGGGCCGGTGGCGGCCAGCGCGCTGCCCAGCCGCTCGAGGAAGAGCACCCGGTTGGGCAGGCCGGTCAGCGCGTCGTGGGTGGCCTGGTGTCGGACGGTCTCCAGCAGCCGGGCCTTCTGCAGCGCCGTCGAGGCCTGGTCGCCGACGCCGCGCAGGCGGGCGAGCACGTCGCCGTCCAGACGCGCGGGGTGCCGGCCGGCCGCCCAGCCGGCGGTGGCGACGCCGAGGAAGGTGCGCCCGGCCAGGAGTGGGACGGCGACGACGTGGGTGACGCCGAGCCCGTCCAGCAGCGCGCCCAGGCCGGGGCTGCAGGCCGCGGCGTCGAGCACCAGCGGCTCCCGGTCGGTGAGCATCCCGACCAGCTCGGGGGTGTCCTCCGCGCGCAACGTGCTCGCCAGCAGGAGCTCGTCCCCGCGCCCGAGGTGCCCGGTGGCCGCCGCCGGCACGAGTGAGCCGCTCCCCGGCTCCCAGAGCAGCATGGCGCCGCTGTCGGAGCCGACGATGCGGGGCAGAGCCTCGGCGACGACGGTGCAGACCGCCGCGGCGTCCTCCGTGCCGGCCAGCTCGTGGGCCAGCGTCAGCAGCGCGCCGGCCCGGTGCGCCTCCCGGCGGGTGTCGTCGAGGGCGAGCAGCAGGTCCAGCGCGGCCGCGGCGTGGCCGGCGTAGGCGGCGAGCATGTCGCGCTCGTGCCCCAGGGCGCCGTCCCCGGGCGGGAAGACGGCCGCGAGCCGGCCGTGGGTGCGGCGGGCCGAGGCGACGTCGACCGCCACCACGTTCGGCCCCGGGGCCGCCCCGGACAGCAGCACGGCGGTGAGCGCGTCCACCTCGTCCGGCGGCAGGCCGGCGCTGTGCACCAGGCCGGGGCCGCCGGTCGGGTCGGCCACCGCGAGCACGTAGCCGGGGGCGAGCACCGCCTCCGCGGCCCGGCTGACGATGCGGTGCAGCACGGTGGCGACGTCGTCGCTGGCCACCAGGTCGGTGGCCGCGGACTGGAGGATGCGCAGCTGCCCGCGCAGCGCCTGCAGCTCGGAGGCGACCTCGGACGCCCGCCGGCGCCGGCGCCACCGCCGGCGGTGTGCCCAGGTCAGGTGGTAGACGCAGGCGGGGTGACCGTCGGACTCGCACTCGTCGTGCAGCACCTCCGCCGGGGCGTCCCCGAAGATCGTCGGCACCATGCCGATGAGGCCGCGCGCGTAGTCGCAGTCCAGCCGCGAGTGGGCGTAGCCGGGGTTCAGGGTGTAGCGGATCGTGGCGTGGCCGGGGCCGATCTCGACGATCTCCATCGTGGAGGTGGTGGAGAACTTCGCGACCGCGCGCGGCAGCTGCCGGTAGACCTGTTGCGGCGAGCCCATGGCCCGGACCACGAGGACCAGCGCGGGGTTCACCCCGTGGGCGAGCGCCTCACGCCCGACCCGGAACATGGTGTCGGGCGCACCGAGCACCTCCGTGGCGGCCACGAACAGGCGCACGCGCGTGGCGTAGCTGGTCCAGTGGGCGGCACTGGAGAGCTGCTCGGCGGTGGACGTGACCCCCGCCCGGCGCAGGACCTCCTGGACCGCGGCCTCGCCCGCGCGGGTGCGGACGTACCCGAGCAGGAGCCCGGTGGTCGCCCCGGAGGTCTCGCGGGCCTCCGGCGGCGGGACGACGCTCATCGGGCCCCCGCCGGCGGGCGGCACCCTGCGGCGCGCGTCCGGCGCCGGCCTTCGGTCCTCACAGGTGGTCGATCGGCACCCCGGCGCCGGCGGTTGAGGGGGACGACCCGAAGGGGGGAGGCGCTTCCTCTTGCCCCGCCGTCCGGCCGGGAGTACAACGGTTGATACCCCATGGGGGTATGAACCGACCGACACGGACGAGGAGGTGGGTCTCGATGGAGACCGCCCCGCACCACCACTCCGACCAGCAGGCCGCCGGGCAGGACCACGGGTCCGGCGCCTCCTGGGCGATGGCCGCCTCCGCGACGCTGCACTGCCTGACGGGGTGCGCCATCGGCGAGGTGCTCGGAATGGTCATCGGCACCTCGATCGGCCTGCACGACGGCGCCACCGTCGCCCTGTCGGTGACCCTGGCCTTCGTCTTCGGCTACGCCCTGACGATGCGCGGGGTGCTGCGCGCCGGCCTGCCGTTCCGCCGCGCCCTGCGGATCGCCCTGGCCGCCGACACCGTGTCGATCGCCGTGATGGAGGTCGTCGACAACGCGGTCATGGTCTCGGTGCCCGGCGCCATGGACGCCGGCGTCACGAGCGCCTTCTTCTGGCTCACGCTGGCCGGCTCGCTGGCCGTCGCGTTCGTCGTCACCCTGCCGGTGAACCGCGCCATGATCGCCCGCGGCCGGGGGCACGCCGTCGTCCACGGCGTGCACTGAGCCCGGACAGCAGACGACCCCGGTCTCCAGACGGAGGCCGGGGTCGCGTGTGTCGCGGCTGGTTCAGCGGGCGTAGCCGCTGCCGTTCGCCATCGTCAGCAGCTCGTCGCGCATCGACGGGCTGCTGCTGCGCGCGAGGGCACGCTCCAGCGCCCGGCGCGTGCGCGCCACCTGCCGACGCCGCCGCCAGCTGGAGGTCACGGTGTTCATCGCCTGGTGCCTTCTCTCGGTGTCGGGGTCTGTCACCTGTAGTAAAGCAGGTAGTAGCCAGAGTATTCCGACGATCCGTAGGAAGACGGCGTGACACGGTGACGGATCATCACCCGCCGGGGTGATGTCGCCCTCACTCCACGGTCAGCACCGCCCGCGCCGCGGCCCGCGCCGCCTGGGGATCGTCGGTGGCCAGCGCCGCCTCCGCGGCCCGCCGGCAGGTGTCGAGGTCGACCGTGGCCAGGCGGGCACCGACGCCCGCGATCGACGACGCCGCGCACGACAGCGAGGTCACGCCGAGGCCGACGAGGACGCACCCCAGCAGCGGATCGGCCGCCGCCTCGCCGCAGACACCCACCGACCGGCCGGCACGGGCCCCGGCGGCCGCGGTCAGCCGGACCAGCTCGAGCAGCGCCGGCTGCCAGGGGTCGGTGAGGTCGGCGAGGTCGGCGGAGAGCCGGTCGGCGGCGAGCGCGTACTGGGACAGGTCGTTGGTGCCGATCGACAGGAAGTCCACGTGCTGCAGCAGCCGGTCGGCCTGCAGGGCCGCCGACGGCACCTCGATCATCACGCCGGGGACGAGCCCGCGGTCGCGGACCAGCCGGGCGAACTCGGCCGCCTCCGGGACCGTGGCCACCATCGGCGCCATCACCCAGGGCTCGGCGCCGGTCCGCCGGGCGGCCTCGGCGATCGCGTCGAGCTGCCGCTCCAGCAGGCCGGGGTCGCGGCGGGCGACGCGCAGCCCGCGGACGCCGAGCGCGGGGTTGGCCTCGTCCGGGGCCGTGGCGAAGGCCAGCGGCTTGTCCGACCCGGCGTCCAGGGTGCGCACGACGACGCGCCGCCCCTCGAAGGCGGCGAACACCTCGGCGTAGCCGCGGGCCTGCTCCTCCACCGAGGGCTCCTCCGCGCGGCCGAGGAAGGCGAGTTCGGTGCGGAGCAGGCCGACACCCTCGGCGTGGGCCTCGACGGCGGCCCGGGCCCCGGCGCCGTCCTGCACGTTGGCCAGCACCTTGACCGCCACGCCGTCCCGGGTCGCGCCCGGACCGCGGTAGCCGGCCAGCGCCGCGGCCGCCGCGCGGGCGGCCGCCACCCGACCGCGCGCCTCCTCGGGGTCGGGGTCGACGGTGACCGTGCCGTGCTCGCCGTCGAGCAGGACGGTCGCCCCCGCGGGGACGTCGTCGAGGCCGCCCACCGCGACCACGCAGGGCAGGCCGAGCTGGCGGGCGATGATCGCGGTGTGGCTGGTCGTGCCGCCCAGGCGGGTGGCCAGTCCGATCACGCGGGTCGGGTCGAGGCCGGCGGTGTCGGCGGGCGCCAGGTCGTCGGCGAGCAGGACCGACGGCACGGCCGGGCTCGGCACACCCGGCTCACCCTGCCCGGTGAGCGCGGCGACGATCCGGTCGCGGATGTCGCGGACGTCGGTGACCCGCTCGGCCATGAGCCCGCCGAGGCCGGTGAACAGGTCGACGAACTGCTGGGCGGCCTGCACGGTCGCCACCGCGGCCGGGGTGCCGGCGGCGATGCGCTGCTCCACGGCCGACAGCAGCCCGCGGTCCCGGGCCAGGCCGGCGGTGGCGGCCAGCACCTCGGCGCTCACGCCGGTCGCCCCGGACGCGCGCTCGGACAGCCGCTCGGCGACCAGGCCCGCGGCTGCGGTGAAGCGCTCCTTCTCCCCCGCGCGCTCCTCCTCGCGGACGACCTCCCCCTCGTCGGCGGGCAGGAGCACCGCACCGGAGGGCCGTACCACGGGGCCGTACGCGACGCCGGGGACGACGGGCGTACCCGGGAGCACGGTGGGCCCGCCGGTGGGCGAGGGGGTGACGGTGGTGGGAGCGGTGGTGGACATGGGTACCTGCCTTGGCGGACGAGGGGACAGGAGCGCGGCGGCCGGAGCCTTCTGGTGACCACGGTCACGGAAATGTGTTGACTTGTCAATGGATCGGACGTAGAACAACACCATCACAACCGCAAACCCACACAACCGGGCACGGAGAGGAGGCGGGTCGTGTACGCAGAGGAACGGCAACAGGCCATCGCCGGGCTGGTCGCCGATCGTGGCCGCGTCGCGGTGACCGCGCTCGCCGAGGAGTTCGGCGTCACCACCGAGACGGTGCGCCGCGACCTCGCCGTCCTCGAGCGGGCCGGGATGCTCCGCCGCGTGCACGGCGGCGCCGTGCCGACCGGGGCGCTCACCTACGTCGAGACGGCGCTCGGGGAGCGGCACGGTACCCGCAGCGAGCAGAAGCGCAAGATCGCCGCCGCCGCCCTCGACCTGCTCCCGGGCGCCGACGGCAGCCTGCTGCTCGACGGCGGCAGCTCCACCGCCGCGCTGGCCGAGCTCCTGCCGAGCGACCGGCGGCTGTTCGTGGCCACCCACTCGGTGCCCATCGCCGCCCGGCTGGGCACCATGCCGGGCCTGTCGCTGTACGTCGTCGGCGGCCGGGTCCGGGGCATCACCCAGTGCGCGGTCGGCGAGCAGGCCGTCACCACCCTGGCCGACCTGCGGGTCGACGTCGCCTTCCTGGGCACCAACGGCATCTCCCCCGACCACGGCTTCTCCACCCCGGACGAGGCCGAGGCGTCGGTCAAGCGGGCCATGACGCGGGCCGGGCAGAAGGTCGTCGTCCTGGCCGACAGCAGCAAGCTGGGCCGGGAGCACCTGGTCCGCTTCGCCACCCCGGCCGACGTCGACGTGCTGGTCACCGACTCCGACGCCGACCCCACCGCGGTCGCCCGCCTGGAGGACGCCGGCGTCGAGGTCGTGGTCGCATGAGCGCCCAGCTCGCGCGGCCCGCCACGGGCCCGGTCGCCGGCCGGATCGTCACCCTGACCGCGAACCCGAGCCTCGACCGCACCCTCGCGCTGCCCGGGCCGCTGGAGCGCGGCAGCGTCGTCCGCCTCGCGCCGAGCTCCACCGAGCCCGGCGGCAAGGGGGTCAACGTCGCGCGGGCGGTCGCCGCGGCCGGCGCCGACGTCGTGACCGTGCTCCCCGCGGGCGACGACGACCCGATCGTGGCCGCGCTGCACCGGCTGGGCCTCCCGCTGGCCTCGGTGCCGATCGGCAGCCCGGTGCGCACCAACTACACCCTCGCCGAGCCCGACGGCACCACCACGAAGCTCAACGAACCCGGCGCCGAGCTCGACGCCGGCACCCGGGCCGCGCTGGCCGCCGTCCTGCACGAGCACGCCGCCGGCGCGCGCTGGGTGGTGCTGTCCGGCTCGCTGCCGCCGGGCACGCCGGTCGACTGGTACGCCGACCTGGTCCGCTCACTGCGCGACACCGGCGCCCGGATCGCCGTCGACACCTCCGAGGCCCCGCTGCTGGCCCTGCTGGCCGCGGGCCCGGACGCCGCTCCGGACCTGCTCAAGCCCAACGCCGAGGAGCTGGCCCAGCTGGCCGGGGCCACGGAGGCGGAGCTGACCGCCGACCGGGACGCCGCCCTGGCCGCCGTCGCCACGCTGCACGGGCGCGGTGTCGGGGAGGTGCTGCTGACCCTGGGTGCCGACGGCGCCCTCCTCTCCGGTGCCGAGGGGGTCTGGTCGGCGACCCCGCCGCCGATCGCCGTCCGCAGCACCGTCGGCGCCGGGGACTGCAGCCTCGCCGGCCACCTGCTGGCCGACCTGACCGGCGCCCCGGCGGACGAGCGGCTGCGCTCGGCCGTCGCCTACGGGGCGGCCAGCGCGTCGCTGCCCGGGTCCGCCGTCCCCACCCCGGCCCAGGTCGACCGTGCCGCCGTCGCGGTGCACGCCGTCCGCGGCCCCGCGTCTGCTCCCGTACCGCCCGGCACGTCCCGCACCACCGTCCCGGCCGCCGGCCGCGACGTCCGCTGAGGCCCTCCCGGAGAGGCAAGCCATGCCCGACCTGATCACCCCCGACCTGGTGGCACTCGACGCCGATCTCGGCGCCGACAAGCACACCGTCGTCCGCCGGCTGGCCGCGCTGGTAGCCGATGCCGGCCGGGCCACCGGCGCCGACGCGCTCGCCGACGACGCCCTGGCCCGCGAGGCCCAGGCGGCCACCGGCCTGCCCGGCGGCATCGCCATCCCGCACTGCCGCTCCGAGGCGGTGACCGAGGCGTCGCTGGCCTTCGCCCGGCTCTCGCCCAAGGTCGACTTCGGGGCGCCCGACGGCCCGGCGGACCTGGTCTTCCTGATCGCCGCCCCCGCCCACGGGGACGCCGACCACCTCACGCTGCTGACCGCCCTGGCCCGGGCGCTGGTGCGGCCGGAGTTCGTCGCCTCGCTGCGTGACGCGGGCTCCGACGCCGACGTCGTCCGTCTGGTGCAGGAGGTCGTGGCCCCCGAGCCGGCCGCCGCGCCCGTCGGGTCCCCGGCCGGCGCCCCCGCGCCCACCCCGGCCCCGGCCGCCCAGCCCGAGGCGGCCGCCGCCCGGCGCAGCGTGGTCGTGGTCAGCGCCTGCCCGACCGGCATCGCGCACACCTACATGGCCGCCGACAAGCTCACCGCCGCCGCCGAGGCCGCGGGGGTGGACGTCCACGTCGAGACCCAGGGCTCCTCGGGCTCCACGCCGCTGGCGCCCGACGTCATCCGCGCCGCCGACGCCGTGATCTTCGCCGTGGACGTCGGCGTGAAGGACCGCGAGCGGTTCGCCGGCAAGCCGCTCGTCCAGTCCGGCACCAAGCGGGCCATCAACGAGCCCGACGTCATGATCCGCGAGGCGCTGGCCGCCGCCGACGACCCCAACGCCCGCCGGGTGCCCGGTGGCGCCGCGGCCGGCGCGGACACCGGCGCTGCGGCGGCCGGGAAGCCGAGCACCGCCGCGGAGATCCGCCGCTGGCTGCTCACCGGCGTGAGCTACATGATCCCGTTCGTCGCCGCGGGCGGCCTGCTCATCGCGCTGGGCTTCGCCCTCGGCGGCTACCAGATCGTCAACGACAACCCGGACGTCGAGGGCCAGAGCTACGCCCTGAGCTGGGTGCTCAACAACTCGCTGTTCGACCTCCCCGTCGGCTCGAACACCGAGGAGCTCCGCTTCGGGATCCTCGGCTACCTGGGCGCGGTCTGCACGGTGCTCGGCCAGGCGGCGTTCGGCTTCCTGGTCCCGGCGCTGGCCGGGTACATCGCCTACGCGATCGCCGACCGGCCCGGCATCGCGCCGGGGTTCGTCATCGGCGCGGTGTCGGTGACGGTGGGCGCCGGCTTCCTCGGCGGCCTGGTGGGCGGCATCCTGGCCGGCCTGGTGGCGCTGTGGATCAGCAAGTGGAAGCTGCCCGCCGGCGTCCGCGGCCTGCAGCCGGTGGTCATCATCCCCCTGCTGGCCACACTCATCTCCAGCGGGATCATGGTGATGGTGCTCGGCCGCCCGCTGGCCGCCGCCCTCGTGGGCCTGGGCAACTGGCTCAACAGCCTGACCGGCACCTCGGCGGCCCTGCTCGGGATCATCCTCGGCCTGATGATGTGCTTCGACCTCGGTGGCCCGGTGAACAAGGCGGCCTACCTGTTCGCCACCGCGGGCCTGGCCTCGGCGACCACCGGCTCGTTCGTCATCATGGCCACGGTCATGGCCGCCGGCATGGTCCCGCCGCTGGCGATGGCGCTGAGCACCGCGATCCGGCCGAAGCTCTACACCCCGGCCGAGCGGGACAACGGCAAGGCGGCCTGGCTGCTGGGTCTGTCCTTCATCTCCGAGGGCGCCATCCCGTTCGCCGCGGCCGACCCGGTCCGCGTGATCCCGTCGATGATGCTCGGCGGCGCGACGACCGGCGCCATCGTGGCGGTCCTGGACATCCAGGCGCGGGCTCCGCACGGCGGGGTGTTCGTGTTCTTCGCGATCAGCAACTTCCTCCTGTGGCTCCTCGCGATCGCCATCGGCGCCGTCGTGGGCGGCATCGCGGTCACTATCGCCAAGAGCATCGGCAAGTCCGACGCCGAGGAGGCGCCGGAGGACGCCGTCGACCTCGAGCACGCCCACGCCGCCGTCCACACCCAGCCGGCCCGCGCCTGACCGGGCACGCTAGTCCTGACCGCCCCAGCAGCGAGGAGATCTCATGCCCAGTCAGACCGTCACCGTCGGATCCCGCGTCGGGCTGCACGCCCGCCCGGCCGCCCTCATCGCCGAGGCCGTCGGCAAGGCCGGGGTCCCGGTCACCCTGGCCACCGAGGGCGGCATGCCGGTGGACGCCGGATCACCGCTGATGATCATGACGCTCGGCGCCAAGCAGGGCACGTCGGTCGTCGTGACCACCGACGACCCCGCCGTGCTGGAGCAGATCGCCGGCCTGGTCGCCCAGGACCTCGACGCGGAGTAGCGGCCGGCGGCCCCACGAACGACGGCGCCCGTCCCCTGCAGAAGGGGGCGGGCGCCGTCTCGTGCTGTGGGGCGGACTTCTACGGCTGGTCGGGCCGCGAGACCTCACCGCGCCAGGCACCGGTCTCGGTGCCGCGGCTCTCGATGAACTCCTTGAACCTCTTCGCGTCGGCCTTCACCTGGCGGTCGTCGAAGCCGAGCGCCGCGCCTGCCTTCTCGACGATCCCGGTCGGCTCCCAGTCGATCTGGATTATCACGCGGGTCTTGGTGTCGTCGAGCCGGTGGAAGGTCACCACGCCCGCGTGCTTGGCCTCGCCGCTGGTGCTGGTCCAGGCCACCCGCTCCTCGGGGCGCTGCTCGGTGATCTCCGCGTCGAACTCGCGCTTCACGCCGTCGATGCTGGTGACCCAGTGGGTGTGCCGGTCGTCGAGCTGGGTGATGCGCTCCACCCCGCCCATGAACTGCGGGAAGGTCTCGAACTGCGTCCACTGGTCGTAGGCCACGCGGATCGGCACGTCGACGTCGATGGCTTCCTGCACGCTGGCCACTGTCAGCTCCTCTGCTCGGGTACTGGTCGCGTCCGACCTACCCGCGGGAACCGGACGGGACACGTCCGTCTCGGTTCAGCGCAGCGCGGCCGTGACGCTTCCCCGCACCGGCCGGCCCTCCGCCAGCAGCAGCATCTGCACGAGGTGGTAGGCGTCGGGCTGGCCGTCCCAGGTGCCCGAGGCGACCTCTCCCGCCGGCGTCAGCTCGTGGTGCCAGCTGCCGGTGACCGGGTCGGCGAACCGCTGCTCGCCGTGCGCCCGCCACCGTCGCGCCAGCTCCCCGTAGCGGGGCTCGCCGGTGACCGCGGCCAGCGCCGCCGCGGCGGCCACCGCCTCGCAGACCACCCAGTGCATGCGGGCACCCACGACCGGCCGGTCGTCCCAGTCCAGCGTGTACGGGAAGCCGTCGTGCCCGTCGGCGGCCCACCCGCGGGTCGCCGCCGCGTCGAACAGCGCGACGGCGTCCTCGAGCAGCCAGGACGGCGGGTCGGGCGTGACCGCGGCGAGGTGCAGCGCGAGCCGGGACCACTCGAACTGGTGCCCGATCGTCACGCCGTACGGGCGGAAGGGGTGGGCCGGCTCGTCGCGGTTGTAGCCGGGCAGCGGCGTCCAGTCGGCGGTGAAGTGCTCGGGCAGCCGCCAGTCGCGCTCCCGTGCCTCGCCGTGGACCAGCCGCTCGGTGGCGCGCAGGGCCTGGGCGCGCAGCCGGGTCGCGCGCGGGTCGTCGCCCAGCGCGTCGGCGGCGGCGAGCGACGCCTCGACGCCGTGCATGTTGGCGTTGGCGCCGCGGTAGTCCGACAGCGTCGTCCAGCCGGCGTCCCACTCCTCGACCGCGAGGCCGGCGTCGTCGTCCCAGAAGCGGGTCTGCCAGACCTCGAGCGCGTCGTCGAGCAGCTCCCGGCCGCCCGGGGCGCCGACCGCGGTCGCCGTCGCCCCGGCCAGGACGACGAAGGCGTGCACGTAGGCGGACTTGGTGTCGTCGTCCGCCGTGGCGTACCAGCCCCCGCGCGCGGCGTCCCGCAGCGGCCCGTCGGTGAGGGCCTCGACGCCGTGCGCCACGAGGGCGGCCGCCCCGGGCCGTCCCAGCAACTGGGCCAGCCCGAAGACGTGCGTCTTGCGGGCGGTGATGAAGGTCATCAGCGGCCGCTCGGCGAGGACCTGCCCGTCCCCGCCGAGGAAGCCGAACCCGCCGGGCACCGCGGAGCGCTCGGCGAAGTCCAGCAGCCGCTGCAGGTCGGTCATGCGCTCAGAACGCCAGCGCGGTGCCGGGGTCGGAGAGCAGCGCACCGACGTCGGCGAGGAACCGGCTGCCCAGTTCGCCGTCGATGACCCGGTGGTCGAACGACAGCGCCAGCTGCGTCACCTGCCGCGGCCTGACCTTGCCCTTGTGCACCCACGGCATCTCGCGGACCGCCCCGAAGGCCAGGATCGCCGACTCCCCCGGGTTGAGGATCGGCGTGCCCGTGTCGACGCCGAACACCCCGACGTTGGTGATCGTGATCGTGCCGCCGGCCATGTCCGCGGGGGCGGTGCGCCCCGCGCGCGCGGTCTCGGTCAGCTCGGTGAGCGCGCCGGCCAGCTCGGGGAGGCTCAGCCGGCCGGCGTCCTTGACGTTCGGGACGACGAGCCCGCGCGGCGTGGCGGCGGCGATGCCGAGGTTGACCTGCCCGTGGACGACGATCTCCTGCGCGGCCTCGTCCCAGGAGCTGTTCACCATCGGGTGCCGGCGGGCCGCCAGCAGCAGCGCCTTCGCGACGAACAGCAACGGGCTGACCTTGAGCCCCGCGAACTCCGGCCGGGCCGCCAGCCGCGAGCGCAGCTTCGTCATCCGGGTCACGTCGACGGTGAGGAACTCGGTGACGTGCGGCGCGGTGAACGCGCTGGCCACCATCGCCGCGGCGGTGTGCTTGCGCACGCCCTTGATCGGGATCCGCTGGGCCAGGCCCGCGCTGCCGGTGTCGAAGGCTCCCTGGAGCGCGGCGGCCGCCTCCTGCGCCGGCGTCGTCGGGCCGGCGGCCGCCGCCTCGACGTCCGCGCGGGTGATGACGCCGCCGGGTCCACTGCCGGTGAGCGCGGTGAGGTCGACGCCGAGGTCCTTGGCGAGCTTGCGCACCGGCGGCTTGGCCAGCGGGCGCGGCCGCCCGCGACCCGGTGCGGCGACCAGCGCGGTCGCGGCCTCCTCCGCGGCGGCATGCGCCTCGGCGGCCCGGCCGACCTCCAGCCCGCCGTGCCGCACCGGCTTGGTGCGCGCGTCGGGTGCGGTGGTCAGCAGCGGGGTCCCGCGCGAGCCGTCGTCGGCCGACCCGGCCAGCGAGGTCGGCACGGGGGGCGCGTGGACGGCACGCCGCGGGCGCCGGCGGGCCTCGGTGGTGCGGGGGCCGTAACCGACGAGGACCGCGGTCCGCCCGCCGGGCGCGGCGCCGCCGATCAGCCCCGCGGCCGGCTCGCCGGCGGGTTGCGCGGCGGGCGGGGCGGTGTCCCCGGCGGGAGCCGGCCCGTCGCCCCCGACGTCGATGGTGATGATCGGCGTGCCGACGTCCACCATGTCGCCCGCCTCGTGCAGCAGCGCGGTGACCGTGCCGGCCCACGGCGAGGGCAGCTCGACGGCGGCCTTCGCCGTCTCCACCTCGCACAGCGGCTGGTTGACGGTGACCGTGTCACCGACGGCGACCAGCCACTGCAGGATCTCGCCCTCGGTCAGGCCCTCGCCGACGTCGGGCAGCTTGAACTGGCGCAGCTCACCCATCCTCAGAACCCCATCGCGCGGTCGACGGCGTCGAGCACCCGGTCGAGGTCGGGGAGGTACTCCTCCTCCAGCTTCGACGGCGGGTACGGGGTGTCGTAGCCGCCCACCCGCAGCACCGGCGCCTCCAGCGAGTGGAAGCAGGTCTCGGTGACCCGCGCGGCGATCTCGGCACCGAGGCCGAGGGTCACCGGCGCCTCGTGGACGACGACGCAGCGCCCGGTGCGCCGCACGCTGTCGTACACCGGCTCCAGGTCCAGCGGACTCAGCGCGCGCAGGTCCACCACCTCCAGCGAGCGGCCCTCCTCCGCGGCCGCCTCCGCCGCCTGCAGCGCCGTCTTCACCATGGGCCCGTAGGCGAGCACGGTGACGTCGTCCCCACCGCGCACGACGCGGGAGGCGAACAGCGGCTCCGGCGAGGCGTCGGTGTCGACCTCGGCCTTCTCCCAGTACCGCCGCTTGGGCTCGAGGAAGACGATCGGGTCGTGGTGGGCGATCGCCTGCTGGATGCCCCAGTAGGCGTCGACCGGGTTGCTGACCGCGACCACCTTGAGGCCGGGGGTGTGCGCGAAGTACGCCTCCGGGCTCTCGCTGTGGTGCTCGACCGCGCCGATGCCGCCGCCGAAGGGGATGCGGATGACGATCGGCATGGTCAGCTTCCCGCGGGAGCGCGCGTGGATCTTGGCGACCTGGGTGACGATCTGGTTGTAGGCGGGGAAGACGAAGCCGTCGAACTGGATCTCGCAGACCGGCCGGTAGCCGCGCATGGCCAGGCCGACCGCGGTGCCGAGGATGCCGGCCTCGGCCAGCGGGGTGTCGACGACGCGGTCCTCGCCGAAGTCCTTCTGCAGGCCGTCGGTGATGCGGAAGACGCCGCCGAGCCGGCCGATGTCCTCGCCCATGAGCAGGACCTTGGCGTCGTCCTCCATGGCCTTGCGCAGGCCGAGGTTGAGCGCCTTGCCGATGGTGAGCGTCTGCGTCATCGCTCCTCGCCCCCCTCGAAGCTCGCCTGGTACGCCTCGAACTCCGCCTGCTGGGCGGCCAGGTGCGGCGTCTGCTCGGCGTAGACCTGGTCGAAGATGGCCGAGCCGGGCGGGTCGGGCATCTCGACGGTGCCGCGGCGGATGCGCACGGCGAGCTCGTCGGCCTCGGCCTCGACCGAGTCGAAGAAGGCGGCGTCGGCCGCGCCGGAGCGCGACAGGTACGCCTTGAGCCGGGCGATCGGGTCGCGCAGCTTCCACTCCTCCAGCTCGCTGGCCAGGCGGTAGCGGGTGGGGTCGTCGGAGGTGGTGTGCGCGCCCATGCGGTAGGTGAACGCCTCGATGAACGTGGGGCCCTGCCCCTCGCGGGCGGCCTGCAGGGCCGCCCTGGTCACGGCGAGGACGGCGAGGACGTCGTTGCCGTCGACCCGGACGCCGGGGAAGCCGCAGCCGGCCGCCCGCTGGTAGAGCGGCACCCGCGACTGGCGCTCCAGGGGCACGCTGATCGCGTACTGGTTGTTCTGGCAGAAGAAGACGACGGGGGCGGAGAAGCTGGCCGCCCAGATCATCGCCTCGTTGACCTCGCCCTGGCTGGTCGCGCCGTCGCCGAGGAAGGCGATGGTCGCGGTCTCCGCACCGTCGCGCTGCAGGCCCATCGCGTAGCCGGTGGCGTGCAGGGTCTGCGCGCCGATGACGACGGTGTAGAGGTTGAAGCCGGTGGCGACCGGGTCCCAGCCGCCGTTGTCGACGCCGCGGAACAGGCTGATGACGTCCAGCGGGTCGACCCCGCGGGTCCACGCCACCCCGTGCTCGCGGTAGGTGGGGAAGGCCATGTCGTCGGGCTGCAGCGCGCGGCCGGCGCCGATCTGGGCGGCCTCCTGGCCGAGCAGCGAGGCCCAGATGCCCAGCTCGCCCTGCCGCTGCAGCGCGGTGGCCTCGACGTCCCACCGGCGGACCAGCACCAGGTCGCGGTAGAGGCCGCACATCTCGTCGGGCGCGAGGTCGAGGGAGTACCCGGGGTGCTCGACCCGCTCACCCTCCGGCGTCAGGAGCTGCACCAGGTCGGGCTGCTGCGGCAGGTGGGGCGCCTCGGCCCCGGGGACGGGGTCGACCACCTCGGTGGTCGCGCTCGACACGCTCACGCACTCACTCCTCCGTCGACCGGGCCGCCGGGGTCGCCGGCCGTGCTCGGTGGTGGACGCCTCGTGGCACCGGGGTGTGGCGCCACTCACACATCGTGGCACGTCCCCCGCCCTGGCGAGAAGATCACCGCTCCGCCGGGATGCGCAAGGGGCGTCCCACCTGGTGCGCAGATTGCTCGGTACTAGGACGTCCTCGCATGTCAGACTGAGCACCGTGCCGGTCCTCGACGCCACCGACGCCCGCCTGTTGCGGGCCCTGACCGAGGACCCCCGCGCCACCGTCATGGCGCTCTCGCAGAAGCTCGGCCTCGCGCGCAACACCGTGCAGGCGCGCCTGGCCCGGCTCGAGAGCAGCGGCGCCCTGGCCCCGTTCGACGCCCGGGTGCAGCCCGAGTCGCTGGGCTACCGGCTCGGCGCGTACGTCACCGTCCAGGTGGTGCAACGCAGCCTGGCCGACGTCGGGGACGCGCTCGCCCACATCCCCGAGGTGCTGGAGGTGACGGCGCTGTCCGGGGTGGCCGATCTCCTGGTGCGGGTCGTGGCCACCGACGCCGACGACCTGTGGCGGATCACCGAGCGGGTGCTCGCCATCCCGGGCGTCCAGCGCACCGACACCGCGCTCGCCCTGCGCCGGCTGGTCGACCACCGGATGGCCCCCCTGCTGGACCGGACCGCCGGCGCCGACTGAGCCTGCCGGTCGTCACCCCGCACCCCGGGACATCCCGCACTCGCCCGGCCACCCGCTTCGCATCGCCGACAGGCGCCCCGGTGAGACGTTCCCGCCGTGCGCCGCACCTGACTTCGCCTCTGGAGGCCAGCCGATCGGCCCCACTTGCGCAAGGGGGCTCCGCGATCTGTGGACAGCGCTCTGAACTGGGAATTCAGGTGGTTAGGGGTCTCCTGCGGCGGTAGACTTCGAACATCTGATCGAAGGTGAGAGGTGTCGTGGACGGCTTGCCGTCGGTGCTCGACGCCGTGGTCGGTGAGGAGCTGGCGCCGCTGGGCGCGGCGGAGTTGCTGGACCGGCTGCGCGGGTTGCTGGCTGCGTCGAACCGGCTGGCGGCGGAGGTCGCCCGCACCGTGCGGGCGTGCGAGGTGAGCGGGGCGGCCGAGCACGACGGGCTGAAGAGCATGCAGTCGTGGCTGCGGGGGCACGGGCGGTTGTCGCCGGCCGAGGCCGGGCGGG
Source organism: Geodermatophilus sp. SYSU D01186 (assembly GCF_054050215.1). Taxonomy (NCBI): domain Bacteria; kingdom Bacillati; phylum Actinomycetota; class Actinomycetes; order Geodermatophilales; family Geodermatophilaceae; genus Geodermatophilus; species Geodermatophilus sp. SYSU D01186. The sequence goes on along the minus strand of NZ_JBJGYW010000016.1, from coordinate 30,172 downwards.
TGGTGCGCAACGGCCGCGCCCTGGTCCAGCTGTCGGCGGTGGCCGCGGCGTGCGCCGACGGGCACGTCAGCGCCGAGCAGGTCGCCGTCATCGCCCCGATCACCAAGGACGACCGGCTGGCCGCCGCCGTCGAGCAGGGCGTGGACCTGGCCGAGGTGGACGGGGTGCTGGCCGGGGTGGCCGCGGGCCGTCCTTACACCGTGCTGCGGCGGGTGGTCGGCCACTACCTGGCCCGGCTGGAGCCCGACGGGGCCGAGCCCGATCCCACCGAGGCCCGCGCGGTGTGGCTCGCCCGGCACGCCGACGGCGGCCTCACCGCCCGGGTCGAGCTCGACGCCGTGGGCGGGGAGAGGTTCTGCACCGCGCTGGAGGCCCTGGTGCAGGCCGGCCGCGGCGCCGGGGATCTGCGGACCCGCGCCCAGCAGCTCGGGGATGCGCTGGTGCAGCTGTGCGACCTGCAGCTGGCCACCGGCGGGCTGCCGGTGCTGCGTACCGTCAAGCCGCAGGTGATGGTGCGCATCGACCTGGCCGACCTGATTGACCCGAAGGCCGCCCCCGGCGCCGGGGAGACCGGCTTCGGGACCGCGATCTCCGCCGCCCGCGCCCGGTGGCTGGCCTGCGACGCGGCCGTCTCCCGGATCGTGATGACCCCCGACGGCACCCCACTCGACCTCGGCCGGGACAAACGCGTCGTGCCCCCACACCTGCGCAAGGCGGTGGAGGCCCGCGACCGGGGATGTGTGTTCACCGGCTGCCAGGCGCCCACCTTCTGGTGCGACGTCCACCATGTCGTGGAGTGGATCAACGGCGGCGAGACGTCACTGCAGAACTCCGCGTTGCTGTGCGAACGCCACCACACCAAGGTCCACCACGGCTTCCGCGTGCACCGCCAACCCGACGGCCACTGGCGCACCTGGCGACCCGACGGCACCGAGATCGTGATCGGCCCACCCCTGCTCACCGCCGCATGACACCGCCGACGCGGACAGCGCCAACCGGCGTGCCCCGGCACGGGTCGGGCGCCGGGAGACGAGGCGCGGCGCTGGCGGTGCGGGCTCGAGGCAGTACCCCGGGATCCGCCGCGGCGGACTACTGCGGCCGGCGCACCCGCACGGGTCCGCGGGCGGTGGCGACCTCCACGACCGCGCCGCCCTGGGTCACCTCCGCGCGGCCGGCGGCGGCCAGGCGGCCCGCGGCAGCCCGGGCGGCGGGCATGAGGTCGCGCCAGCCGGCGGCGTCGACAGCGCGGGCGGCCTCCGAGGGGCAGATGGAGGCGCCGGCCCGCCGGGCGTCGAGCAGGTCCTCGATCGTGCGTTCCAGCCGCGCGTCGACGTCCTCCACACCGGACAGCGTGCGGGGCGATCCACGCCTCCGCCACTGGCCGACGAGGGTCACACGCGGGACGCTGCCGTCGTGCGCCGCGCGACGACCTGCTGCTCGCGGCCATGGTGCTGCTCACGACCGGGTGGGTCCTGGCCGCCCGGCGGCGGCGCCCCGTACGACGACTACCCGGACGAGGGACGGGGGTAGGAGGGCGGGCCCGTCGCCGCCCCGAGGAGATCCGTGTCCCCCGCTGATCGTGCCCTGCTCCAGGACCTGCTCGCCGCCTACGGACCCGGTGGTCAGGAGGACGAGGTCAGGGAGGTCTGCCGGCGGTCTCTGGAACCGTTCGTCGACGAGCTGACGGTGGACGCGGCGGGCAACCTCGTCGCGCTGCTGCGCGGGACCGGCGGGCAGGACGCCCCGGTCGTGCGCGTCATGGCGCACATGGACGAGCTCGCGATGATCGTCAAGCGCGTGGAACCCGACGGCACCCTGCGGCTGTCCCAGCTCGGGATCATGTACCCGGGCAACTTCGGTCTCGGCCCGCTCACCGTGCTGGGGGACACCGAGCAGTTCACCGCCGTCCTGCTGCTCGGGTCGGAGCACACCACCCAGGAGACACCGAAGGTCTGGCAGACCAAGCCCGACGGCGGCGACCGGGCCATGGAGTGGACCGACGTGCACGCCTTCACCGGCCGCGACGTCGAGTCGCTCCAGGCCGCCGGGGTGCACCCGGGCACCCGCGTCTGCGTGCACTCCAGCCGCCGCAGCCTCGTGGGGTTCGGCGACTTCGTCGGCTCGTACTTCCTCGACGACCGCACCGCCCTCACCGCCCTGGTGGGCGCCGCGCGGCTGCTCCGGGAGCAGGACCGGCGCCCGCCGGCGGACGTCTACCTGGTCTGCACCGTGGGTGAGGAGATGGGCGGCATCGGCGCCGCCCACGCCAGCCGCACGCTCCCCGGCGACGTCACCCTCGCCCTGGACATCGGTCCGGCGGAGGCCGAGTACCAGGTGCCGGTCGACTCGGGGCCGGTCGTCGCCTACGCCGACGACGCCGTCGTCTACGACAAGGCCATCAGCGACCGGCTGATGGCGCTGGGACACGAGCTCGACCTCGCTCCCCGCGCGGCGGTCTGGGAGTCCTTCGACTCCGACGCCTCCCAGGCACGCAGCAGCGGCCAGACCGCCCGCGCCGCCCTGCTGTCGCTGCCGACCCTGAGCACCCACGGCTACGAGGTCCAGCACACCGAGACGGTGGGACGCTGCGCCCGCCTGCTCGCCGAGTTCCTGTGCCGGCCGGTGGCCGGCTGACCGGCCGTCGGCCGGTGGCCGGCGGCTGCCCCCTCGCCGCCCGCCGGCCTGGTGTGGCCGCCGGGGGCCCGCGGGTAGGGCGCAGCCATGGCGAAGCGCACCCCGGTGGGGACGATCGGCAAGGGCCGGCGCGGCATCAGCGTGCTCGGCTGGGCGCTGCGGGGGGCCGCCGCCGGCGCGGCGGGCAGCACCGCCCTCAACGCCGTCACCTACCTGGACATGGCGGTGCGCGGCCGCGGCAGCAGCTCCACGCCCGAGCAGACCGTGGAGACCCTGGCCGAGAAGGCGCACGTGCCCATCCCGGGGGACGACGAGACGCGGCAGAACCGGGTGCAGGGCCTGGGCCCGCTGACCGGGCTGGTCGCCGGGATCGGGGTCGGCGTCGTCGTCGGCCTGGTGCGGGCGGCGGGCTTCCGGTCGCAGCCGGTGGTCGGCACCCTGCTCACCACGGCCGGCGTCCTGGTGGCCGCCAACGGGCCGATGACCGTGCTGGGCATCACCGACCCGCGCACCTGGTCGGCCACCGACTGGGCCAGCGACCTGGTGCCGCACCTGGTCTACGGCGCGGTGGTCAAGACGACGATGGACGCCTTCGACCGGCCGTGACCCGCGGGGCGGCTCAGTGCCGCCAGCCACCCTCGTCGACGCCGCCGGGCACCGGACCCATGGGGTCGTAGGGGGTGCGGGTGAACACGAAGGTGCCGAGGTCCAGGTGGTCGGCGGCGATGGTCAGCGGCTCACCGGCGTAGTAGCCGTCCAGCCCGACCCAGCTCCCGTCCTCCCGCCGTGCGAAGCGGCTGGCCCGCCCCGCCCGCCCGGGCATCGGCCCGAGGTGCAGCAACCCGCCGGGCAGCGCCCGCAGCACGTGGGGGGCCGGGCCCCAGAACCAGATGCCGAGGTCCTCCAGCGGCACGGGCGACGGCGCCGGCTGCCAGGGGTCGACGATCCGGGGCTCGGCCGCGCGCAGGTCGGCCAGCAGGCCGAAGACGACCGGTTCCGGGCCGCTGGTGGCGTTGGCGAGGGACACCGCACCGGTCCGCTCCTCGCGGTCGACGAACACCCCGGCGAGGAACCCGGGCATCGACCCGCCGTGCCCGACGAGCGTGCGCCCCTCGACCCGCATGACCTGCAGCCCGAGGCCGTAGGCCGACCAACCCGGCGCCGAGGAGTCCACCCCGGCCGGCACGGTCATCTCCTCCAGCGTCGCCGGGTCGAGCACGTCGCCGGTGTCGCCGAGCAGGAAGACCGCGAACCGGGCGAGGTCGGCCAACGAGGCCCACAGCTGCCCCGCGGCGGCCATCACCCCGGCGTGGTGCTCGGGCTCCGGCAGGACGACGTCGGCCCACGGGTACACCGCGTGCCCCTCGGCGGCCGGGGCCATCGGACGCGGGGTCGTGCGCGTCATGCCCAGCGGCGCCAGCACCTCGTCGTGGACGACGTCGTCCCACGGGCGGCCGCGCAGCCGGGCCACCAGCTCACCGAGCAGCCCGAAGCCGAGGTTGGAGTAGTGGAACCGGCGTGCGGCGCCGAGGACGGCGTGCTCGTCGGCGAGCCCCAGATCCTCCAGCGACCCGCCGGGCGTGCGCTCCCACCAGCCGCCCGGGCTCTCCGCGGCGGCCCCGCCCAGGTGGGCCAGCAGCTGCCCGACGGTGCGCTCCCCCACCGGCGTCCCCGGCACGTGCAGCTCCAGCGGGTCGTCCAGCGCCAGCCGCCCCTCGTCGCGCAGCCGCAGCACCGCCACGGCGGTCACCGTCTTGCTGATCGACCCCAGCCGGTACTGGACGTCGGTGTGCGGCTCGGGGACGTCGCCGCGCCCGGCCGACCAGGCCAGCCCGTCCTCCCGGACGACGCCGGCGACCAGGCTGGGCGCGCGGCCGTCGCGCTGCACCCGCGCGACGCGGGCGAGGAGGGTGCGGGCGGTGGAGGGCAGGACCGGTTCGGGCACGACCGCGAACCTAGACGCGCCCGCCCGGGGCGCGGGCGGGCAGGGCTCGCGTCAGGCGCTCGGGACGGGCTCGGGCAGCGGCAGCCGCTCGGTGCGGGTCGCCCAGCGGTCGAACCACAGGGTGGCCAGCGGCGGCACCGATGCGGCGAGGGCGAACAGCGTGGTCAGCGCGTTCCAGCGCAGCACGCGGGCCGCGAGGAGCGAGACCAGCACGTAGGCGACGAAGATGCCGCCGTGGATCGGCCCGAAGATCTGCACGCCGCGCTCGGAGGACGCGAGCACCCACTTCACGAACATGCCGAACAGCAGGCCCACCCAGGAACAGGCCTCGGCGAGGGCGACGGCACGGAAGGCGAGGGCGACGGCGCGGGGGTTCATCGCCCCCCATCCTCCCCGATGCGCGGCCCGAGGTACGCCGCGCCCCGCGGGGAGAGCTCGTAGCCGACCGCGAGGCTGCGGGTCAGGCCCAGCTCCTTCAGCCGGCGGACGTCGCGCTTGAACGGCAGCGCCTCCCGGCCCAGGACGGCGGCGAGGTCGGGCGCCCGCACCCCGGGGCGTTCCGCGATCAGGCGCAGCACGGTGCGCGTCCACGGTCCGGCGGCGCGGGCGGCGTCCCACCGGTCGAGGCACGCGTCGAGCTCGGCCCGCTCCGCCGCGGAGAGGGCCCCCTGCTCACGCAGCGCCACCCGCGGGTCGGCGCCCGCCCCGCGCACGTGCATCCGGTAGACGTGCGTGCCGGGGCGGCGGTCCAGCAGCCGGAGCAGCCGGTCGCGGGAGGGGACGCCGGCGGCCACGGCGTCCGCCTCGGTGATGTCGGCGGGGTCCACCTCGGTGACGTCGACGACCTCGACCACCCCCGCCGCCGTGCGCTGGGTGCTGCCGGGGCGCATGCGCGGCCGGTCCCAGCGGCGGAACGCCAGCGTGACCACCCCCTCCATGATCGCGGCGGCGGTGGCCGGTGGGATCAGCACGGCCGGATGCTGGCAGGGTCGACGCCCGTGCGGGGACTGGCGCGGCGGGAGTTCTGCCTCGTGCTGCTGCGGCGGATGGCCGACCTGCGCCCCGACCTGGTCGCGGAGGCGCTGCCCCGGCTGGGGGCCACCCGCGCCGAGGCGCACGCCGCGCACACCCGCTGGCAGGCGCTGCAGCACTCGCCGCGGGCCCCGCGGGGGCTGGCGCTGCGCAGCGCCGTCCTCGGGCCGCCGGACGAGCTCGAGGACCGCCGGTTCGGCGACCTCGACGTCCAGGTCCGCCGGTGGCCGGTGCCGCTGTGGCCCCACCTCTACTGGGAGGTGCTGTCCGGTCCCGGCGGGTCGGTGCTCAACGAGCACCTGGTCCGGGCGCCAGGCTCACCCGTCCCACCCGCGTCCGCGGCGCGGCTGCTGGTGTGGGAGCACGTGCTCGACGACGTCGTCGGCCTGCCCGGGGCACGCAGCGTCGACCCCGGCGTGGTCACCCGCTGGGAGGTCGCGCTGCCCGGCGGGGCCCGGGCGCGGTTCGTGTGGGGGCTGCTGCAGGAGGTCAGCGGAGGGCCGGGGCGCTGACGGCGTCCGCCGACGCCGGGGAGGTGAGGGGCCCGGAGAGCACGGTGCCGAGCACGGCCGCCGCGGCGAGGACGACGGCCAGCCGCGGCGAGCCGCTGACCAGCAGCGCGGCCACCGCGCCCCCGAAGACGACGACCTTCACGAGGACGGCGAGCGCGGCCACCTGCACCACGGCCTGCGGCGCAGCGAACACGCCCCACAGGACGGCCACCCCCAGGGGTAGGCCGAGACCGAGGAGCCAGCGGCCGGCCGTCGTCGCGCCGGCGGTGGCGCCCCAGTACCCGAGCGCACCGAGCGCGCCGAGCTCCGCGGCGAACGCGACGCCCGCCCAGGCCCACTGCCATGCCTGCGCCATACCCACCTCCTGTTGTGAACAGTGCTCTCTTTCGAGATCAGTGTTCACGAGCGCGTCGGCGCGGTCAAGGTCCGGAGACGCGCGGAGCCCCGGTCGCGTCGTGCGACCGGGGCTCCGGGATGACCCCGTCCAGGGCACCGCCCCGAGCAGGCGAGGGGGAGAGGACGGGGCCCTTTCTCAGCCGGCGATGCGGTTGAACCGCGGCGTGGCGCCCATGGCGTCGACGCTGGCGACCTTGACGACGTCGCCGGAGGTCGGCGCGTGCACCATCTGGCCGTTGCCGAGGTAGATGCCGATGTGGCTGACCGGGCTGTAGAAGGCGACCAGGTCACCGGGGCGCGCCTCGGCCCGGGACACCTGGGTGCCCATGGACGCCTGCATGCGGCTGGAGTGCGGCAGGCTGATGCCGGCGGCCTTGAAGGCGTACTGCACGAGCCCGGAGCAGTCGTAGGAGCCCGGCCCGGCCGCCGCCCAGACGTAGGGCTTGCCACGCTGGGCCATGGCCGTGTCGATCGCGGTCTGGACAGCCCCGCTACCGACCACCACCGGCGCGGAGGCCGCGGGCGCCGGCGCGGAGCGCTCGGCGCGGCTGGCGCGCTCGGCCCCGCCACCGTGGGCGGTCGCGGCCGCCTCGAGGGCGGCCCGCCGCTCGTCGGCGGACAGCCGGGCGTAGTCGGCCTGGTAGGCGTTGATCTGCTCCTGCAGGTCGGCCTGCTGCGCGGCGACGGCGTCGTACTGCGCCTGGGCCTCGGTGGCGGCGCGGTCGGCCACCGCCTGGGCCTCCGCGGCGACCTCGCCGGCCGCGACGGCCTGGTCCAGCAGCACGTTCTGGTGGCCGGCGACGGTCTCCAGCAGCGTGACCCGGTTGACGAACTCCTCGGCCGAGCCGCTGGTCATGAGCGCCTGCAGCGAGCCCATGCTGTCGCCGGTGAAGGCACTGCGGGCGATGCCGCGGACCTGCTGCTGGGCCGCGGTCACCGCGCCCTGCGCGTCGGTCACCGCCGCGGCGGCCTGCTGGGCGGCGGCCTGCTGGGCGGCGAGGGCCTCGCGGGCCTCGTTGAACTCCTCGGTGACGACCTCCAGCTCGTGGCCGCGGGCCGCGACCAGGGCGGCGGCCTCCTGCGCGGTGGCCGGCTCCTCCGCTTCGGCGGACGACGGCACGAGGGTGATGCCGAGGGCGCCGGTGACGGCCAGGACGAGGGCAGCGCGGCGGGCGGTGCGAGGGGACGCCATGGGGCGGCGGCACTCCGTTTCTTCCACGGCCGCCTACCGGGTTAGCTGACGGGTTCGGGCGGGAAGGCGCCCGGCGCGCCGGCCACGGCCGTGCGCGCTTCACCCCAGTGCTGCGGTGGGTCCCCGGCCCCGCGCCCCCGGGGAGGAGGGCGCGTGCTCGGCGGCGTCCTCGGGGTGTCACCCAGGTTGGTGACGGAGCGCCCCGCCGGACACACACACCGTAAGGGCCGTGACGCTGCCGTGACAATTACCTGGATGTGATTTGGTGGACTCTCGACTCCATCCGCCACACACGCGGGACCGGTGGGTCCGGTGGTGCCGGTGGGGTTTGGCGACCGCTCCCCGCGAGCACGTCCAGCGCATGGACCTCAGACGCCCCCTGGCCGCCCTCCTCCTCGCCGGGGTGCTCGCCGGGTGCAGCAGCACCGAGACCGGCGGGAACACCGACGTGAACCGCAACGAGCAGGACTGCGGCACCGCCGAGCAGGCTCCCGGGCAGGGCTGCGAGGAGAGCGAGGACGCGCCCGCCGAGGGCAGCTGACGGTGCCGGCACCGGCTACGGTCCGCCGGTGAGCGGAGCGGGCGCGTACGACGCCGTCGTCGTCGGTGGTGGGCACAACGGGCTGGTGGCCGCGGCCTACCTGGCCAGGGCCGGCTGGTCGGTGCTGGTGCTCGAGCGCCGCGAACGGGTGGGCGGCGCCGCGGTCAGCGAGCAGGTGTTCCCCGGCGTCGACGTCCGGCTGTCGGCCTACTCGTACCTGGTGAGCCTCCTGCCCGACCGGATCGTCGCCGACCTCGACCTGGAGGTGACCCTCGCCGACCGCGCCGTGGCCTCCTACACCGCCGTCCCCGGGGGCGCGGGGCTGCTCGTGGAGCGGGACGAGGGGCCGGCCACGGCCGCCTCGTTCCGCGCGCTGACCGGCTCAGACGCCGAACTGGCCGGCTGGCAGCGCTTCTACGGCCGCCTGGCCACGCTGGCCGAGGACCTCGCCCCCACCCTCATCGAGCCGCTGCTCTCCCCTCAGGAGCTGGCCGGCCGGCTGCGCGACCCGCAGCTGTGGCAGGACCTCCAGCAGCGCCCCCTGGCCGACGTCGTGGGCGACCACCTGACCTCGGACGTGGTGCAGGGCGTGGCACTGACCGACGGGCTCATCGGCACCTTCGCCGACGTGCACGACCCCGGCTCGGCCGCCGGCCGCTGCTTCCTCTACCACGTGGTCGGCAACGGCACGGGGCGCTGGCGGGTGCCGGTGGGCGGCATGGGCGCGGTCACCGGCGCCATGGCCGCCGCGGCCCGCGGGGCCGGCGCCGAGCTGGTCACCCGCGCCACGGTGACCGCGCTGGAGCCGCGCGCCGACGGCGTCACGGTGCACTGGACCGACGACGACGGCACCGAGCGCGCGGTGGACGCCGGGCACGTGGTCTGCGGCGCGGCGCCCGCGGTGCTCGACCGGCTGACCGGCGCACCGCCCCGGCCCACCACCGACGGCGCCCAGCTCAAGGTCAACATGGTGCTGGCGCGGCTGCCCCGGCTGCGCTCGGGCGTCGACCCCGCCATCGCCTTCGCCGGCACCTTCCACGTCGACGAGGCCGCGGGCCAGCTCGACGCGGCCCACGCGCAGGCCGCCGCCGGCCGGCTGCCCGACGTCATCCCGTTCGAGGTGTACTGCCACTCGCTGTCCGACCCCTCGATCCTGGGGCCGGCCGAGCAGGCGGCGGGGTACCAGACGCTCACCCTGTTCGGCCTGCACACACCGGCGGCGCTGTTCCGCGACGACCCGGTGGGCACCCGCCGGGAGGCGGTGCGGCGGGTCGTCGCCCAGCTCGACGCGCACCTGGCCGAGCCGCTGCTGGACTGCCTGGCCCGTGACGGCGACGGCGAGCTCTGCCTGCAGGCGGCGTCCCCGCTGGACGTCGAGGAGTCCCTCGCGATGCCCGGCGGCCACATCTTCCACGGCGACCTCGCCTGGCCGGTGGCCGCGACCCCGGACGAGGTGGGCACCTGGGGCGTCGCCACGGCCCACCCGCGGGTGGTCGCCGCCTCCTCGGGGGGCACGGTCCGCGGCGGGGCGGTCAGCGGCCTGGGCGGCCACGCGGCGGCCCGCGCCCTGCTGGACCGCCGCTGACCCGGCCCGCCTTCCGCACGGGCGGAACGGCGGGCCGGGCTCGCGTCGGCTACTTGAGCATGAAGCCGGCGTCCACCTGCACAGTCGAGCCGGTGATCCACTTGGCCTCGTCCGAGCAGAGGAAGGCCACGACCGCCGAGACGTCCGCCATCGGCATCGCGTCGACCGGCATGAGGTTGAACCGCATCGCGTTACCGAGCTCCTCGTGCTCCTCCAGCCACTTCGGGAAGTAGTCGTTGTTCGACATGGGGGAGTCCACTCCGGTCGGGTGGAGGGTGTTGACGCGGATCATCTCCGGCGCGAGCTCCCGGGCCAGTGTGCGCATGAGGCCGACGATGCCGTGCTTGGCGGCCGTGTAGTGCGTGCAACCGGCGACACCGCGGAGCCCGGCAATGGACGACGTGATGATGATCGATCCACCGTTGCCCCCGGCGCGCATGTGCGGGACGACGGCTCGACAGGCCTTGAACACACCCGTCAGGTTGATGTCGATCATGTCGTCCCACTGCTCGTCGGTGAGCTCCCAGGTGCTGTCCGACAGGCTGAGGATGCCGGCGTTGGCGAGCAGGAAGTCGATCCGACCGAACTCGCTCATCGCCGTGTCGGCGAGGCGCTGCATGTCCGCGGTGCTGCGGACGTCGGCCTCCAGGGCGACGCAGCGACGGTCCAGCTTCTCGACCTCCGCGACGGTCTCCTCCATGTCGCCGGGGCGCCCGGTCTCGAACGGCACCGAGCCCACCTGCTGGGTGATGTCACAGATGACGACGTCGGCACCCTCGCTCGCCAGCCGCACTGCGTGGGAGCGGCCCTGGCCGCGCCCGCCCCCGGTGATGACGGCGACCTTGCCATCCAGCTTGCCCACGTGGGGCTCCTCTCCTGTCGTCGCTGCGAAGCAGCGCTCCTGCTCGACGGGGCGGCCGGGCGGCTCACCCCCGGGGTCCATGGCGGACCGTGCTGCCGGGTCTCATGCCTCCGGCAGCGGGCTGTGGGACCGAGGATCGGTCGGGTTCCGGACGGGGATGGCCGATCGCACCGCCGCCGGCTCGCTGCCCGCATCTGACGGGGAGCGGGGCTCCGCGGGGGCTCCGGCATGGGCGACGGACACGGCCGCCTGGGCCACAATCCAGGGGCGGAACCTCCACTGGCCCAGCAGCTTTCCCCCTCGGCTTTTGTCCGGGATACCGGTATGTTGTGCTTCGCTCATGCAGAAGTCAAGTGCTGAACTGTCGAAGGAGGGGTGGAGGTGAGCACGGCATCCGGGGTCGCCACCCGCGCCCCCGTGAGCACCGACCAGCTCGACGGGCTGGTCACGGTGCTCGACCTGGTGCGCTGCGGACGGGCTCGTTCGCGACCGGAGCTGGCCCGGGTCTCGGGGCTGGGCCGGGGAGCGGTCACCCAGCGCGTCACGCAACTCCTCGACAGTGGCCTGTTGGAGGAGAGCGAGCTGGGACGCTCGACCGGCGGCCGCCCACCCCGCGAACTCGCCGTCCGGGCCACCGCCGGGCTGGTCCTCGTCGCCCCGCTGGGCGCCACGCACGTCGCCGCCGGCGTCACCGACCTCACCGGCCGGGTACTGGCGTCCGTCCAGGAGCCGGGGTCCATCGCCGCCGGGCCGGACGCGACCCTGAACCGGGTCGCCGAGCTCTTCGCCGACCTGCTCGCCGACGAGTCCGTCCCCGACGCACCCGTGTACGGCATCGGCGTCGGGCTGCCAGGACCGGTCGAGTTCGCGACCGGTACCCCCGTCAGCCCTCCGATCATGCCGGGGTGGGACGGCTACGAGGTCCGGGCCCGGCTGGCCGAGCGGTTCGACGTGCCCGTGTGGGTCGACAACGACGTGAACCTCATGGCGCTGGGCGAGTTGCGGATGGGCGCGGCCCAGGACCACCGCAACGTGGTGTACGTCAAGATCGGCACCGGCATCGGCGCCGGCCTCATCTCCGACGGTCACCTGCACCGCGGCGCCAACGGGGCCGCCGGCGACATCGGGCACGCCAGCGTCGACGTGGCCAGCGGAGTCGTGTGCCGCTGCGGCAACGTCGGCTGCCTGGAGGCACTCGCCGGCGGCGCAGCCCTCAGCCGGGACGCGACGACGGCGGCCGAGGAAGGACGGAGTCCCCGCCTCCTGCAGGTGCTCACCGCGACAGGCCAGATCACCGCGGCCGACGTCGCCACGGCCGCTCAGCACGGGGACGCGCTCGCCGTCGAGCTGCTCGGCCGCTCCGGACAACTGGTGGGCGACACGGTGGCGACCCTGGTGAACTTCTTCAACCCGTCCCTGGTGCTGCTGGGGGGCGGGGTGGCGCTGGCCGGGGACGCGATCCTCGCCGGCGTCCGCCAGGCCGTCTACCAGCGCTCGCTGCCGCTGGCCACGCGAGACCTGCGGATCAGCCGCTCGACCCTGACACCGGACCCGGCCCTGCCCGGTGCGGCGCACATGGTCCTCGACGAGCTGTTCAGCCGCCAGCGGCTCGGCCGCTGGCTGCCGGCCGGCTCCCCGGCGGGCTTCCCGGAGCTCGCCGACGAGCCCGCCGCGTGAGACCGCGCCTCCCGGGGACCGGTGGTCGCGACGACGACCGGTCCCCGGGGACGCACCGACGCTCAGGCCCCGACCTCGACCCAGGTGCCCGCCGCCGCCGACTCCACCACCGCCGCGGTCAGGCGGGCCGCCCGGAGCCCGTCGTCGAAGGAGGGCAGTCCTGCGACCTCCCCTCCTGCCACCGCCGCCGCCAGGTCGGCGTAGAAGGCGTTGAAGCAGTCCTGGTAACCCTGGGGATGCCCCCCTGGCAGGACGGCGTACCGAGCCGCGCCTGATGACAGGAGCGCCGGGTCGCGCTGCAGGACTCGGTCCTCGTCGACGCCGCCGATGACCAGCGTCTCGGGGCGCTCCTGGTCGAAGGTGTACGACGCCTCGGTGCCGTCGAAGGTGAAGGTCAACCCGTTCTTGCGCCCCGGCGAGGCCTGGCTGACCAGCATCGACCCGGTCGCCCCGTGGTCGGTGCGGAACACCACGCAGGCGCCGTCCTCGGTGGTCACCGGCTCGCCGGCCTCCCCGCGGGACTCGTGCGCCCGGGCGGTGGTCGCGGTCAGCGCGACGATCCGGTGCCCGGTGACGAACTCCATCAGGTCGCACCAGTGCACGCCGATGTCGGCGAAGGCTCGGGACACCCCGCCCAAGGCCGGGTCGACCCGCCAGTTGGTCGCCTCCGGCGCAGCCAGCCAGTCCTGCAGGTACGAGCCGTGCAGCAGCCACAGCCGCCCGGCGTCGCCCCGCGCGATCCGTTCCCGCGCCTCGCGCACCGTCGGGTAGTAGCGGTAGACGAAGGGCACCGCGTGCACCCGCGCGGCGCCGGCGGCCAGCTCGGCCAGCCGCTCGGCGTCGTCCGTCGTCACCGCCAGGGGCTTCTCGCAGACCACGTGCCGGCCGGCAGCGAGCGCCTGCTCCGCCATGGGCAGGTGCAGGTGGTTGGGGGTGCAGACGCTGACGACGTCCACATCCGCCGACCCGATCAGCTCGTCGACGGAGGCCGCGGCGCGCTCGGCGTGCAGCAGCGGCGCAGCCTCTTCCGCCCGCGCGGCCGAGCTGCCGGCCACGGCGGACACCACCCCGCCCATGGCCCGGACGGCGTGGGCGTGAACCCGCGCCATGAAGCCCGTGCCGACGATCCCGAAGCGGAGAGGAGCGCTCACTTCCGCCGCGCCAGGGCGACGGCGAGGATGATGATCGCCCCGCGGACGACCTGCTGCTGGCTGCTCTCCAACCCGGCGAGGATCAGGCCGTTGTTGATCAGGCTGATCATGAGCGAGCCGAACAGCGTGCCGACCACCGAACCCGCTCCACCGAACAGGCTGGTGCCACCGAGGATCACCGCGGCGATCGCCGACAGCTCGTCCCCGGCCCCCCACTGGAACCGCCCGGACTCCAGACGGCCCGCGTAGAGCATGCCGGCGATGGCAGCGACGACGGACGCCAGCAGCATGACCTGGAACTTGATCCGGCGGGTCCGGACGCCGCTGAACTCGGCAGCGGTGCGGTTGCCGCCGGTGGCGAGCACCTGCCGCCCGAACCGGGTCTTGGCCAGGACGACCGCGCCGATGGTCACGAAGAGCGCCATCCACACCAGCAGGCCCGGGATCGGCCCGAAGTTCCCGCCACCGAAGACCAGGTTGTAGGTCTGGTCGAGGATCGGCTGCGGCGCGGAGTCGGTGATCCACTGGGCGACTCCGGCCGCGATGCCGAGCATGCCGAGGGTCACGAGGAACGACGGGATGTTGAGGAAAGCCACCAGACCGCCGTTGATGGCGCCGATGACGACCCCGACGGCGAGTCCGGCCAGGATCCCGGGGACCAGCCCCCACGTCGCGATGCCCATCGCGGTGGCCACGCTGGCCAGACCCGCGACGGAGCCGACGCTCAGGTCGATCTCCGCACAGGCGATCACGAACGTCATGCCGACGGCGATGATCGAGATGGTCGCGGCCTGCCGGAAGATGTTGAGCAGGTTGTTCGTCGACAGGAAGCCCTGGTCGCCCAGCGTGACGGCGAAGGCGATGAAGACGACGACGAACCCGATGTAGATGATGTAGCGGCGCCAGTCGAGCCTCGCCAGGAGGGAGCGCGAGCCCGAGGCTGCCGCCGGCGTCTGGGTCGCCGAACCGGTGGTCGTGGACATGGCTCAGGCTCCTTGGACTGCGAGTTGGAGGTTGTTCTCGTCCGGGATGTCGGCTCTGTCCAGGACGCGGTGGACGGCGCCCTCTCGGAGCACGACGACCCGGTCGCTGACGGCCAGCAGCTCGGGGTACTCCGAGGAGATGACGAGGACGGCCATCCCCTGGTCGGCGAGGTCCCGGATGGTCTGCAGGATCTCGTTCTTGGTGCCGATGTCGACGCCGGCGGTGGGCTCGTCCATCACCAGGACGGCGGGTTCGGTGCCCAGCCACTTGGCGATGACGACCTTCTGCTGGTTGCCGCCCGAGAGCAGCCGCACCGGACGGTCCGGGTTCGCGACCTTCACCGCGAACCGCTCGATGAGCCCGCGGGCCAGCGACCGGCCCTTGCGGTCGTCGACCAGCGGGCCGCGGCGCATCCGGTCCAGCAGCGGCAGCGTGAGGTTCTCCCGCACCGAGTGCTCGAGCACCAGCCCCTGCGCCCGCCGGTCCTCGGGGATGAGCGCGATGCCCGCGGCGATCGCGTCCGGCGGCCCGGAGAGGCGCAGCTGCCGGCCCTGCAGCACGATCTCCCCGCTCTGCAGCGTGTCGATCCCGAACAGCACGCGGGCCAGTTCGGTGCGCCCGCTGCCCATCAGCCCGGCCAGGCCGACGATCTCGCCGCGCCCGACGGTGAAGGACACGTCACGGACACGCGGTCCGGCGCTCACGCCGCGCAGCTCCAGGAGCGGCTCCCGGGTGGCGCCGCCGGCGACCGGCCGCTCCTGGTAGGCGAGCTGCCCCTCGATCTCCTGGCCGACGATCCCCTCGACGATCTCTTCCGGGGTGACGTCGGAGAGGGCCTGCGTGAACAGCCGCCGGCCGTCGCGCAGGATGGTGATCCGGTCGGCGATCCGGTACACCTCGTCCATCCGGTGCGAGATGTAGATGACCGAGATCCCGCGCTCGGTGAGCCGGCCGACCAGCTCGAACAGGACGTCGGCCTCGTGCTTGGCGAGGCTGGCCGTCGGCTCGTCCATGATCAGGACGCGGGCGTCCTGGGACAGCGCCTTGGCGATCTCGGTCAACTGCCAGTAGGCCGTCCCGAGGTCCCCCACGACGGCCCGCGGGTCGACGTCCACCTCCATCTCCGCGAAGACCTCACGGGCGCGGCGCACGGCCTCCCGGTCCCGGATGAGGCCGCCGCGGCCGAGCGGCTCCACCCCGAGCGAGATGTTCTGCGCGACCGTCAGCGTCGGGACGAGGCTGAACTCCTGGAAGACCATCCCGATGCCGGCGGTCCGGGCGTCGTGGATGGACGACAGGCGCACGGGCCGGCCGTCGATCTCGATCTCGCCGGCGTCGAGGCTGTAGACCCCCTGGAGGATCTTCATGAGCGTCGACTTCCCCGCGCCGTTGCCCCCGGCGAGGGCGTGCACCTCACCGCGGAGGACCTCGAAGTCGACGTCGGCCAGCACCCGCACGCCGTCGAAGGACTTGGAGATCCCGCGCATCCGCACCGCGGCGGCCCGGCCCTCCGGCCGGGCCGCCGCGGTCTCCCCCACGTGGGTCATGACGAGAGCTCAGTCCTTGAAGGATTCGGTCAGGTCTGCCGGCGGCTCCTGGTGGTAGACCTGCTCCCACGCCTCGAGCACGTTGTCGTGGTCGACCGGGAGCGCCGGGAGGGCGACGTACGCCGGGGTCGGCTGACCCAGCAGGGACAGCGCGGCCAGCCGCGCCTCGGTGACGCCCTGGTCGTACGGGCGCTGCGCACCCAGGCCCACGACCAGTTGGTCACGGGCGAGGGCGATGCCGACGTTGAGCCCGAGGTCCTCGGTGGCCACCTTGAGGTCGGTGCGCCCGGCGGCACGCGCCGCGGCGAGGACACCCTCGGCCGGGACGTCCCAGACGGCCCAGATGCCGTCCAGGTCGGCGTTCTGGCTCAGCATGGCGTTGGAGACGGCCTGGGCGTCACCGGCGAAGTCGGGACCGGCGATCCCCTGCTCCGCGACGATCTCGATGTCGGGGTACTCCTTCTCGATCGTCTGCTTGAAGCCGTCGTAACGCTGCTGGGTCACGAAGAAGTCGGCCTCGTGGTAGATCAGCCCGATTTTCCCGGAGCCGCCGAGCGAGCGCGCCATGAGGTGGGCGGAGATCACGCCGTTGCCGAAGTTGTCCGCCGACACCGCGGACACGTAGTCCTGCCCGGCGACGAAGCCCTCCGGCACGTTGTCCATGAAGACGAGCTTCGCGCCGGCCTGCGTCGCCGCCCGGTACGCGCCGGCGGTGGCCACCGGGTCGGTGGGCAGCGAGACGAGGACGTCGGGCTGCTGGGCCATGACGGTCTCGATGTCGGAGACCTGCTGGGCCGGGTCGAAGTCCGCGTCGGTGCTGGCGATGACCTCGATGCCCAGCCGCTCGAACTCCGAGCGCAGGCCGTCGATCTGGGCCACTGACCAGTCGTCACCGCTGTAGTGCATGACGATCGCCGCGGTGGCGCCGAGCGCCTGGACCTGGGCCACCTGCTCGTCGGTGAGCTGGACGTTCTCGGCGGGCTCGGGCTGTTCGCCGTTGGGCCCGGTGCTCAGGACCTGCCCGGTGACCTCCTCCAGGGCCGCGTTGGCGCGGTCCACTGCCTCCTGGTCGACGTCCCCCGCGGGGGACGAGGCTCCCTCGGACGCCGACGAGCAGGCGGTCAGGACGACGGCCGCGAGGGTGGTGAACAGAACGGCGCCCGGGCGCCGGATGGGACGACGTCGTCTCATGTCTCTCTCTCCAGGGGGACGAGCGGGGAGTGGTGCGGACGGCGGTGCGGGTGCCGGCCGTGCGGGATGGGCACGGCGCTTCGGCGACGGTCGGACCGGTCAGGCGCCGAGGTCGTCGAGGAGCGCGTTCAGGTAGGCGAGGCTGGACTCGGCCGCCTCGCGGGGGTGGCCGTCGTAGGCGTCCAGCTCGACCACGAGCCAGCTGTCGTAGTCGGCCTCGCGCACGGCACGGACGATGTCGGGGAAGTCGAGGTCGCCGTGGCCCAGCGGCAGGAACTGCAACGTCACCCGGTCGAGGTCCTTGAGGTGCACGTGCCGCAGGCGGTCGGCGTACTGCCGGATCTGCGCGGCGGGGTCCCCACCCCCCGCGGCCAGGTGCGCGGTGTCGGGGCAGAAGCCGATCCGGGTCTGCTCCATCAGCCGGTCCAGCTCGGCCGGGCTCTCGACGATGGTGCCCAGGTGCGGGTGGTAGCTGGCCTCCAGGCCGTGCTCGGCAGCGAGGTCGACCACCGAGTCCAGCCCCTTCGCGAGGCGGCGGTAGTCCTCATCCGTCGTGCCCGCGGCGCGCCGGGCTCCGCCACCGACGACGAGGCGGGAGGCGCCGAACGTGCGGGCCAGCTCGCAGGCCGAGCGGATGCGGTGCATCTCGTCGGGCAGGACGTCGGCGTAGACGAAGTTGGCGCCGGTGTAGACGCTGACCAGCTCCACCCCGGTGGACCCGAGCAGCTCGGTCAGGACCTCCGGGCGGTCCGCGTAGGGGAGCAGGTTCCCGTCGAAGACCTCGACGCCCTCGTAGCCGACCGACGAGATGTCATGGACGGCGGTCTCGATGGAGCCGTTGGACAGGTAGTAGAGGTCCTTGATGCTCGTGACCCCTTGCGGGGCGCCGATGACCCCGCCCCAGGTGATGCTGTGGTACCCGAGTCGCATCGTTGCGCCTCCCCTTCGGAACGTGACGCGCACACTAATGCTCGTGACAGACGTAAGTCAACGGATCGCAGGCCGAACGCGTGGCGTGCACCACTGACGCGGCGGAAAGCGCCCGGACCTGGTGGCATGGGCCGGTGGACCTGCGCCGGGAGACCCGTGCCCTGCTCCGGGCCGCGGGGCGGCGGCTGCGCGGGCGGGACCTCGCGCTGATCGCCGCGGGGCTGACCTTCTACGCCGGCGTCGCGGTGGTGCCGCTGCTGCTGGTGGCGTTCCGGCTCACCGCGCTGCTGAGCTCACCGGAGACCGTCCGCGAGCTCAGCGACCGGCTCGGGGACCTCCTGCCGCCTCAGCTGGGCGCCCCGGAGGCGCTGCGGGCGCTGGCCCGGGCGGGCGTGGGCATGGGCGTGCTCGACGTCGTCCTTGCCCTGCTGCCGCTGTCGCTCTACGGCGAGGGGCTGCGGCGGGCGCTGCTGCGGTTCACCCCCAGGCAGGACACGCTGACCGGCTGGCGCGGGCGGCTGCTCGGCCTGCCGCTGGCGGCGGCCACCCCGCTGCTGCTGTACCCGCTGCTGCAGGCCGCCGCCGCGATGGCCGACCTCACCGAGCGCGGGCACCGGCTGGGCAGCATCGCCGTCGGCTACTACTCGGTGCTGTTCGCGCTCACCGTCCCGCTGCTGTGGGGCTTCGGCGTCGTCGCGGCCGGCCGGGTGCGGTGGCCGGCCCTGCTGTCCGGCGCGCTGTTCACCGCCGCCTGCCTGTCGGGCTTCCTGCAGGGCTTCGTGCTCTTCCTGTCCCTGCCGCTGGCCCTGGGGGCACCGTTCGGCGGCCTCACGGTCGTCGGGGCGGTGGTGGCGATCAGCCTCTGGCTGTTCCTGCTGCACCTGGTGCTGATCGGGGGGTGGCTGCTGACCCAGGCCCTCGACGAGCGCGTCCGGGCCGGTCAGGCCGGCGCCGGCTCCTCGGGTGCCGGGGGTGCGGGCTCGGCCGGCTGGGGGGCCGGATCGGCCGGGGGCTCCGCGGGCTCCGCCGGGGGTTCCGCCGGGGGCTCCGCGGGCGGTGCCGGCTCCGCGGGCGGCGGCGGCGCCGGCGTGCCCGGCGCCGGGCGCTCGGGCGCCGGTGGCGGTGGCGGTGCGGGGCGCGGCTCGACGTAGTCCGCGCCGTTGCTCACCAGGATCGACACGACCTGGCCCGGGACGGCACGGCCGCCGCGCGGCGGGCTGGTGCCCAGCAGGACCCCGGCCGGGCGGGCACTGTCGACCCGCACGGTGGTGTGCTCGAACCCGGCGTCGGACAGCGCCGCCTGGCAGGCCCGCACCGATCCGCACCCGGGGACCGCACGCGTGTTGCCGTTCTGCACCACCTCGTCGGGCGGCGAGAACTCGCCGCTGCCCCGGGCCTCCAGGATCGGTGCCATGGCGTCGTGCCACACGGTGGCGGCCTTGCCACCGCCGAACCCGCCGACGTTCTGCTTCCGCTTGGGGTTGAACACCATCACGCTCGCGGCGATGTCGGGGGTGTATCCGACGAAGGCGATGGAGTCGTTGTCCTGCGAGGTACCGGTCTTGCCGGCGATCTGGTGGCCGGGGACGTGGGCGCGGGCCCCGGTCTGGCCGGGGTTCCCGGGCGCGACGTCCTTGACCAGCATGTGGTTGAGGGTGTTGGCCACCCCCGGCGGGATCGCCTCGGGGGTGCACCGGTCGCCCACCTCGATCGGCTCGCCGTCGGCGTGGGTGGCGGGGTCCCCGTGCTGGTCGAGGACGGCGGTCACCGGGACGACGTCGCACTGGGTGCCGCTGGCCGCGAGGGTCGAGTACGCGCTGGCCAGGCCGAGCGGGCTGGTGGCCTCGGCGCCGAAGGTGAACGACCCGCGGTTCTCGTCGATGACCTGCTGCGGCAGCGCGGGGTCGCTGAACTGGAACAGCCCCATCCGCTCGGCCATCCGCACCGGCTCCTCGACGCTGCCGAGGGCGTCCTCGAGGGCGAGGAAGTAGGTGTTGGACGACTGGTAGAGCGCGGTCGTGAGGTCCAGCGTGGAGCGGTACGTGCCGGCGTTCTCGACGTCGTAACGGCGGGCGCCGTCCCGGTAGACGCGGGAGACGTAGGGATCGCCCGTGGTCAGCGTGTAGTAGCTGGAGTACCCGCGGGCCAGCGCCGCGGCGGCGGTGAACACCTTGTAGGTCGAGCCCGACCCCTTGCTCGGGGCGACGTTGAGGTTGAACGACTCCTGGGCCGGGTCCTCCTTGTCGTAGCCGAACACCCGGTTGACGCTCATCGCCAGCAGGTGCCCGGTGCCCGGCTCGACGGCGGTGAACGTGCCCGCCAGGGAGTTGCCCATCGACAGCGTCTCCAGGACGGCGGCGTCACCGGCCCGCTGCAGCTCGACGTCCAGGGTGGTCTGGATGACGTAGCCGTTGTTCTCCAGGTCCGCCTGGGTGAGGCCGAGCTCCTGGATCAGGTACCGCTGCACGAAGTCGCAGACGAAGGGGCCCACGCTGGCCTCGACGCAGCCGCGCGGCGGGGCCGGGGCGGGCGCGAGGCCCAGCGGTGCGGCCTGCGCCGCGGTGGCCTGCTCGACGGTGACGTAGCCCTGCTCGGCCATGCGGGAGAGGACCTCGTTGCGCCGCTGGGTCGCCGCCTCCGGGTTGGTGAACGGGTCGTCGGCGGTGGGGCTCTGCGCGAGTCCGGCCAGGAGGGCCGCCTGCGGCAGGTCGAGGTCCGCGGCGTCGATGCCGAAGAAGGCGCGGGCGGCCGGCTGCACGCCGTAGGCGTTCTGCCCGAAGTACACGATGTTGAGGTAGCGGGCGAGGATGTCGTCCTTGGAGTAGGCGTCCTCCAGCGCCAGCGCCAGCCGGGCCTCGCGGAGCTTGCGGCCCACGGTCTGCTCGGTCGCCGCCTGGCGCTCCTCGGGCGTGGTCGCGGTCTGCAGCAGCGTCTGCTTGACCAGCTGCTGGGTGAGCGTCGACCCGCCCTCCTGCACCCCGCCGGCGGCGAGGTTGGTGACCAGCGCGCGCAGCGTGCCCTGGACGTCGAGACCGTGGTGGTCGTAGAAGCGGGCGTCCTCGATCGCCACCATCGCCTGCTTCATGACCTCGGCGATCTGGTCGTGCGCGACGGGGGCCCGGTTCTCGTCGTAGAAGTAGGTGATCGGCTCACCGTTGGCGGCCAGCAGCACGGTGTTGGCGGCCGGCGGGTCGATGGTCAGCTCGGTGGGCAGGTCGCCGAGCAACCCGGTCGACCGCTGTGCGGCCACGGCGGGCCCACCGACCCACGGGAAGAGGAGTGCTGCGACCAGGGCCCCTGCCGCGACGATCGTGGCGGCCAGCTTGAGCAGCGTCCTGACCCGTGCGTCCGTGCGCAGGTCCATGGGCCCCCTTCCGTGGAACGCCCCACTGGAACAGGAAACGTGGTGGTCCACAACCACCCGCGCCGTACGCGCCCGGCCTCGATGCCGAAGCGTGAGGTTGCGGTCACCGCGCGGTCAGGCCGACGGGTGCTCGCCGGGCTCCACGATGTGCACCCGCACCGCCCGGAACTGCTCCGGCGTCGCCAGCAGCACCGCCTTGGTCGGCTCCCCCACCTCCAGCGCCGGCTCCCGGCGCAGCGCCGCCAGCGCCCGGAGCCGGGGGTCGGCCAGGACGGCGTCGACCAGCCCGCGGTCGCCGCCGGGGAACAGGGCGGCCACCTCGCCGGCGTGCGGCAGCAGCACCCGGACGGCGGTGTCCGCGGCCGCCGTCACCACGGCGTCGGTCTGGTGGCCCCGACGGCGGGCGAACCGCTGCTGGCTCCACCCGCCGGCGGCGGTGCGGCCCTGCACCTGGCGGGCGTCGACCTTGGACACGACCAGAGCCGCGCCGTCGAAGACGCCGACCGCCCAGCGCCCGCGGCGGACCAGCAGGACGGCGGCCCGGTGCGGCTGCCGGACGCCGGCCGTGAACGCGCTGAGCAGGGCTGGCCCCGGCCGCCAGTCGAACGGCGCCCGCAGGGTGAGGGTGGTGGTGTCCGCGCAGGTGACCCGCACGGCGCCGTCGGCGTCCTGCGTCACGTCGAGGAAGCTGCCGTGCCGCTCGGCGACGCCGTCCAGCCAGCGGCCCAGGCGCTCCGGCGGCACGCCGAGGGTGCGGCCACCCCCGGCGGCGGGTCGGGCGCGGGTCATCCGGCGGCGGCGTCGTCCCTCGTGGTGGGCAGTCCCGCCGCCCGCCAGGCCTGGTAGCCGCCGACGACGTCCGTGGCGCGGGAGAGGCCGAGGGCGCGCAGCGAGGCCGCGGCCAGGCTGGAGGAGTAGCCCTCGTTGCAGAGGACCACGACCTCCACGTCGTAGCCGGTGGCCTCGGGCAACCTGGCGTCGCTGGCCGGGTCGAAGCGCCACTCGAGCACGTTGCGCTCGACGACGAGCGCCCCCGGCACCTCGCCGTCGGCCTCCCGCTGCGCGGCCGGCCGGGTGTCGACCAGCAGCGCCCCGGCGGCCATGCGGGCGGCGGCCTCCTCGGGCTCGAGCCGGTCGAGACCGCTGCGGACGTCGGAGAGGACCTCGTCGATGGTGCGTGCCCCCGCGGGGCGCCGGCTGCTCATCGGCCCATCATCGGGCCATGGCCGGAACGGCGGCGTGCTCGGCCGGCACGTGCAGCACCCGCTGGGTGGCGCCGACGGTGACCGCGGCGATCGCGGCGGCGATCGTCGCCACGAGGAAGGCGGCGTTGGCGCCGATGGCGTCGACGATCTTCCCGGCCACCGAGGTGCCGACGGCGACGCCGACGGCCAGCGCGGTGCCGATCCAGGTGAAGGCCTCGGTGGTCGCCGAGCGGGGGACGAGGAGCTCGGCGAGGGTGAACGAGCTGATCAGCGACGGTGAGACGGCGACCCCGGCGACCACCACGAACGGGATCATCAGCCAGATGTCCTCGATGAGCAGCAGCGGGATGCTCAGCACCGTCAGCATCACGAGGGCGACGGCCAGCCGCAGCCGCAGCGGCTGGCGCCAGTGGATCGCCCCCCACCCGATGCCGCTGGCCATCGACCCGAGGGCGAGGGCGGCGATCAGGACGCCGGACAGCGACTTGGCGCCCACCTCGTCGGCGAAGGCGACCAGGGCGATCTCCAGGGTGCCGAGGATCGCGCCGACCGCCGCGCCGACCACGAACAGCACCCGGATGCCGGCGGCACGGATGGCGGCCGGCCCGGTGCGCGCGGCGTGCCCGTGCGGCGGGGGCTCGGTGGCACCCTGCGCGGCGAACAGCAGGCTGCCGACGACGGCGAGGGCGAAGGCGGTGACCACGCCGCTGGTGGAGTGCCCGGTGGTGGACAGGAAGGTGACCAGCACCGGGCCGACGATGAAGACGAACTCGTCGAGCACCGACTCCATCGCCAGCGCGGTCGGCAGCCGGTGCGTGCCGCGCAGCAGGTGCGTCCAGCGCACCCGGATCATCGAGGAGACCGGGGGGATGCAGGCGCCGGCGACCCCGGCCGAGACGAAGACGGTCCACAGCGGCCAGCCCTGCTTGACCGCCGGCAGGAACACGCACCCGGCGGCGACGAAGAGGGCGACGACCGGCAGCAGGGTGCGCCGCTGCCCGTGCGTGTCGGCCCAGCGGCCGATGAGCGGCCCGGAGATCGCGGTGGTGACGGCCCCGGTCGCGGCGACGACGCCGCCGAGACCGTAGGAGCCGGTCTCCGACGCGATCAGCAGGACCGAGCCCAGACCCACCATCGACAGCGGCAGCCGCCCGACGAACGCGGCCAGCACCATCGGCAGCGCGTGCGGCGTGCGGAGCACGTGCAGGTAGGGATTCGGCACGGGACCTGTCGTCTCAGGTGGCGGTCGGTCGGGGGGTGTCGTCACGCTAACCGACCCGACGGACCGTGGCCGGGCGGCCGGCATCGGGCCTGGTCAGCCCGCCTGCGGACACGAACGGGCCCCGCACCGGTCGTCGTTGACCGGTGCGGGGCCCGTCGAGCCGGCTTCGACAGCCGGCGCCGGCTCAGGCGAGCCGGTGCTCCAGGATGGCGAGCTCGTCCCACATCGTGCTGGGCAGCTTGTCGCCGAACTTCTCGAACCACTCGGTGATCTGCGGGATCTCCGCGCGCCACTCGTCCTTGTCGACGGCGAGGGCCTTCCGGACCTGCTCGTAGCTCAGGTCCAGGCCGGAGACGTCCAGCGAGTCCGCGGTGGGGACGTGCCCGATCGGCGTCTCGACGGCGGCCGCGGTGCCCTCGAGGCGCTCCACGACCCACTTGAGGACCCGGCTGTTCTCACCGAAGCCCGGCCACAGGAAGCCGCCGTCCGCGTCGCGACGGAACCAGTTGACGTAGAAGATCTTCGGCAGCTGGGCGGCGTCGTGGGCCTTGCCGGTCTCGACCCAGTGCCGGAAGTAGTCGCCGGCGTTGTAGCCGATGAACGGCAGCATCGCGAACGGGTCGCGGCGGACGACGCCGACCGCGCCGGTGGCCGCGGCGGTGGTCTCCGAGGAGAGCGTGGCCCCCATGAAGACGCCGTGGTTCCAGTCGCGGGCCTCGGTGACCAGGGGGATCGTCGTCTTGCGGCGGCCGCCGAAGAGGATCGCCGAGATCGGCACGCCCTGGGGGTCGGCGTACTCCGGCGCCAGGATCGGGCACTGCGTGATCGGCGTGCAGAACCGCGAGTTCGGGTGCGACGAGGGCTCGTCGCTGTCCGGCGTCCAGTCCCGGCCCTTCCAGTCGGTGAGGTGGGCGGGGGCCTCGTCGGTCATGCCCTCCCACCAGACGTCACCGTCGTCGGTCAGGGCGACGTTGGTGAAGACCGAGTTGCCCTTCTCGATGGTGCGCATGGCGTTGGGGTTGGTGTCCCAGCCCGTGCCCGGGGCGACGCCGAACAGGCCGTACTCCGGGTTGACGGCGTAGAGGCGGCCGTCGGCGCCGAAGCGCATCCAGGCGATGTCGTCGCCGAGGGTCTCGACGGTCCAGCCGGGGATGGTCGGCTCGAGCATCGCCAGGTTGGTCTTGCCGCAGGCCGAGGGGAAGGCCGCGGCGACGTAGTACGTCTTCTGCTCGGGGCTGGTCAGCTTGAGGATCAGCATGTGCTCGGCCAGCCAGCCCTCGTCGCGGGCCATGACCGAGGCGATCCGCAGCGAGTAGCACTTCTTGCCCAGCAGCGCGTTGCCGCCGTACCCGGAGCCGTAGGACCAGATGGCCCGCTCCTCGGGGAACTGCACGATGTACTTGGTCGAGCTGCACGGCCACGACACGTCGGCCTGGCCCGGCTCCAGCGGGGCGCCCAGGGAGTGCATCGCCGGCACGAAGGACCGGTCCTCGCCCATGGCCTCGAGGATCCGGCTGCCGATGCGGGCCATGACCCGCATGGAGACGACGACGTACTCGGAGTCGGTGAGCTCGACGCCGAACATCGGGTTCTCCGCCTCGACCGGGCCCATGCAGAACGGGATGACGTACATCGTCCGGCCACGCATGCACCCGCGGTACAGCTCGGTCATGACCGACTTCATCTCGTCGGGCGCCATCCAGTTGTTGGTCGGCCCCGCGTCGGCCTCGTCGACCGAGCAGATGTAGGTGCGGTCCTCCACTCGCGCCACGTCGCTGGGGTCCGAGGCGCACCAGAAGGAGTTGGGCTTGGCCTCCAGCCGGGTGAAGGTGCCGGCGTCGACCAGCTTCTGGGTGAGGCGCTCCCACTCCTCGTCGGTCCCGTCCACCCAGACGACCTGGTCGGGGGTGGTCAGCTCCGCCATCTCCCGCACCCAGGCCAGCAGCCGGGTGTGGGTGGTGGGGGCGTTGTCGAGACCGGGGGTGGCCACAGAAGTCAAGACGTCTCCATCCGTCGGGTACGCGGGGGCAGGGAGCCGCCGACGTGGGTGCTGCTCAGTGGGGTCCGGCCCGCCGTACGCCACGGGCGCCGGCCGGGAAACCGTGCGCCGAAGGCTACCGGCGCACGTCCGAACTGTAACCGTGAGACAGATTACGTATAAGACGTCTACCCGAAGGGACCGAAGGCCCTGGCCACGGGGGCACCACCCGGTCGGGGGACGCCGCTCAGCCGGCCCCGCCGCGGCCGTAGAGCGGCCCGACCCGGGCCCAGAAGGGCTCCCACTCCCCCGGCCCGGCCGCCCCGGTGACCTCCGCATCGAGCATGTCGAGGTACCAGTGCCACCCCCCGGCGATGTCCCCGGCCTCCATCCCGGGCGCGAGCGCCTGGGTGAACACCAGCGTGGTGGCGTCGCCGTCGGAGGTCAGGTCCAGCTCGACCCGCCAGCCCTGCTCCTCCGCGGTCCACTCGACGACCAGCCGCCGGGGCGGGTCGCACTCCACGATCCGCACGGCCGAGCCGGCGTGGTCGCCCTCCTCGTGGGTCATGGTGAAGGTGCCGGTGCCGCCCGGACCGCGCTCGCCCTCGTACCGCCCGATCCACCGGGCCAGCCGGTCGGGCTCGGTGAGCGCCGACCAGACGTCGTCCACCGGGTCGGGCCACGTCCGGCGGAACTCCAGCCGCTTCGTGCCGTCGGCACCGGCGCTGACGACGCCACGGCGGGCGTGCAGGTCCTGCTGGGTCATGTCGGGCCTCCGCCCTGCCTGGCCCGCCGGCCGCGGGCGATCTCGGTGTCCAGTGCGTCCAGCCGCTGGGCCCACAGGTCGCGGTAGGGCTCCAGCCACTCGTCGAGCTCCCGCAACGGGCGCGGGTCGAGCGCGTAGAGCCGCCGGCGGCCCTCGACGCGGCTGGAGACCAGCCCCGCCTCCCGCAGCACCCGCAGGTGCCGGCTGATCGCCGGCCGGCTCACCGGGAAGCGACCGGCCAGCTCACCGGCGGCCAGCTCGCCCCGCGAGAGCAGGGCGACCAACTGCCTGCGGGTGGGGTCGGCGAGCGCCGCGAGCGCCTCCACGGGTCATGCGTAACACATGTGTTACACATTCGGCCAGGGGTTGGCGGGTGCCCCCGGCGGGCAGGGCCGGTCCATGACCGTCACCGATCCCGACGTCCCCGACCCGCTCAACGACCCGCGCACCCTGCAGGCCGACCCCGGCGCCTACGGCGAGGGCGAGGACCTCGCCTCGGGCGAGGACGACCCCGCCGTCAGCGGCGAGGAGGAGATGGCCGAGCAGGAGAACGTCGCCGGGCGCACGGCGGCCGACGACGCCGGCGGCGGGGACGTCACCGGCGGCGCGGCCGGCGCGATCGGCGCGACGTCGGACTGAGACGGATCGGTCCGTTTCGGAGCGCGCAGGGAGGGAACGAGAGTGCCCCCACACGGTTCCGAGACGAGGAGGCTGCCATGGCCACCGGTGAGACCGGC
This sequence comes from Geodermatophilus sp. SYSU D01186, assembly GCF_054050215.1. Classification (NCBI taxonomy): domain Bacteria; kingdom Bacillati; phylum Actinomycetota; class Actinomycetes; order Geodermatophilales; family Geodermatophilaceae; genus Geodermatophilus; species Geodermatophilus sp. SYSU D01186. The sequence continues at coordinate 2,721 of NZ_JBJGYW010000016.1, read as the reverse complement.
TTCGAGGACGTCACGTACGACCTGATCTCGGTGCAGTACCACTCGCTGAAGGCCGGGCACGACTACGGCCAGTACGTCCGCGACGCGGAGAACGCCGGGCTCGACGACATCGCGGGCTTCTTCCGCGAGGTCATGGCGGAGGACTCCGCACGTGCGAAGCGGTGCCACGAGTTCCTCCGGAAGATCTCCGGCACCGCGCAGGGCGGGCCCGCCACCCAGTAGTCGAAGGACCCCCTCCCACCCACCCCTCGCGAGCTCGGGGCGGTGCCCTGGAGGGGGCCGTCCGGGCACGAAGACGCCAGTATGGGCGGCGTGATCCGGACGCCGCTCACCCGCTGGTTCGACCTCGCCGCACCGGTCGTCGGCGCCCCGATGGCCGGTGTGGCCGGCGGGGCGCTGGCCCGCGCCGTCTCCCTCGGCGGCGGTCTCGGGATGATCGGCGTGGGCAACGCGACCACCCCCGAGTTCGTCGCCGAGCAGGCCGCGATCCCGGCCGCCGACGACCTGCCGTTCGGCATCGGGCTGATGGCGTGGGTGCTCGAGACCCGACCGGAGCTGCTCGAGGCGACGATCGAAGCGCGACCGGCACTGGTCTCGGTCTCCTTCGGCGACCCCGCACCCGCGGTCGGCCCGCTGCACGACGCGGGGATCGCCGTGGCCACCCAGGTCAACACCGTCGCCGACGTCGCCCGCGCCTCCGAGGCCGGCGTCGACGTGCTGGTCGCCCAGGGCACCGAGGCCGGCGGGCACACCGGTCACCGCGCCGCGCTGCCGCTGCTGCAGGAGGTGCTCGGACTCACCGACCGGCCGGTGCTGGCCGCCGGGGGCATCGCGACCGGCGCCGGGATGGCCGCGGCCCTGGCCGCCGGCGCCGCGGGGGTCTGGATCGGCACGCCGCTGCTGGCCTGCCCGGAGGGGCTCAACTCACCGGCGGCGCGGGCCCGGGTCACCGCCGCCCGCGGCGAGGACACGGTGCTCACCCGGGCCTTCGACGTCGCGCAGGGGCTGGCCTGGCCGGAGCGCTGGCCCGGCCGCGCCCTGGTCAACGAGTTCAGCCGCACCTGGCACGGCCGCGAGGCGGACCTGCCCGGGCACCCGGACTGCGCGCGCGTGGTCGAGGGCCGCCGGACCGGTGACCTGGACGCCGCACCCCTCTACGCCGGGGAGTCGGTCGGCCTGGTCACCGCCGAGCGGCCCGCGGCCGACGTCGTCCGGGAGCTGGCCGAGGCGGCGGAGCAGCGGTTGCGCGCGGTGGCGGAGCTGCTGGACTAGACCGCGCAGCTGTCGTCGGTGCAGCCGTCGGCGGCGGGCACCGTCACCAGCGGGTGCGCGTCGGCCCAGGCCCGCTCGAGCACCTGCAGCAGCAGCTCCGCCGGCTGGGCGCCGGCCGCCCCGTACTTCCGGTCGACGACGAAGAACGGCACACCGGTCGCGCCGAGGGCCTGCGCCGTCCGCGCGTCCTGGGCGACGGCGTGGCGGTGGCGGGAGTCGGCGAGGGCGGCCCGCACCTCGGCCTCGTCGAGGCCGACCTCGACGGCGAGCGGGACGAGCGAGTCGACGTCGAACACCGACCGCGCCTCCTCGAAGTGGGCGTGCAGCAGGCGCTCCTTCATCTGCCCCTGCAGGCCGTGCTCGGCGGCGAGGTGGATCAGCTCGTGGGCCAGCCGGGTGTTGCCGCTGACGCCGTCGGCCAGGGAGTACTGCAGGCCCTCGGCGGCGGCGGTCTCCTCGACGTGCCGCATCGAGGCGCGCATCTCCTCCTCGCTGCGGCCGTACTTGGCCGCCAGCGCGGGCAGCGTCGGGTGTGTCTCCCCCTCGGGCGCGGTGGGATCGAGCTGGTAGGAGCGCCAGACCACCTCGACCTGGTCCCGGTGGGGGAACCGCTCGAGCGCGGTCTCCAGCCGGCGCTTGCCGATGTAGCACCACGGACAGACGACGTCGGACCACACCTCGATGCGCACGTCGCCGGTCAACCGCGCACCGCCCGCGGTCATTCCGGCCGGTGCGCCTGGACCTGGGCGCGCCCGTCCCCCGGGCGGCCGGTGCCCATGCGTGGCGGGTCGCCCGGTGACGCCGCCGGTCACCGGGCGACCGCGCTCAGCGGACGCCGACCAGGTCGACGACGAAGACCAGCGTGGCGCCGGGCTTGATGACGCCGCCCGCGCCGCGGTCGCCGTAGGCCTTGTGCGGCGGGATGGTGAGGCGGCGGCGACCACCCACCCTCATGCCGGCGATGCCCTCGTCCCAGCCCTGGATGACCATGCCCACGCCGAGCCGGAACTCCAGGGGGTCGCCGCGGTCCCAGGAGGCGTCGAACTGCTCACCCCCGTCGTGGGTGACACCGACGTAGTGGGCGCTCACCAGGTCGCCGGCCTTGGCCTCCGGACCGTCGCCGACGACGAGGTCCTCCATCACCAGGTCGTCGGGCGCCGGGCCGGTCGGCGGCTCGACGTCGGGGCGGGTCAGCTCGGCCACGGGGTCTCCTCGGGGTGGGGGTGCCGGGTCGGTCCCGACGGGTCGTCCCCATCCAAACAGCGGCCCGGGCCGGTCGCCGCCCGGGTCGGAGGAGCGCCGCGGCCCCGGGGACGCCGCCGGCCCGGGGGGGGGGGGGGGGGGGGGGGGGGGGGGGGGGGGGGGGGGGGGGGGGGGGGGGGGGGGGGGGGGGGGGGGGGGGGGGGGGGGGGGGGGGGGGGGGGGGGGGGGGGGGCGGGGGGGGGGGGG